>JAIKWS010000055.1 GCA_024684515.1 Prevotella sp.
CACACTCCAATTTCACCTTATGCAACTGCGTAACTGCGTAACTGTGTAACTGCGTTGTGTAAACTTGGGGAATAGTTCTTGGACGAGCCAAGCGACCAAGGTCGAGCGGACTTGTTATACTGAAAAGGTTGTCTCTAAAGGAGGAATTCGACGAAGTCAAATGTAAAGAAAAGAAGAATGACTGCGTGTTCACGGTGTTACGCAGTTACACAGTTACGCAGTTTCATTTACCATATGTTCTTTTAGTCGCTTTGCTTTGTAAAAGCGGCAAGCCGATTACTTTTAGTCGCTTCGCTTTGTAAAAGCGGCAAGCCGATTACTTTTAGTCGCTTCGCTTTGTAAAAGCGAGACAAGCTCGAGCGAAAATGAAAAAGGGAAAAGGGAAAAGGGGAAATTTGGTGTTTTTGCAAAATGTTTTTTTAGTCGCTTCGCTTTGTAAAAGCGAGACAAGCTCGAGCGAAAATGAAAAATGGAAAAGGGAAAAATGGAAAAAGTGAAAGGGGGAAAATCGCACAGCCTGTGGTGAGGAGGATGAGCGAGGATGAGCCCGCTATTCTAGCTTGAGTTCAAATGGTGACAGTGGCAGCTCGTTGAGGCCGTAGGCATTGGCTCCCAGTGGGTTGTCCTTCCATGCGTAGCGCATGGTGGCGGGCCTGGACATGGGTGCGCTGACGATGATGGTGGTGCCGGTGGCTGTTGCTTCCACGTTCTGGAACCGCCCGTCGCTGCCAGCGAGTTCGAAATATTTCAGCTGTCCGTCGTGCATGGGTTGGTCGAGTGTCAGTATGACGTTGCCATCCTTTATCTCGTGGCTGATGACCTTTGGGAAGAGCGTCACCTGCTTTCCGTATGCCAGTCTGTCGAAGCAAAGTGCTATTCGCTCTGCCACCTCTTTCTTGCGCAGGGGATGTATGTCGACGGTCTCTCCCAGGTCGATATTGACCACGCTCTCGGCATATTCATCTTCCTCTGCCACAGTGCGTTGTGCTTCTCTCACCTGGCTCCATCCGGTGTTCTGTGGCTGTGGTACGCAAGCCATATAGTTGGCCAGTTGTACGATGACGAATGGCAGCTGTGGCTGTTGGAACAGCTGTCGCCACTCGCCCATGAGCTTTCTCAGCATGGTGGCATAGGTGCCGGCATTGCCCGTGTTCGACTCTCCCTGATACCACACGACGCCAGCGAGTGCATAGGGTGCCAGCGGATGCAGTACGGCATTGTAGAGTGTTGTGGGCATATTCTGCAGTGAGACGTCGCCACTGGGACAGCTGGGCATCTGTGTGCCGCTGTGCTGCAGCCACTGTTCCCTGAGCGGTATGATATCCTTTGGCAGTGGGTTCAGGCTCTGTCGGTCGTCGCCAAAGGCCAGCAGGTATGCCTTCTCCTTGATGAAATGTGCCGTTCCGTACTTGTTGATGAATCGTATGGTGATGACGTTGTCCCCCTCTCGCAGCAGTCCCTCGGGGATGTCGTATCTGCGTGGTGGATACTGGTAGTATGTTCGTCCAATCTCCTTGCCGTTGAGGTATGTGCGGTCGGCATCGAAGAGTGTGCCCAGCAGCAGTCGTGCGGGCAGTCCTGCATGAGCCTTGTCGATGGTGACATGTTGTCTGAGCCATATACTGCCCACTCCACGCCATCCCCATTCCCCCTGGGTGACAGGTGTCCATTGCGCATCGTCGTAATATAATGATGTGAAGAGCGGTCCGTCTTGTCCTTGCTTCATTCCCGGGTCGTTCTGGTCGAGCAGTAGGTTCCATCGCTGGTCGGCGAGTTGGTTGGCCTGTTGCTGTGCCTTTACGAAGTCGCTGTTGTCGTACAGTCGTGTTTTCTCCACCATCATCGGAAAGTCGTGCTGCAGCGAGTCGGCGCTGATCCATGCCTCGATGGGTGTTCCTCCCCAGCTGTTGACGATGATGCCCTGTGGCACGTCAGTATGCTGCTGCATTCGCTTTCCGAGGAAGTATCCCACGGCCGAGAAGAGCCATGCATTCTGCTTGTTGAGCGGTTTCCAGTTGATGGCGGTCGGCCGTATGTCGTCTTTTGGTCCGCTGGTGCTGGTCTCGTTCTGCACTCGAAACAGCCTCACCATATTGTTGTCATAGCTGTCTATCTCGCTGGTGTACCACGGATAGACTCTCTCGATGGTGACATCGATGTTTGACTGTCCAGAGCATAGCCATACGTCGCCGATGAGCACCTGGTTGATGACTACTTGGTGTGCGGATGGCATGGCGGTGATGACGAGCCTGTAAGGTCCTCCCGTCTTCAGCTTCCTATGTGGCAGCCGTAGTGTCCATCGTCCTTTGCTGTCGGCCACGGCATTGGCCGTACTGAGCACCTTGCCCTTGATGTTTTGTATCTCTGCCCGTATGTTCTCTCCCTTGTCAGCCCATCCCCATACCGGGATGTCGACGCCCCTTTGTAGCACCATGCCGTCCTGGAACAGCTGTGGCATTCTGACCTTGGCGTTAGCGCCCGTGAGGCACATGATGATGATGATGACGATCGCAAATCTCTGTTTCATGATTTTGATAAGTTTGTGTTGCAAAATTAATCAAATTTATCGATGGAATCGCTTTTTTTTGTATCAAAATGTGAAAATGAAACAAAAACAAACTAATCTGCAACAAACCGACTCGTGTGTTTACATAAAAAAGTATTATCTTTGCAGAAAATATTACCCAACAGAACAAACATCTTTTACGAAAATGGCACAAAATGTAGCTACGACAGAGGCCAAGGGCTTCTACAAACTCAGCTGGCTCCAGCGTATCGGCTTCGGCTCTGGTGACCTGGCACAGAACTTGATTTTCCAGACTGTTGCATGTTACCTCATGATTTACCTGACAACAGTCTTGAATTTAAATCCAGCATTTGTTAGTGGTCTGATTCTTACAGTCCGACTTATTGACTGTTTTTGGAGCCCTGTAGTCGGGCGCTATATCGACAACCGCAACCCCAAGTTAGGAAAGTATCGGACATACCTTTTGTATGGTGGAATTCCCCTGACTGCGGCTGCCTGCTTGCTGATGCTTCCTGTGGTAGCTGAATGGGGCATGACAGCGAAGATTGTCTATGCTACGGTCAGCTACACCGCCTTGAGTATGATTTATTCTGTTGTCAATATTCCCTATGGTTCCATTATGGCCAGTATGACTCGTGACAATGACGAAGTGCTTATCCTCACCTCTACGCGAATGGTATGCGCAAATATCGGGCAGATCGTTGTGCAGGCAGGATTTCCCATCGGACTTGCTATGTGTGTTCATACGGCCATTGACTGGAATCAGGCCACATTTATGGCTATTGGTACTATTCCCGCTTTCGTTATTTTACCTTCTCTTCCATTGCTGAAGAGATGGCTGGGCAAGAAGGGCCTTTACTATACACTTCTCTCCATTGGCTTTGTTGGTTTTGCCATGTTGTTCTGCATAGGAAAATTCTTCGATGTCGTAAATCTCAATACTCTTGTGCAAATAGCAAAGGTCATGACAGGTGTTGGACTGCTAGTAGGTTCTCTGATGTGGGCGTTGGTTCCTGAAGTCATTACTGAAGCAGAGTATCGCACAGGAAACAGACCAGCAGCTACAGTGAATGCTCTTGCTGGTGTGGCTTTCAAGGCTGGTTTCTCCATAGCCGGTTGGATTACTCCTTTGGTGATGGGTTGGATAGGTTTTAATTTTGCCAGTGAAGAGTCAGCTTTGCCTACCGCTCCCAGTGCCTGGTTTATTGTTACTTGCGTGTTTGCTCTCGTCGGTTTTGTCTTGCTGATGCTTTGCTTCTTGGGCAGCAAGGAAAATATTACTACGACCCCAGAGAAACCTGTTTCCTTTGGCGAGATGTGGCAGGAGTTCAAGGCAAACAAATGCCTTCAGTTGGTACTGAGCATTTTTGTAGTGGTGTTTCTAGCATCCTTTATCAGTGCTCCAGTAAATGCTTATTATACCAAGCTGGCTAATTATTCTGACATTGCACAGAATGCCATTCTGGTATTCACTTGTGTTATTCCCGCCCTTCTTCTGATTGTCGTAGGATACCTCATCTATAAGTATCCTCTGACCGACGAGAGACTAGACCAGATCAACAAGGAGATAGAGGAACGTGCAAGCAAATAGAAATCGGTGTATGGTGAAGCATGCTATAAATAAAATATGTGTAGTGGCCCTGATGCTGGTATTGGGCACCGGTGGCCTGAATGCCCAGAAGGGCCTGAAGGATGCCATTGGCAAGTATTGCCTGATAGGTGCCGCTATCAACCAGTGGCAGAGCGACGGTCAGGTGCCAGAGGCCGATGCCGTGATGGATCAGCATTTCAACTGTGCCGTGGCAGAGAACTGCATGAAGAGCGAGGTGCTGGCTCCCGCAGAGGGCATCTTCGACTTCCGTGTGGCAGACAAGTTCGTCGGCTATTGCCAGCGCCATCATCTGAAAACGCTTGGCCACTGTCTGGTGTGGCACTCGCAGGCTCCCGACTGGTGGTTCACCAATGGCTATGCCGCCAGTCCTGCCTCGAAAGAGGTGCTGAAGGAGCGTATCATCAAGCATATCAAGACCGTGGTGGGCCACTTTAAGGGGCAGGTGCACGGCTGGGACGTGGTCAACGAGGCCATCGAGGACGACGGCTCCTTCCGCAAGTCACCATTCTACAACCTGCTGGGCGAGGAGTTCATAGAGATTGCCTTCCGTGCCGCCCATGAGGCCGATCCGGAAGCAGAGCTCTACTACAACGACTATTCCATGTCTGGGCAGGCCAAGCGTGAGGCTGTCTGCCGACTGGTGAGGAACCTGAAGGCGAAAGGGCTGCGCATAGACGCGGTAGGCATGCAGAGTCACAACGGACTGGACTATCCCAATCTGGTGGAGTATGAGAAGAGCATCGATGCCTTTGCTGCCTGTGGCGTGAAGGTGATGATGACCGAGCTCGACATCAATGTGCTGCCCAACCCAGAAGGCTTTGGCGGAGCATCGGTAGAACAGAACTACGAGTTCCAGCAGAAATACAACCCCTATGCAAACGGACTGCCTGCCGCCAAGGAGAAGGAGCTGGAAATGCGATGGATGGACCTGTTCACCATCTATTACAGACATCGCTCGCAGATCTCGCGCATCAACCTGTGGGGCGTCAGCGACGGCGGGTCGTGGCTCAATGGCTGGCCTATTGCCGGACGTACCAACTATCCGCTGCTGTTCGACCGTCAGTATAAGGCCAAGCCCGTGGTGGAGAAAATCATCAAGCTGTATGAGTGATGAGCGTTTCGAAGACTATAATCGGCAACAGAAATAAAAGCAAATAATTATGAAAGCAAGGTATCTATTCCCCAGCGACTACATGGCCGACCCATCGGCACATGTGTTTAACGGCAAGTTGTACATCTATCCCTCGCACGACCGTGAGACGGGTGCTGCCTTCGATGATGATGGCGGTCACTTCCAGATGCGCGACTACCACGTGCTCTCCTTCGACAATGTGGAGACCGATCCCGCCACCGACCATGGCGTCATCCTAGACCAGGACCAGGTGCCCTGGGCAGAGAAGCAGATGTGGGACAGCGACGTCGTGGAGAAAGACGGCAAGTACTATCTCATCTTCTCGGCCAAGGACTATAATGGCGTGTTCCACCTGGGTGTGGCCATCGCCGAGCAGCCGGAAGGACCGTTCATCGCACAGGAGCATCCCATCCGTGGCTCGTTCAGCATCGATCCCTGTACGTTCAAGGACGATGACGGACAGGTATATTGCTACTTCGGCGGACTGTGGGGCGGACAGCTGCAGTGGTACGCAGCACCATCGCAGCTGCAGCAGGAAGGCATAGACCTGGGACCTGCCGGCGACAGGAAGACACAGCTGTTCACCACGCCAGACGCTCCTGCCCTGCATAGCTTCGTGGCCAGGATGAGCGACGACCTGCTGCAGTTCTCAGAGGCACCACGCCCAGTGGTCATCGTCGACAAGGAGGGACAGCCCCTGAAGGCTGGCGATCCCCACCGCTTCTTCGAGGCATCGTGGATGCACAAGTACCGTGGCAAGTACTATTTCAGCTATTCGACAGGCGACAGCCACTATCTCTGCTATGCCATTGGCGAGACACCCTATGGACCCTTCACCTATCAGGGCGTTCTCCTCGAGCCAGTAGTAGGATGGACCACCCACCACTGCATCGTGGAGTATCGCGGACAGTGGTATCTGTTCTACCACGACTGTGTGCCCTCGGATGGCGTCACCCATCTGCGTTCACTGAAAGTACAGCGCCTGTTCTATCGTGAGGATGGAACTATTGAACCCGTTGTTAATGAGTAATCAGGAGATAATAGAACAATACTATCGCCAGCATCGCGACGAGCTGCTCCAGTTTGTGGGCAGCCGTCTTGGTGCGAGCCATGGCGAGCAGGCCGAGGATATGGTGCAGGAGCTCTTCCTGCGGCTGTTGCAAGGCCAGCGTCCCATAGCTGCCGATACCATAGGCAGTCTGGCCACTACGATGGCCCGCAATATGGTTGCCGACCACTTCCGGCATCTTTACTACCAACGTGCCTACGAGGCCCATGCACGCTATGCAGGGTCGGAAGGCTACGAAGTGGAACCCGTTGTCTATGCCCACGACATCATGCACCGCATAGACCATTGCCTCAGCCGTATGCCACTGACATGTGCCGAGGCTTATCGCCTGCATCTCTATGATGGCATGCGTGTCTCAGAAATCGCCAGAGTCTTGCAACAAGACTACAAGGCGGTGGAGTATCGCCTTGGACAGGCACGCAGGGAAGTACGCAGGCAACTGAAATCATCATAATACCATTTCTTGCGTCATAGTCACCTCTTATATATTATAATGTACGCGTAAGACGTTTCTTGTGGGTACTTTTTGACTTTTTTCGAAATTTGAAGAAAAATCTTCCAAAAATGATACGACTTATTAAAATTTTGATTATCTTTGCACCGATTGCGGCCATAAAGTGTCAAAATGCCCCTTAAAAGACATGAATGAGACATTAGCCAATAAAAAAGAGACAAATTTGTATACCTATTATTTACTAACTTTTTAAAATCAACGCTTATGAAGAGATCTCTTCTCATTGTCGCAACCATGTTGACGAGTGCTGTCGCTTTCGCACAGTCGTTCACGGCAACGTGGGTAAAGCCCGTTCCCGCAACGGTAGAAACGTTTGAGTATTCTACTTTTGCCGAGGAGGGTGATACCACCGCTTACTATCTGTACAATGTGGGTGCAAGTGCTTTCTTTACAGAGGGCAATGCCTGGGGAACACAGGCAAGTATTGGTACAACGGGCTTGAAGGTAGCCGTTGCAAAGTATTTAATCGATACAGTCTGGGACAACCAGACGGTATTTATCTGGGACTTCTCGCTGGCTAAGAATGCCTGGAAACAGCTGTTCATCGACAGTGAGACACAGGCTTATGTCGACCTGGGATCACAGGCCAACTACTATTGGGAGATTGTGTCACAGGGCAACAAGAACTACCGTATCAAGGGTGGTGACCTGAACCCTGACTACAATGGCGAATACTGGTTCGGTGTTGATAGCGAGGCTGAGGGTACCACCATCAATCCTCGTGTCGACCTGGGCTATGACCCAACAGCAAAGGTTGACTGGCAGTTCGTTACTGAGGCTGCCTACGAGGAGTATCTGCCAAAGGGACAGATCTATGAGGCCGCTATGAATCTGAAGACTCAGATCGAGTGGGCTATGGAGCAGGGCGTCGCCGCTGCCACACTGGCTGATGAGTTTGCTGTCTACAACAACACCAGCAGCACGCTGGAGCAGTTGCAGGCTGCCGCCAAGTCGGCTTATGAGAAGGGACGCTTCGCAGAGATTGCCGTTTACTTCGAGAACATCGTGCAGGGTGAGAAGAATGACGTCTCTGGCGTGCTGGAGAACAATGACTTCTCTGCCGGCAATGCTGATGGCTGGGATATCACCTATACCGGTGGTTCGAAGGAAGCTACCAACATCGGTTACCAGAGCGCTAGCTATACCAATGGTGATGTGAAGATTGAAGGCTTCATCGAGGCTTGGAAGGATACCAGTTCTCCCAACTTCCTGGGCGATGGCTCTATCACTCAGACCGTTCCTTCACTGCCCGCAGGTAAGTACACACTGGCCGTTGACGTGATTGCCAACAACCAGGGCCGTATCAATGATCCTGACAACACCGATGGTCTGCCCGATGACGTTGAGCTGTATGCTCAGGCTTCTGAGGACGGAAAGACCTACAAGACCTCTATGGCTACAAGAAACGGTGCTCCTGAGCACTTCGAGTTCACCTTCATCCATACTGGTGGTGACATGACCCTGGGTCTGCGTGTCGTAGGTAGTGCTGAGGCCAAGATGCCAGCTAACTGGATTGCTATGGATAACCTGATGCTCTACTACTATGGTGAGGTATCGTCCGATCCTGACAAGGCACTCCTTGACGTGGCCATCGACGAGGCTCTGGCCGCTTATCCTCTTGACTTCCTGAGCGATGTCGTTGCCTATGTAGGCGATAAGGAAGCTTTCCGCAATATCATCGAGGAGGCACAGGCTGCTACTGAGAACTATCTCGACTATATCGACAAGGTGAAGGCTGCCAAGACCGCTCTTGACAACTCTGTCGCTGCTTACAAGAACTTTGCTGCCAAGGCTGCCGACTGGGCAAGCTACATGAGCCGCTTCGACTTCGATACCGACGAGTGGGGTGCTTTCTGTGACTTCGCAGGCGATATGGAATCTCCTGAGGGATATCCCGAGCTGACTCCTGGCATGGTGCTCGAGGAGCAGTCGCTCACTGTTGAAGAGATCAATGCTTACATCGCTCAGGTGGACGGCCTCTACAAGTCGGCCGTGGCCAAGAGTCTGAAGGCTGGTGACGACGTCACAGCACTGATCGAGAATCCTGACTTCGAGTATGGCCTGTCATCAGGCAAGGCTCAGGGCTGGACGGTTACTGTAAGCAACAACTCTGCTGGCGGTAATATCACTCCTGGTCCTCTTGGCACAGACCTCGACCAGTTGATGATTGATGCTATGGGTAAAACCAACCACTGCTTCGAGGCATGGCACGTATGGGGCTTCGACGTATGGCAGGAGGTTCAGGACGCACCTGCTGGCGTATACCAGATTTCTGCTCAGGGCTATGTGCGCTGCGAGGCTAGCGGCTATACCCAGGGTGACGAGGTTGATCCTACCACTATCCCCATCAAGCTGTACATGAACAACTTCACCAGCAACTTCCCCAGCGTTTATTCAGAACAGGTTCCTGAAGACAAGTACGACGAGAATGGCTCGCTGCCTGGAATCGAGACATGGTCATGGTCAGGTACTGTTGCCAACTATCCTAACTCAATGGGTGCTGCATCGCTGTGCTTCTCTTGGGATATGTACAATGTGAACACCTTCGGTCTTGTGAAGCCCGGTGAGGCAATGCGCGTTGGTGTGAAAGGTAACATGAACACTAACTGGTGGTGCATCTGGGATAACTTCAAGATTACCTATCAGGGCTTCCTGCCTGAGTATGTACAGCCCGCCCTGGAGACAGCACTGGCAGAAATCGACGTTACGAAGCCTATGGCTAAGTCACTGCGCGAGAAAGCTGCTGAGCTGCAGCAGAAGGCACAGGATGCCATCGCTACTGGCAATGGTGAGACCATGTTTGACGTGCTCGTAGAGGTGAGCGACCTGATGGCTGACATCTCTGCTTCTGTTCTCCTGTTCGCTGACCTGCAGAAAGCTTCTGAGGACCTGCAGACTGCTATCGATGCTTCTTCTGCCGATGCCGCTGTCATCAGCGAGGCTAAGGTGCTGAGAGCAAAGATTGAGGATGGTCTTGCTGACGGCACTCTCGAGAATGCCGATGCTGAGGATCTGATCCAGCAGGTTAAGGAGATGATTGGCAAGCTGGCTATCCCCGTCTATGAGGGCGCTAGCGATGAGAATCCTGTCGACTTCACCTCTGTCATCGTCAATCCTGACTTCGAGACTGGTGATGCATCAGGCTGGACCTATGCATTCGAGAACGTAACCAACATTGGTTTCCAGAACAACTCTACTTATAGCAATGTTGACGAGGCTGGTAATGAGGCTCTCATCAGTAACTTCATCGAGGGTTGGCGCAATGGTGCTGCCATTGGTGATGGCTCGCTGGAACAGACCATCTACGGTCTGCCTGAGGGCACCTACACACTGGAGGCTGACATTATTGCCAACAACCAGACGCGTGAGAACAGTGCTGAGGTTGCTGAGGACGGTGAGGGCTTCTTCCTCTTCGCCAAGGAGGCTGATGGTCAGAAGAGCGCTGTCTCTGTGGCCACTGGCAACGGCTCACCTCTCCACTTCCTGCTCACCTTCGCCAAGGCTGCTGCAAATACTGCTCTGACCATTGGTGTGGAGGCTGTGAATGCAACAGGTAACTGGCTGGCAGCCGACAACTTCAAGCTGATCTACTATGGTAAGAACAGCTCGAAGACTGCCGACGGTGATGCAAGTGGCATCGACGACAGCATCAACGAGACGCTCCGCTTCACAGTGGAATACTTCACACTCGATGGCCGCAAGGCAACTTCTGCACAGAAGGGTATCGTGATCCAGCGGACCACCTTCGAGAATGGTGCCGTACAGGTGAGGAAGATTCGCAAGTAAGGTATTTCCTTCTTAATAAAACATTATCGCTGCGAGGCTTCGGGCTTCGCAGCGATTGTGTTTTTTTATTGCTAAAACATACCATTTAATAATAGAAAGTGTTAAAAGTACACCCTGTTAACATATTTATAAAAAAAAACTTTGAAAAATGATACGAGTTATTAAATTTTTGACTATCTTTGTAGCCAAATTGCCCTAGAGGGCATGGCAAGTGTTAATAACGATTAATCGAAATAAGTATTGTTTACTAGCTTTACTAACCTAAGTAAAGGCTTTGACGGTCGCTTTCTGTCCTGTGGCCGTGGAGATTGGGCTACGGGTGACGTTGCTTGCACGTCGCCAGGAGATGCTGTATGAATGGGAAAAGTATGAAGTATAATTTATAATAAACCAAAACCTATGAAACGAAAAGCAATCATCAAGCAAGGACGAAGTGTGGCACTTGTCACCTGCGGGCTGCTGATAGGTGCCAGCGTGATGCAGTCGTGTAAGGACGACATCCTCACGGGACAGCCCGAATGGCTGGGCAACTCTATCTATGAGCAGTTGCAGGATGGAGGTTCCTACACCACTGTTCTGCGTCTGATCGATGACCTCGGACAGACGGAGGTGCTCAGGCACACTGGCTCGAAAACGTTGTTTGCTGCTGACGATGATGCCTACCAGCAATGGTATCAGGGCAACGCGTGGGGAGTACGCAGCTATGAGCAGTTGACGAGTGCTCAGAAGAAACTTCTTCTGAACAACGCAATGATTAACAATGCCTATCTTATCGAGCTCATGTCGAACTCGAAGGCTCAGGGCGATGCTGCTACTCCTGAAGAGGGACGTACCATGCGCCGTGAGACTGCTCTTAGTCTTTATGACTCGGTCTATGTGATGCCGGCATCAAAGATGCCAGATACCGAGGCGTGGGCTAGCTACAAGGAGCGGGGCAAGAGTATGCCTATCTTCATGGATGCCACCACGGCACCGATGATCCATTTCCTGCCGGCATACATGCAATACAACAAGATTACGGCAGAGGACCTGGATCTGCTGACCAATCATCAGGCAACATCCATCAGCGAGGCCTGGGTGAACGGCAAGCGGGTATCACAGGCAGATATCACCTGTAAGAACGGTTATATACAGAAGGTGGATGGCGTCATCGAGTCGAGTCCTAATATGGCTGAAATCGTACGCCAGCATCAGAACATGTCGATGTGGAGCCATCTGCTCGACCGCTTCTCGGCACCATACTATGATGCAGAGCTGACACGTGAGTACAACCGTATCTATAACAATGAGGACTCGGCATTCGTGCTTCGCTACTACAGCAAGCGCTCCGTAGGAGGGAATGCCAACGACCGCGATCCTAAGGGCAATCCTGTATCTGCCGTGCTGAGCTTTGATCCAGGATGGAACCAATATGTGGATGCCAACTCGCAGAACGACCTGCACAATGATGCCGGCGCCATGCTGGTGCCTACCAACGAGGCTTTACAAACCTGGTGGGACAACGAAGGTCGCGACCTGCAGGATGAGTACAAGGAATGGGACTCTATTCCCGACGCTACCCTGTCTAAGCTCCTCAACGTGAACATGATCAGCACCTTCTCAGAGTCGGTGCCCTCAAAGTTCGCCAGCGTACTGAACGATGCCAAGGAGACACTGGGTATCACCCGCGAGGATGTGGACAGCTGCTTCATGGGCTGCAATGGCGTGATCTATCTCACCAACAAGGTGTTCACTCCTGCCGAGTATAGCTCCGTGGCCTATCCTGCCCTGGCACATGCTTCGACGATGAACATCATCTACTGGGCTATCGACAATCGTAACTTCCTGCCTTACTTGCTGAGTATGGACTCGAAGTATGCGCTGATGATTCCCACCAATAATGCCATGCTGAACTTTATCGATCCTTCCAGCTATGGTGGCACGACGACTTTGAAAGATCAGACAGGTGCCGATAGCCTGACACTGGAAACTGCCGATCTCATCGAGTTCCAGTATGACCCCACCAAGAGCAGTGCCTCACGTGTACAGGCCACTCGCTGGTCTGCTACCATCGACAAGAATGGTACTGTCACCAAGGTTGGCGACCGAGCAAAACAGGCTCAGGTAGGTAGTGCTGTCATTAACACGATGCTTGATCAGCTCATGGACCAGCTGATTATCGTGATTCCCGACAAGTCGATGACTTTGGAAGACTATGTTGCTGCTGGCTATCATTATTTCAAGACCAAGGGCGGATCGATGATCCGTGTCACCATGGGTGATAACGGACAGCTGGCCTTCGAGGGTGGTTTCCAGATGGAACACAACGGACTGAAGATTGCTTCATCGAAGCGCTATCCGAAGACCAACGGTGTCAGCTATCAGCTCGATGACCTGGTACCCATGGGTGCAGAGAAATCGCTCTATCTCACGCTGAAGGACCATTCAGAGTATCAGAACTTCCTGAATCTGTTGGAGAACGACTATAACAACCTGCTTACCCAGAAGCTGAGCAACAAGTACAATCCCGGCCTGCAGGCACAGGAGAACAAGAACCTGCGTGTGCTGGATAACTATGACTACAATATCTATATCCCCACCAACAGCTCTATAGAGGACTTGCAGCGCAAGAAGATCCTGCCCGAGTGGAGTGAGCTGGAAATGGGTGATGAGGATGATGAGGTCATCGACAGCATCTGCAAGGCTGAGAACTGGTATGAGCTTGGCACGGATGAAAGCGCAATAAGGGAGAAGGTGAAGGAGACACTGACAACCATCGTGTCAGACTTCGTACGTTATCATGTGCAAGACCATTCAGTGGCCATTGGCATGGCATCAGACAGCTACAGCAAGGTGAAGTTCGAGAGCATGAAGCGTAATCTCGATACCGGCCGTTTCTATCCGCTGGAAGTCACTTTCGACACCAATAGCATGACCGTGACCGACGAGATGGGTAATGTCCGTAACGTGGTGACCACTCCTGGGCTCTATAATAATATCTGTACAGAGTACTGGTTCGAAGGAACAGGAAACAATGCACGTCTGTTCATGTCTAGCGACGTAGTGGTTCATCTGATTGACGGACCTCTGTTGTATGAGAACATGAGGCCTTGGCGAGAGATAGTCAAGGAAGCACTACTTAATAATTAAGAAGGAGGATATATCGTATGAGAATACTAAAAGCCATCATATTGACTCTAGCCCTGATGCTCACGACAGCAGTACGGGCACAGCAGATAACGTCGGTTCACGGAACAGTGAGTGACGAGCTGGGCGGACTGATGGGCGCTACCGTGTGTGAGATCGACGGCAATGGACGTATCATCAACTCGGCAGTCACCGACCTCAATGGTAACTTCACCATGAAGGTGAAAAACCCAAAAGATAAGATCCGCTTTACCTATGTGGGTATGTCGCCACAGATACTACCCATCAACAAGACGACGTTCAACATTCATATGAAGAGCGTTACCACTATCAAGGAAGTGGTGGTCAAGTCTAAGAAACGTGCACAGGGTAATGGACTGCCCATTCCTGAGCGAGAGATCTCCTATGCCTCGCAGACCATCTCCATGAAGGAGTTTGAAGGTCTGGGCATGACGACTATCGATGAAGCCCTGCAGGGACGTATCGCAGGTCTGGATATCATTGGTAACTCTGGTGACCTGGGCGCTGGCTCTACCATGCGTCTGCGTGGTGCCAGCTCACTGTCAACCCTGACGGATTCCAACCCACTGATTGTGGTCGATGGTAACATTCGTGACGTGAACCTGGATAACTTCGATATGGCAGGCGCCAACAACGAGAAGTTCGCAGAGCTGCTGAATATCAACCCAGAGGATATCGCCAGCATCACAGTGCTGAAGGATGCCGCTGCCTGTGCCGTCTATGGCTCACAAGGTGGTAATGGTGTCATTGAGCTCACCACCAAGCGTGGTGCTCGTGGCAAACCACGTGTGACCTACTCACTGAAGCTCACGGGAACCTATCAGCCTAAGGGCTATGACCTGCTGAGTGGTGACGACTACACCATGATGCTGAAAGAGGCTTACTTCAATCCTCGTCAGGATGATAATGCCTCTGATGCCCAGCGTATTCCTGAAATCAACTATCTAGATGATACGGGTGGTTTCGCCGAGTGGCGTCAGTATCGTGACAATACCGACTGGCGTGATGCTGTCACACAGATGGGTCTGCGTCAGAACCACTATGTGACCATCAGTGGTGGTGGTGAGAAAGCCTCGTTCCGTATCGGTGGTGGCTTCGACCATGAGACAGGTACGATGATCAAGCAGAAACTGAACCGTTTCTCTACACGTGTGGCACTCGACTACAATATCAGTGAGCGTATCCGCGTGAGCACCAACTTCTCGCTGACCTACACGAAGAACGATCGTAACTCAGACGGACTGCTGAATCTGGCATTGAAGAAGATGCCGAATATGAGTATCTATGAGAAGGATCCCGTGACGGGAGAGAATACGGGTTCTTACTATACGATTCCTCAGCTCACCCAGGCAGAGATTACTGCTCGTGGAGGCACTGACGTGTTTGCCGGAGACCAGCGCACCTATGTCAACCCCGTGGCATCGGCCAACCTGGCCAAGAACCAGCAGCGAAGCTACGACATGAACCCTGAGCTGATCATTGACTATAATCTGCTGGGCCTCGACGAGGATCACTGGCAGCTGAAGTGGAAAGGCTCGGTTTATATGAATATCTCGAATCACTATAACGATTCTTTCTATCCTCAGGAACTGAAGCGTGTGAACTGGGAGAACAAAGTGAACACCTCCAGCACTGGTGCTTCTAAGAGTGTCTCGTTCAATACGAAACAGACCCTGACGCTGATACCAGCCTTCAAGAACAAGGACCACTCGATGATGATGATGGGACGCTTTGAGCTGACCAGCGGTAGCAGCAACTCGCAGAGCACTAGTGGCTATGGTCTGCCTTCTACCAATGGCGCCATCGTCAGTCCTTCTGCTGGTGGTATGATCGACTCGCCCAGCAGCAGCTACAGCCAGTGGCGCTCGATGTACTATACCTTCTCTGCCCACTATGCCTATAAAGGCCGCTACGTGGCTGACTTCACCGTGCGTGCTGACGGTACGACCAAGTTTGGTCCTGGCAACCGCTGGGGTTACTTCCCCTCAGTGTCGCTGAAGTGGATTGTCAGTGACGAGCCTTGGATGCAATGGGCAAAGGGTGGCGACAAGAACGTGCTGTCAATGCTGGCCTTCCGTCCTGCATGGGGTCGCAATGGTAATCAGCCCGGACAGAACTACCTCTATACTTCCAAGTACGGTTCAGCATCGCGCTATATCGATATGGCTTCCATGCGACCACTGAATATCCGGCTGACAGACCTGAAGTGGGAGAAGATATCCAGCTATAACTTCGGTATCGACCTGGGCTTCTTCGACAACAAGCTGAATCTGACTATCGAGGGCTATAGCTCTACGACTACCGACATGCTGATGGGTAACTTCCGTATTCCTTCGAATGCTGGCTTCACCACCGTACCTTATTATAATAATGGTAAGATGCGCAACACGGGTTGGGAGTTCCACATCAATTCTAACGAGGTCATCAAGGCTGGTAAGTTTGCAATGGATGTCAACGCCAACTTCGGTAACAACCGCAATGAGATCCTGGAGATGGATGAATACATCCTCGAGAACAAGAACTCTACTTACGGCTATGCCAATGGTGAGACACTGCGCCGTGTGCAGCTCAACAACCCATTTGGTGCCATCTATGGCTTCAAATACCATGGCGTATACCAGTATAACTACAATACTTTCAAGAATGCCGTTGCAGGCATGACAGAGTCAGAGATCTACGCCTACTGGGAAGAATTCAAGGCAGCCGGCAAGACCGCTCCTGTGGCTGTCAATGCTGATGGACGTGTGATTCTCGATGCCAACAACGTTCCTTTGCGTATGCGTTATGACTATCGTGTTGATGGTACTGGTCATGACCAGACCTTCCCAGGCTTCAATGGCGGTGATGCCATCTATGAAGACCTGAACCACGATGGACAGATCAATGCCCTTGATATTACGTATCTCGGCTCTTCGCTGCCAAAGCTGACTGGTGGTTTCGGCTTCAGCTTCCGCTATGGCGACTGGCGCCTCAACACACAGTTTACCTATCGTGTGGGTAATAAGATTATCAATCTGGCCCGTCTGAACGCTGAGGCTATGACAGGAAACGACAACCAGAGCCAGGCCGTGAACTACCGCTGGCGTAAGGAGGGTGACGTCACCTCAATTCCTCGTGCTATGTTCGGTAGCTCCAGCAACTATAATACGCTTGTCAGCGACCGTTTCGTAGAAGACGGCTCCTATCTCCGTATGAGTTATGCACAGTTGAACTATTCCATTAGGAAGAAGCATCTTACCTGGATAGGCCTGAATGGTATTTCGCTCTATGCATCTATCAACAATCCTTTCGTCCTCACGAAGTACTCGGGCGTTGACCCGGATATTGCCTTCGGAGGCGAGGATCCTGCTATCGACCGTGCGCAGACACCGCGTTCGCGTTCGTTCACACTGGGTATTACTGTTAACTTCTAGGAGATTGATTATTGAATATTGAAAAATGAAGATTATGAATATCAAGAATAACAAGACATATAGGGCTGGTATGGTGTGCTGTAGTATCGCAGCAGCCCTCACAGGTCTCAGCTCTTGCGCCGACTTCCTGGAGATCAAGCCCCAGAGCGAAATTATCCTGGAAGACTTCTGGAATGAAAAGGCTGACGTCGAAAACGTGGTGATGGGTTGCTACTCAGCCCTGCAGAGCGATGCCGTACGTAAGCGCATGATCGTCTGGGGAGAAGTGAGAAGCGACAATGTGATGTCAGGACAGAACATCAATAACGATGTGAACCTATATAATATCGTGCGAGAGAATATTACAGCCATGAACACCTACACCACGTGGGATGGCTTCTATGATGTGATCAACCGCTGTAACACCGTGCTGAAATATGCACCTGGTGTGGCTGCTGAGGATCCAGGATATACACAGGGTGACCTGAAGGCAACGATTGCTGAGGTATCTGCCCTTAGGGACCTCTGCTATTTCTACCTGATCCGTACCTTCCGCAACGTACCTTACTCCACAGTTGCCTTCACGGATAATGACCAGACGATGGACTTGCCGGCAACACCCTTCGAGGATGTGCTCGACAGTCTGATTAATGACCTGGAGAGTATCAAGGCGGACGCTGTGGTGCGCTATCCCGAGGCTAAGCCCCGCTATCAGACAGGCCGTATCACCCGCGATGCCATCTATGCAATGCTGTGCGAGATGTATCTCTGGAAAAAGGACTATGACAATTGCATCCGTTACGCCGAGCTGGTGATCGATTCTAAGAAGCTGTTATATGAAGAAGAGCGTAGCAAAGGAAATTCGGGTGGGACAATGAGCCTGTCGAGTCTGAATGTGGTGGAGACCCGATTGAATGGCTATCCCCTGGTGGCAGACCGCACATCAGGAAATATGTTTGGCGATGCCTATGAGGCTATCTTTGCCGATGGTGCCAGCCGTGAGACCATTTTCGAGCTGAACTATGATGCCAATCCTGAGTCGAGTGGCATGCCCAGTAGCTCTGCTATCTCCAGCTTCTATGGAAACAGTGATTCGCACAAGGGCTTGCTCGCTCCCACATCGGCCATTCTCGACGATGTGACAGCCACGTCAGGACGTACTATCTATGAGGACAAGAACAAGACACTTGATGCCCGCCTCTATCAGAATCTGGATGCTGAGGGCGGAAGTATCACTAAGTTTGCTTCGAGGTCGGTATCCATCAATATGCAGGATGCCAGCAAGCCTTCTGCCAGCTATAGTTATTATACCAGCAATAACAACAGTAGCCAGTGGATTATCTACCGCTTACCAGACATCATGTTGCTCGAGGCAGAGGCTATCTGCCAGCAGATGCAGGAGGGCAGCGAGCAGAGTGTTATCGATTTCAATGCACCGAAACTGCAGAAGTGCTTTGCGCTGGTGAACGCTATCAACAAGCGCTCCATCTGTAAGGCACAGCTCCTGGAGGCTGACACGCTGAAATTGGCTGACTACAATACGAAGAGCCTTATGGAGGAACTGGTGCAGCGTGAGCGCAGGCGTGAGCTGATGTATGAAGGCAAGCGCTGGTACGACCTCGTTCGCTATGCCATGCGCGACGGCAATACCAATCAGGTGGTGTCGGCAGTGCAGAAGCGTGACGACGTCAATGCTACTTTTGCTCAGAACTTCTTCAAGAAAATGGATGCCATCTTCTGGCCCTACAACAATGAGGAGATGAAGGTGAATAGAAACCTGATACCTAATCCTGTCTTCGGCAGTGGTGAGAGTACCAGCTATGAGAAATCAAAATAAAGTGCAATCCCCAATACTCCGTAGGGAGTAAACGGGAGTGAACAGATTAAATATAAAAGAAATAAGAGTTATGAACAGAATAAAAGCACTTTCAACAAAAGCTTTCATGCTATTGGCACTTACCCTGACAGGTGGAGGGGGCTTGCTCCTCACTTCCTGTTCGGACGAGCCTGATAGCGAGCATTTCTACACCTTCACGGGTGAGATGATGAGCGATTATCTGAAAAACCGTCCACAGTATAGCGAGTTCGCCGCTATCGTCGAACGTGCCAAGCTGATGGACCTGCTGGCCACTTACGGACAGTACACTTGCTTCTTGCCTTCTAACGATGCAGTAAACAAGTTCCTCAGTGATAAAGGACTGCAGAGTATCGATCAGCTGAGCGATGCCGACTGTGATACCATCGCACGTACTCACCTGGTGGCCAATATGTATTCTACTTTCGAGATGAACCAGGACCGTCTGACGACGTCAAACATGCTCGGGCGTTATCTGGCTACATCACAGGGTGTGGACAGCGACAGCAACGCTGTGGTTTACCTAGAAGGCATAGCACATATCATCTTCGAACAGACACTGGAAGATGGAACGGTTGTTCATCAGAACGACTCTGTGGAGAATGGTATTGTCCAGCCTATTGATATGGTCATCGAGAAGTCAAATAGCTATATAGCTGATATCTTGCGTGACAATCCCAAGATCAGCATCTTCTACGAGGCCTTGGTGGCAACAGGCGTTCGTGAGCAGATCCTGTTGGTTGACGATCCTTCTTACGACAAGAACCAGCCCAAATATCGCTACAAGTCCCACACCTGGCAGGAGGTGGCCTGGGTTCCAAGTACTAAGAAATATGGCTTCACGGCATTCGTAGAGCCAGACTCGGTCTACATGGCCAAGTTTGAAGAATACGGCATCTCAACGGGCAGTGGATCTCTTCGTGCCCTCTACGATCTGGCCTGTCAGATCTATGACCCTGTATTCCCTGACGATGTGAATGCCTCAGGTCACAGCTTTGAGAACCTCACCGACAGTGTGAATCCCCTGCATCGTTTCATGCAGTATCATATCATGACCCGCTACGTGCCAGGCACCAGTGACCTCACGGCATTGGTATGTAAGGAGACGAAAGAGGCTTTCGGTTTCGATTCCAAACTGATTAATCCTATTGACTGGTATCAGACGCTGTTGCCTCATACGATGCTGAAGATTGAACAGCTCACGATGGCAAGAGATGAGAAGGGCAACGACTGCCGCGGTGAAGACGTTAAGTACGTCAGCCGTCACTTCATCAACCGTCGCTATGCAGCACCCGAATATACGTTCAGAGGTGCCCTGGTTGACAATACGGTAGAAAAAGAACCCGTACACGATGCCCTAAACGGCCACTATTTCTATGTAGACGATCTGGTGGTGTTCAGCTATGATGTACAGAACAAGGTTCAGAACCAGCGTATCCGTATGGACTTCTCGACGGTATGGCCAGAGGTGATGACCAATGATATGCGTCTGAAGGGTAACTATACTGTTGATGATAATGCCAGCACTCCTGATGATTCCAACGAGCCTAAGAATGGTAAGAACTACTACTTCCCAGAGGGGTATCTGGATGGTGTGACCATCAATAACAATGGTTATCTGGTGATGCGTCGCCCACATTGTAACTTCTGGTCGTGGCAGGGTGATGAGTGGAACCTCTTTGGTGACTACGATATGACCTTCCGCATTCCTCCCGTGCCCTATAGTGGTGACTGGCAGATGCGTCTTGGCTATTGTGCCATTGAGACCCGTGGTGTCATGCAGAGCTATTTCGATGGTGTGCCTCAGGGTATTCCTGTTGACATGACTAGATACCTTAACACTGAGACTTACCTAGGCGACCGCTATGTGGTTGACGAGTCACTTGGTGACTATAAGAAGAAGACCGACGAGGAAAAGGCAGAGGAGCAGAAGACGCTGAAGAACCTTGGTGTCTATCGTGACGGCCGTAGCCAGTATCACTTCTCTTCTGGTGGCTCCAAATACTATTTCTTGGGTAATGAGCGTACCCATCGCAAGATTGTCTATCAAGGCTATGTTGATGCCACGAAAGATCACTATGTGCGCTTCCGTGTGGCTAGCGATGGTAAGCAGGGAAACAACAACGAGTTCATGTTCGATTTCTGGGAGATGGTGCCAAAGAGCGTCTATGGTGTAGACGGTGATGGTGCTATGGAAGACGATCTGTAAGCGTTGCATGAATGGTTAATTATTAATGAACAGTGAAAGATTATGATTTCCAAGTTATATAATATAATGTATGCGGGCCTTGTTAGCTGCGGCATCGTCGTTGGCCTCACCGCCTGCAGTGATACGTGGGACGAGCACTACGAAAGCCTTGGCGACAGTAGTGGTATGCACGATGGTACGCTGTGGCAGGCTATCAAAAGCAATCCGGAACTGAGCAACTTTGCCAGTGTGATTGAAGGATGTGACTTCGCCAGATATCTCGACGGCAGTCAGGTGTTTACCGTCTTTGCTCCCACCAATGATCAGTTCTCGCAGAGCGAGGCACAGGCGCTGATTGCCGACTATCAGCAGCAGGTGGCCGATAAGGTAGTGGAAGAGGACAATACAGTCCTGAAAGAGTTTATCCAGAACCATGTGGCACTTTACAACTATTCCGTGTCGTCAGCGAGTGAAGATTCCGTGACGCTCATGAATGGTAAGTATGCCGTGCTGAAGAGTACTGACATCGATGGTGTTAAGTTACTCACCAAGAACCAGCTTTATGGTAATGGCGTTCTCTATACGCTTGAAAAGCCAGTAAGTTACCTGTCGAATGTCTTCGAGTACATCCGTAAGGATGCTGATCTGGACAGCTTGCGATCGTTCCTCTACGATAGTAAGTTCTACAAGCGTGAGTTCATGCCTGAGCTCAGTGTGCCAGGAAGCATCGTCGATGGTAAGACGCAGTATCTGGACTCGGTATTCAAGCAGAGTAATGAGCTGTTCAGCATCATTGGCCGCATAAGCACTGAGGACAGCTCCTATATCATGGTGGCTCCCACCAATGCTGTGTGGAAACAGCTTATAGAAGAGTATGAGCCCTATTTCAACTATCCTGAGAATGTCAACCGTCGTGACTCTTTGGTATATACCAATAGCCGCAGGGCCATTGTAGAGGGAACAACCTTCAGCCGTACGTTCAATACCGATGAGTCGCTCAAGGACTCAGCGATGTCAGAGAGCAGCATGAAGGCTTACAGCTATCGTAAACAGATGTGGGGAGCCCCCTTCGAGTATTATCAGTATCGTAAACCGCTCACCGCTCCTTATGGCGCTCTGGCACACAACGATAAGGTGACCTGTAGCAATGGTGAGGTATATAAGGCCTCACAATGGAACATTGACAAGCTGATGTCATTCAATCGTTATATTATTGTTGAGGCTGAAAACCGTAATAGTATCAAGGAAGTCAGTAAGGTGCTTGATCATGGTGATTCTGTCAACTCCGTATCGGCAGTATCGCGCTATGTCACCAACGACAACCGCTTCTACGACCACGTCTGGAGTAATTCCTATGTGGAGTTCCAGCCCAATTACGCTACTGTGAACCATTCGGTCACCTTCAACCTGAAGGATGTGCTCTCTAACGTTGGCTATGATATCTATCTGGTCACGGCTCCTGCACTGGCCAGCGATAGCAATGCTACCGATGCTCAGCGCCTGCCGACTGTCGTTCGCTTCACCATCCATCAGCCTGGTAAGGCCGATGAGAAAATCAATGGCGAGAACGGCAAGGTGAAGGACTTTGTCACGACTGCTGACAGCATCGACTATCTGCTAGTGGCAGAAGACTACAAGTTTGATGTCTGTACCTATGGTGTCGATGACGAGGATATGCAGGCCACGCTGAAGGTGGAAACCCACGTTGGCAGTTCTCAGCTGCGTAACAATGTCTATACTCGTTCGATGCGTATTGACTGCGTCCTGCTCGTACCTCATGGCTCGCTGGAGCTGGTCGATGCCTTGCCTAGCGACGATAATATCCCGTCAAAGGCCTGGGGCACACCCGGACTGCTGATGTATCCTCATGGCAAGTACACCGACCGGCCGTACAAGTGGTGGTATATGCAACGTTAATGTTCACATGACTTAAAAAAGGAAGATTTATGAAACGATATATCTTATTTGGAATTACGCTGCTGATGGCTTTCCCCGCGAGCACCTTTGCCCAGGATGACCTGGAAGAAGAAGAGGTACAGGCTCCCGTCAAGATCATGAAAGTCAGGCAGAAGAAATATGAAACGCGTACCGTCAGCGGCTCTGTCATCGATGCTGCCACCAAACAGCCGGTGGCGGGTGCCATCGTACGGGCTGCAGAGATTGACGGCTATAGCGTGCTGACAGAAGATGATGGTACTTACAAGATAAAGGTTCCGCTGTTCACCACAGCACTCTTTGTATCCACGACCGATTATAATCCCGTGCGCATAGGACTGTTGGAGGTTGAGAAGCAGAAGACGGTGCAGCTCTATCCTACTTCGTTTATGGCTGAATATAGCAACCAGACGAATGTACGCGGTGAGCAGTCATCAAAGGATTTCGGATATACTAATGCGATGAATATCAAGTCGGAAATCGAATCGCAGCTAGGGGCCTATGTACATTCTGTCACCCGCAATGGTACTCCTGGCGTGGGAAGCGTGATGTTCGTGCAGGGCCTGAACTCCCTGAATGTCAACGCCCAGCCGCTGGTGGTCATCGACGATGTCATCATCGACCAGCAGTATGGACGTACCCTGCTGCACGATGGTTTCTACAATGATGTGCTCACCAATATCAATCCTGCCGACATAGAGAAGGTTACCGTGCTGCGTAACGGGACGGCCCTCTATGGTTCGAAGGGTGCCAATGGTGTGATCCTCATCCAGACACGTCGCAACAAGTCGATGGCTACGCGTATCACTGCCACGGCTTCCGTGGGTGTCAACCTGGAGCCTAAGTATATCTCTGTGATGGATGCCGGACAGTATCGCAGCTATGCCTCTGAGATGCTGAAGACGACCAATACCACCATCCGTAAGTTCAGCTTCCTCGACGAGGATCCAACCTATTATTATTACAACCAGTACCACCAGAATACCGACTGGAAAGACTATGTCTATCGCACTGCGTTCACCCAGAACTATGGTATTAATGTTGAGGGTGGTGACGATGTGGCCAACTATAACCTGTCAGTAGGCTATGGCAACTCCCAGAGCAATATGAAGGAGAACGGTATGGGACGTCTGAATGTTCGTTTCAATACCGATATCTCGCTATCACAGCACCTGGATGTCCGCTTCGATGCTTCGTTTGCCAATGTCACCCGTAACCTGCGCAATGACGGTGCTCCTGAGAGCTATGACGAGGGAACACCCAATGCTCCTAGCTTCCTGGCCTATGTGAAGAGCCCCTTCATGAGTGCTTATAGCTATGGACACGATGAGACTGGTAACGGACGTTTTGCTGACAGTCACTATGATATCACACCGGAGACCTATCTCGCAGAGGCACTGGCCAACTATAACAGCTATAACTGGAAGCTGGGCAACCCCGCTGCTATCCTGGAGTATTCTGAAGGCGAGAACAAGAACCGCTTTGAGAATTCGATGCTCAACCTGACGGTAACGCCTAAGTATCAGTTCAATCCTAACTTCTACGTGAGCGAGCACTTCAGCTACAACCTGGTGAACAGCAACGAGATGTACTACATTCCTATCAATGGTACTCCTCAGTACTATGTATCTAGTCTCGGTGGCTATCGTGAGAACGAGGTACGTTCGCTGGCATCCAAGCAGAACTCTGTGCAGAGCGACACCCGTGTGGACTGGCACAACCGCTTTGGTGCACACTTCCTGCACGTCTTCGGTGGTGCTCGTATCAACTGGGAGAGCTATACCACCAATTCACAGGTGGGCTACAACACAGGTAGTGATAAGACCCCGTTCATGAGCGGTAGCTTGCAGGACAAGGATGTGGTTGGTGTCAATGAAAACTGGAATACCCTTTCTTGGTATGCACAGGCAGATTACAACTACAAGAGCCGCTACTATCTGCAGGCCAACCTGACTATCGACGGCTCTTCACGCTTTGGTGAGGACTCTGGCGATATCACATTGTTCAAGGCTCCCTGGGCTATCTTCCCAGGCCTGCAGGCATCATGGGTAATCAGCAACGAGCCTTGGATGGCCAAGGTTGATGGCATTAACTATCTGCGTCTCTCTGCCGGCTATGACATCAGTGGAAATGACGATATTGACTTCTATGCCGCACGCAGTTATTTCCGTGCCTCACAGTTCCTACATACCGTCTCCGGACTGTCGTTCGACGGCATTGGTAACAATGAAATCCAGTGGGAGACAACCCGTCGTCTGAGCGTTGGACTGGAATCAAGTTTCCTGAACAACCGTCTGGGTGTCGGCTTCAACTATTTCCGCTCTACTACCGATAACCTGCTCACCCGACAGTCACTGGGCTTCCTCAGTGGTCTTGAGATGAACTGGAACAATGGTGGTAAGCTGCAGAACGAAGGCTTCGACGTGAGTTTCAATGCCAAGGTGCTTGCCCTGAAGGACTGGCAGTGGCAGATTGGCGCTAGTGCTGGTCATTATAAGAATGAGATCAAGGAGCTCCCCGATGGTGCCCAGTATATCGACAATCAGATTTACGGAGCTACCATCCGTACGCAGGTAGGCCAGGTGGCCAATGCCTTCTATGGCTATAAGAGCCTTGGCGTCTTTGCCAGCACTGAAGAAGCACAGGCTGCCAACCTCTACTTCATGGCCGACAATGGTATTGACAAGAACTATTTCAAGGCTGGTGATGTGCATTTTGCCGACTTGAACAACGATGGTATGATTACCGAGGCTGACCAGATGATTATTGGCGATCCTAACCCCGATATCTATGGTAATATCTTTACCACGGTGCAGTGGAAGCGTCTAAGACTGGACGTGCGTTTCAACTACTCTCTGGGTAACGATGTCTACAACTACATGCGTTCGCAGCTCGAGGGTGGCAGCCGCTTTATGAATCAGACCACAGCACTGGTTCGCCGTTGGCAGGTTGAAGGACAGAACACCGACGTACCTCGCATCTCCTTCCAGGATCCCATGGGCAACAGCCGTTTCAGCAATCGCTGGATTGAAGATGGCAGCTACCTGCGTCTGAAGAGTGCTACACTCAGCTATGACCTGCCTCTGAAGTCAGAGTATATCCAGGGTTTGCAGTTCTGGGTGCAGGGCAACAACCTGCTCACCTTTACCAAGTATCTGGGTAGCGACCCCGAGTTCACCATGACCAGCAGCGTCATCGGACAGGGTATCGACCTGGGTCGTCTTGGACAGGGCCGCAACATTGTGGCAGGTGTGAAGATCAACTTGTAGCGCTCGCGCTAATGAATAATGAATAATTAATAATGAGTAATTATGATTAGTTTCAAAAACAAATATTATCATAGGGTTGCCTCGGCATGCTGCGTCATGGCCACATTCCTCATGGGTGCTGTCTCACTTACGTCGTGCGATGACTTCTTCAAGCAGGAGTCTGACGACGTGCTCTATGCCGACAAGGAGCATCTTGACAACGCCGTTGATACCATGTACTCTGTGACAGGTATCCTCAATAAGCTGCAGGCCCTGGCCGATCGCACCGTCCTTCTGGGTGAGGTGCGTGGAGACCTGGTTGATTTGACCATCGAAGCCAGCAACGACCTGCGTGAGCTGGCATCACTAAGTGTCAGTGACAACAATATCTATAACCAGCCCAGCGACTACTATGCCGTCATCAACAACTGCAACTATTTCATTGCCCATGCTGATACGGCACTGCGTACCAACAGCAATGAATATGTCTTCCTAGAGGAGTATTGTGCAGTGAAGGCCATCCGTGCCTGGACCTATCTGCAGCTGGTGCTTAACTATGGTCAGGTGCCCTTCTATACTGAGCCCCTGCTCAGCAAGGAGGCTGCCGAGGAAGCAGAGACAGCCAGTGTCGCTGACCTTCAGACCATCTGTTCGTATTTCATCAACGACCTGGTAGCGTTGCCTGCTCGCTACGCTGCTACCCATCTTAACTATCGTACCATCCGTGGCGTTGACTCCCGTGTGCTCTTCTTCCCGCTTTGTCTGATCCGTGCTGAGCTGTATCTCTGGCGTGCTTCTGCCACAGGCAGCAAGGAGGACTACCGCCAGGCAGCACTCAACTACTATCAGTACATCAACGAGCGTAATGGTACCAATTCGGCCTATCCAACAGATATTACGTATGTGATGTGGGATAGGGGATCATCCACATGGACAGGTGTGACCAGTCGTATGTCTGGCGACACTGAGAGCTACAGCGAAAATGGTGAGCTTATCACGATGATTGCTGGTGACTCTATTCGTGCCGAGGGTAACTATAGTGAGTTGCGTAATCTCTTCAATTCGACTGAAGAGAACGATAACAAGTACAGTATCACACCTTCGCTGGGCATGGAGGAAATCTCTGAATCGCAGGCCTACTGCCAGCTGTCTTATGATGGCTATAGCGTCAGCTATGCTCCTTCCGGACTGCCCGATCACCAGTCTGGTGACCTTCGCTTGTCTAATTACTGGAGTGAGGGTTTTGGACGCGACCGTGCAACGGGTGAGCGTATCGAGACACAGACCATCTACAAGTATCGTACTCGTAATGTGCACATCTATCGTCGCATGATGGTTTATATTCGTCTGGCTGAGGCACTCAATGGTGCTGGCTATCCACGCATGGCCTATCAGATCCTGTCCGAAGGACTTAGCGACAGGGTGATGCAGGAGAAGGTGTTCCCCTACTATGATACCGAGGACAAGAGTGACTCGCTCTTCCTGGCTAAGTTCGAATTCCCCGACACTCGTTATGCCGTGCTTGACGTTGGCGATCTGGGAGCCGGAACAATGGTTGCTACCCACAACATGATGGGTATTCATACACGTGGCTCTGGCTGGACGCCTATGAACGAGTACTATATGCTGCCTAACGACACCATCGAGCCCGATCTTGGCAAGCGTGCACAGCTCATTGCCGAGCAGCAGCTCTTCGTAGACAGCCTCCTGCTGAACGAGAATGCACTGGAGTTTGCCTTCGAGGGAACCCGCTACTATGACCTGATGCGTTTCGCCATGCGTAGCGACAATCCTGGCGCACTGATGAAGAAATTCATCTATGCCCGTAAGGGACAGGAGCAGGCTGGGCAGATGCAGTCAGAGATTAAGGTAGATCTCAGTGACCAGCGTAACTGGTATCTGAGTTGGAAAGGAAAGATTGGCTATTAAGTCGTTTTAGAAAAACGGGTGGCTATAAGATAGCATCCAGCAGTGTTCCTTCGCACTCCTCCGCAATGCAGGACGAGGAAGGACACGAACAACAAAGATAAGATATGGAAAAAGGGACGTGAGGAATCATACCTCGCGTCCCTTCGCGTTATCGCGGTACCCCAGGAGATCACCAAGCCTTTACGTCATATATGTTCAAACACAACAACAATGCTCAGTTTTATACTGACAATCGGATATTGGCATAACTAGACTTCTCATGCTCTAATAAGCACCTTCTCCCCCTCTAAGCAAGCTCTAGGCATACTCTAGGCATACTCTTGAGCTTGCTTAGAGTATGCCTAGAGTATGCTTAGAGTATGCTTAGAGCTTGCCTAGAGCAATTTCACACCAGCTAATACGAGTTGAAAAAGCGTGTAGTCAAGCCTAATGGATATGCTCAGGGTATGGCTAAGGTTTTGCCAAGGTTTTGCCAAGGTTTTGCTAAAGCTTGGGTAGGGTTTGAGTAAGGCAGGAAAAAGTGAAGACGTTTTTCTGAAATACTGGAATTTCATGATAGACCTACCGACCTACCATGACCCCTCGCAAACATCCTGCCACAAAGGGTTTGAGGCATGGTAGGTCTTTTTCGAAGACCTACCATCGCGAAACGCCTTTGTATAATGGGCTTGAGACGTGTTATGGTAGGTCGGTAGGTCTATATCGATTTTTAGGAAATTTCTTTCTTGTGCACAGAAAATACATTTTTCTTGTTATGACAAAACATTCTATAGTGATGACAAGACACACTCTAGTTATGAACAAATCATTCCCAGGCTGGGAATAAAAAATTCCCACACTGGGAATAAATAGTTCCCACGCTGGGAAAATATTATTCCCTAGTTAGAAGAGTAATACTCCCTGGTCATTGAGGATTTTCTGTGTAGTTATGAAAGAATTATTTTGCCTGATACTATTTTCTATGTAAATGATACATGATTACTATTATTTGGTAGTTAATTTCATGGAAATCTGACAAAAAAGTAGTAACTTTGCAGTCAAATTAGCTAACCCAATTGACGTAATAACTAACCCAAATATGAAGAAAACAAAAATTATCATCCTGGCTATTGCTTTGCTGTTGCCTTTTCATCTGCTGGCAGACGAAACCATGCAACGTGTCATTGAGCGAGGCCTGAGCCGTGCCCATCAGCAGTCGCTTATTATGGCTCGTGCCCTTGAGAACCAGAAAGATGCCCTGCCTCGTAGCTTTGAGCGGGGTGAACTGAAGACCATCCGGTTCGACCACTGGGTATCGGGATTCTTTCCTGGCGTGTTGTGGCTGCTTTACGAGAACACGCAGGACGCACAATTGCTTAAGTATGCAGAAATGTACACAGACCGTGTTGAGCCTGCCAAGCGTGTGACGAATACCCACGATCTGGGTTTCATGCTTTATTGTAGCTTTGGACAGGGCTATCGTCTGACGGGCAACAAGCACTATCTTGACGTCATCAAAGAGGGAACCAAGAGTTTGCTGACACGATGGAATCCCAAACTGGGCGTTATCAAGTCGTGGGAGTCGGGACCCAAGTGGCAGTATCCCGTCATCATCGACAACATGATGAATCTGGAGATGCTCTGTTTCATGACCCGAGAGACAGGCGATATGGAGTATGAGCGTATTGCTGAGCGTCATGCACAGACCACGATGAAGAACCATTTCCGAGATAACTACTCCACGTATCATGTGGTGTCGTACGATACCATCACTGGCCAGCCACATGCCAAGAACACCGCACAGGGATATGCCGATGGTAGCTCGTGGGCCCGCGGACAGGCATGGGGACTCTATGGTTATACGATGATGTATCGTGAGACACTCAATCCCAGATATCTGCAACAGGCACGCAACATTGGTGCGTTCCTGATGAATCATCCCCGTTTGCCAGAAGACAAGGTGCCTTATTGGGACTACGATGCTCCTGACATCCCCAATGCCAAGCGTGATGCCTCGGCAGCAGCTGTCATGGCCTCGGCACTCATTGAACTGAGTCAACTAGATCCAGGACCGATGGCTCCCCAGTGGCTGGCACTGGCCGAGCAGCAGCTGCGCACACTCTCGTCGCCTGAGTACCTGGCTGCCGAGGGTGAACAGGGTGGTTTCATCCTCAAGCATGGCGTGGGTCATCTGCCTGCCAATGCTGAGGTAGATGTGCCATTGACCTATGGCGACTACTACTATGTGGAGGCTCTGATGCGACTGAAGCAGTTGCTACAGAAAACGACGGGATTGCAGGATCGCAAGCTATGGGTGGAGACGCTGACACGTATTGCCCATCCAGTACTGGAGAGCCTGGCAGCAGGTACCCTGAAGAAGAATATGCCATTCGAGTCGCTCTCACGTGAACCATTGCGAAGGGAAGTGTCGTATCTCGAAGCCGTAGGACGTACCATCTGTGGCATTGGTCCGTGGCTGGAACTAGGTCCTGACAATACAGATGAGGGCCAACTGCGTGCCCAGTACATCGATCTTGTGGTGAAGGGACTGAAGAATGGTGTCAATCCGAATTCGCCAGATCATCTGATGTTCGACAATCGACATACGCAGCCACTGGTAGATGCAGCCTTCCTGGCAGAGGGTATCCTGCGTGCTCCTACGCAGATCTGGGGACGGCTGGACCAGCAGACCCGTGACTGGCTGGTGAACGAGTGGAAGATCTCGCGTGGCATCAAGCCTTTCGAGTGCAACTGGCTGCTCTTCGCATCGATTGTGGAGTGTGCTTTGCTGGAGTTCACGGGCGAGTGCGATATGCAGCGACTGACCTATGGCGTCAACCGTTTCCGTAATGAGTGGTATAAGGGTGACGGCTGGTATGGCGATGGTCCTGCCTTCCATCTCGACTACTACAACAGCCTCGTCATCCATCCGATGTTTACAGAGGTGCTGCGTATCATGAAGAAGCACAACATAGAGGGTGCCGATTTCCTGCCTGCACAAGAGGAGCGGCACGGACGGCTGGCAGCACAGCTGGAACGCATGATCTCACCCGAGGGTAGCTATCCCGTTACGGGCCGTTCTATCGTCTATCGCTTTGGTGCGTTCCATGCCTTGGCCGATGCTGCCTTGCTGCATATCCTGCCTGCTGACGTCAGCCCCGCACAGGTACGTTGTGGTCTGACAGCTGTCATCAACCGTCAGCTCAGCCAGCCTCGTACGTTTGATGCCGATGGCTGGTTGCGAATTGGCTATACAGGCAGTCAGATACGCATGTCGGAGGACTATATCAACACGGGTAGCGTCTATCTCTGCACAGCCGCTTTCCTGCCCCTTGGCCTGCCTGCTGACGATCCGTTCTGGGCAGCACCAGCACGCGACTGGACAGCTAAGAAGGCATGGGGTGGGGTAGACGTAGGTGCCGATCATGCCATTAGGAACTAGAAAACCAACATTTATTCAGCTTATGAGAAAGATTTTTGTAACCATGATGCTTCTGTTGTCGCTTACATTGTCGGCACAGACAAACGAGAGGAAAATCACAGTCACAGAGAATATCGCCTATCGTACTGACGTAGGCCCTAACACGTTGCTCGACCTGGCCCAACCGCTCTTCGGACCGCAGACCAATCGTCCTGCCATTCTCATCATCCACGGTGGTGGCTGGAGTGCAGGTTCTAAAAACGATATGGTGTACCGCACGCTGATGATCGACTATGCCATGAAAGGCTATGTGGTGGCCAATATGAACTACCGTCTGACGCAGGAGGCACCGCTGCCAGCCTGTATTGAGGACGTCCGCTGTGCCGTTCGCTGGATGAAGGCCAACGCCAGTCGCCTGGGCATCGACCCTAACCGCATTGGTACCTATGGCCATTCGGCAGGCGGCCATCTGTCGCTGATGCTGGGTGTGGCTGCCGATAGTAAGTCTTTCAACGAGGCTGGTGCTCCCTGGATGGACCAGTCGTGCAGTGTGGCTTGTGCCGTGGGTGGTGCACCTCCAACGGAGATTGGCAATCCCAACAGCCCCTGGTCGCAACATGCCGAATGGTGGCCCATCGGATATATCAAGCAGCAGCCTACTCCCATCCTCGTGCTGCAAGGTGGTGAAGATCCGATAGTGAGACCAAATCTGACGGAAGACTGGGTGACGAAGATGCAAAAGGCCGGCTCGTCTGTTGACTTCGTGAAGGTGCATGGCAATCATGGTGTGGCCTTCGACCAGCAGCTGGAGTTCACCCGTCCTGCCATGGATGCCTTCTATGCCCGCCATCTGAAGCATGATGACCCAAGTGTGAGCTTCGAACAGATGAAAGTGCCTGATTTTGGTGGTAGTGGACGATATAAGGCTATTGCTGTCCGTGAGAAATCACTCACCGACTTCGTGGTCTATCACCCCGTCAGCATGGAGACTGCCGTGGCTCGCGAGCGGGGCAAGCTGCCTGTGCTCATCTTTGCCAATGGAGGGTGCATGGATACCAGCATCGGTTACGAGAACATGCTCACTGATATTGCCTCCTATGGCTATGTGGTGGTGGCTATTGGCGAACTGCAGATGTTTGCCCAGCACGACAAGGAACAGCATACCCCCTCGTCGATGGTAGCAAAGGCTATGGACTGGATATGTCAGCAGGCTGCTGATCCTGCCTCTATATATTATAATAATGTAGATGTCGAGAAGATAGCTGCTGCCGGACATTCCTGTGGTGGTGCCCAGGTGCTGGCTAATGCGGGTGATGCCCGGCTGAAGACCTATCTCATCCTGAATGCCGGCATGGGTAAGATGACGATGGCTGATGCTAGTTCGAAGTCGCTGAAGAACCTGCATGCCCCGATTCTCTATCTCGTGGGTGGTACCTCTGACGTGGCCTGGCAGAATGCACAGATTGACTACAAGGCCATCAAGAAGAATCCCGTCGTGCTGGCTGACAATACGAAGAGTGGACATGGTGGCACCTACAATCAGCCCAATGGTGGCGACAACTCCCGTATGGTGCGAAGCTGGCTCGACTGGCAGCTGAAGGGGAAGACAGAATTCGATGCCCTCTTCCTGCGTGGTGACCTTACTGGCTACGACGACTGGACCATTGAGTGCAAGAACTTCAAGTAGGACGGACAGTAGGCTGTAGGATGCCGTTCTGAATATGGATAAGGATACCTATGAGCGGCAGAAGCTCTTTGCGGGCGAAAAGAAGACCATCGGATTTGTTCTGATAATAATTAGCAATTGAGAAAGATATGGCAAGCAGTGTAGACTTCGTGCAATATATTGCCGACCAGTGTAGTGGGGCTGGCGAGATTGTCACCAAGAAGATGTTTGGTGACTATGGCGTCTATTGTAATGGTAAGATTTTCGCGTTGATATGCGACGATTGCCTCTATGTGAAACCTACCGAGGCAGGAAGACGGTTGCTGAGGAAGGAAGTCCTACGACCCCCTTATGACGGTGCGAAAGACTATTTCTTCATTGCCGACGTGGACGACCGTGACTATCTGTCGGAGCTGGTACGCCAGACCTGTAAGGAGCTGCCTGAGGCAAAGGTGAAAGACAGGAAAAAAGGAAATGACCACCTGCTGTCATCTTTTTCTTGAGAAAAGAGTGTGGTTATGTTTTTTTTCGCTATCTTTGCAGCATCTTTTGCAAATGTAAGTCAATAATCAAAATCTAAACAAAACTATGTACAAGAAACAGTTATCATTTAACCTGCTGTTTGTCGTTCTCTCATTATTTGTAACGACCAGCCTTGTCTCCTGCAGCGTTGAAGACAACGAGGTAGACGAGCAGGAGCAGATTTCGTCGATTGCCGACCAGGTATGGGCCTACAGTCTGGAGCATCCTGATGGCTTCACACTGAACATCCATACGATGACAGCACCCACCGAAGGCATATCAGTGGCCTATGCTGCCACTCAGAACAGCCATTCGCGTGATCAGCTGGACAAGGTGGTGAGTCATTCCTTGCAGAATTCCGGATACGTGGGAGGCTGGTATGACAGCTATGATGGTCTCTACTATTTCGACAGTGTGCGCTTGTTCCCTGAGGATCAGCTGGAAGAGGCCCTTCAATTTGCCGAGGAGAATGGTCAGTATGCTGTCTTTGTGATCTCCACTTCAACAGAAATCAGCGTTATACCACAGGTTGCCGCAGTGCTGCAGCAGCCATACGTCTCGACCCCGTCTTTCTACAGCTATTGGTAGTATCTTAGCCTCTCTCTCCCCTTCGTGAGATAATCAGTCTGCCGTTTTCTGGAAAATAGCAGAGAGAAGAGGAGGGGACACACGGCAGTGCCACTTGGTTCGTCTGATCCCGATGGTCAGACAGACCAAGTGGTTTGCCGTTTCCAGACACTCAGTCTTAGAGGGCCATTGGCATGTGACAAGGTTTGTGGTCATCAAGCAAGGGATGCACCGCTAGCTGGTGTGGCGAGGAAGACAGGCTTGCAGTCATAAATAAAAAAACTAAACAAAAGGAAAATCCCTCAGGGATGGCGATTTTATGCTATCGTTAGGAAAATATTTTTCCCTAGTGAGGAAAAAAGTTTTTCCTAGTGAGGAAAATATTTTTTCAGTGTGAGGGAGCAATAGCAGATGTCTTGCGGAACGTAAAAAGACTTTACATTCTGCCGTTTTTTCCTGTGGTGCTTGTCTGTAAGTAAAGCACCTTATTTCTAGGGGTCACCATAGCGTTTTCAGGTGGGTGTTTTTCGGAACATATGTTCATTGGCTCACGAACATATGTTCATCGGGCTTCGAACATATGTTCATCGGGCAACGAATATATGTTGCGAATGGCATCAAGCCATTAGAAACCAGGGGTGAGGTGAGTGCCCATTTAGGCCAACTGACAAAAATAGCCTCATGCGATTTATACAAGGTAGATGCATTGACGCATTCCATACCCTACCTGACACCAGTCGCAAACACCTTGTTGACGGATATCGGCACACGCTTTCAACAGCAGTTGAGAGAGCAGGGATACAGGCCCCATCGCATCATCGTCACTTCCGTACTGCGGTCTGCTGACGATGTCAAAAGGCTGCAGAACACCAATTCCAATGCCATCGCTAACTCCCCTCACAGATATGGCACCACTTTCGATATCACCTATATCCGATATGACAGGCTGTCTAGGAATGGCAAGCCTGTCAACAACAACAAGATGGCTGATATCCTAGGTAGTGTACTCAGCCAGCTGAGGAAGGAAAGACGTTGCTATGTCAAGTACGAACGCAAGCAACATTGCTTCCATATCACTGTCAGAAAATAGTGTCAAGGTCACCAGGAATTCCCCCCTCATTCCAATTTGGCTGCCTGAATCCGCAAATGGCTTTGTCTGCCACAGGACATTGCCATCCACAGAGAGCCACGTAGACAGAGACGACAGAATGGTGAGCCATTCCCCATCGATGAGTTGGAGTTGGCACTCTTTTTCGTGTCTTCCTATTTCAGCTATTTTTCGAGATGTGGATATGATTTCCAAATTTTATGGCACAAGAATATTGTTATTTGCGAAAAAAGCATTATATTTGTACCCTGATTCAAAACCTTCTCAGCATGTACATCAACAGAAGACTACGCACACTACATCTTTTCATGCTCTTGCTGGGCATGTCTGTCGCAAGGGCCCAGTACCAACAAGTCAACGACATCCCATATAGCGAGTCAACAGATGCCTATGCGCAGCAACGGTGCAAGCTTGACATCTACTATCCTACCGAAGCCAGCGATGCTCCCGTGGTGGTGTGGTTTCATGGTGGCGGCATCGAAGGCGGCAACAAGCATATAGACCAGGAGCTCAGGAACAGTGGGCTGGTGGTGATAGCTCCCAACTACCGGCTGTTGCCCAAGGCCGCCATCGACCAGTGTCTTGACGATGCTGCGGCAGCCGTAGCGTGGGCCTACAGGAATGCTGAGAAATATGGTGGCAGTCATCGAAAGATCTTCGTGGCTGGACACTCCGCAGGCGGTTATCTGCTCGACATCATCGGGCTCGAGAAGAAATGGCTGGCAAAATATGGTGTCGATGCGGACTCTCTGGCAGGACTCATACCCTTCAGCGGACAGTGCGTCACACATTATAATATACGTAAGCAACAGGGCATAGGCCCCCTGCAGGCCACCATCGACCAATATGCACCTCTCACCCACATACGACCCGATGCCCCTCCGATGGTTATCATCTCTGGCGACAGAGACCTCGAACTCTATGGACGGTACGAGGAACAGGCATACTTCTGGCGCATGCTGAAACTGGTGGGACACCCCGATGTCACACTCTACGAGATGCAGGGCTATGACCACGGGGCGATGCCGCATCCTGCCTACCACATCCTGAAACAGCAGATCAGACGCATCACAGACAAGATGACATCGCCACTGCCACAGCCAGACATCAAAACCCGGCAGCAGGCAGAATATGCCTTCAAATGGCAACAGCCATACGTCAGACGCAATGCCAGCATCGACAAGGACAATCCTGCCATCCTGCAACTTGGGTCAGACAATGGCTACTACGACCTCACTGACCAGACAGGAGCCCTCATCCAGCAGCTGAACGACTTCTCCATCTCTGTCTTCTTCAAGGTCAGTTCCGAAAACCAGCTCGATGGCTACGGGCATTTCCTCTTTGCCTTCTCGCAACTGGCAGAGAACAGTGCTCACGAAGGACCCTACATGGCCATGCGGCTGAACGAACAGCGATTCGAGACTTCCACAGGCGGATATGAGCACGAGGAGATTATCATGCAGGGGGGCAAACCGAAACGTGACGTGTGGGTGCATGCTCTCTATCGTCAGCAAGGACACAAGGGAGAGCTGTTCCTTGACGGTAAGCTGATAGGACGTAACGACAACATGCCCATCCTCAGCGAGATCTTCAGTGAGAAACCGGCCTGTTGCTGGATTGGACGGGCACCATTCCGTGGCGACAAATACCTCACACAGACACAGGTGGCCGACTTCAGGATCTATAACTATGCCATTAGCAACCAGGAGATGCGGCAACTGAAAATGAACATCAAATAGAAAAAGGAACATTGCCGAAAATCCTGAAAAGAGTAGGCATCATTTCACAAAAACCTATTACAACTATGAGAAAAATGTTTTTCGCTGCTATAGCAGCATTTGTGGTGAGCCTCTGCCTGGTATCATGCAACAAGCAGAAAGACAAAGCCGAGGGCGACGACAAAGAGAAGACTGAAGCCACTGTCGAGAAAGAGGCTGCCGATGAGACTCTGGTGGAGGAAACAGACCAGCCACAGGTTAACTTCATCAACGCACTGGACAAGCTTGTCACAATCATGGAGGGAACACACATCAAGTCTATCGACGACGTGAAAGCACTCAAGGAGAAAGCTGATAAGATACAGGAAATCGTGATGGTTGCACAGACAGAGATGCAGAACGAGTTCAGAGACAAAACAGAAGGGGAACTGAATGGAATCTTAAAGGAGATGGAAGAAAAAACTTCCAAAATCATAGAGAAAGGAGAAAAAGAAACACAGCGACTCAAGGAAGAAGCCAAAGCAGCAGGCATCAGCGAGGAAGAACTGGAATTCCTGGATTAAGCATAGAACGAAGACGTTATCAGAACGGAAACGTTATCAGAACGAAAATATAGTCAGAACGGAAACGTTATCAGAACGGAAACGTTGTCAGAACGGAAACGTTGTCAGAACGAGGGTATGTCAAGACAAAGTGACCACCAGCACCCAAGGAATCTTCGCTGGCAGGCTGAGAGCCTATCACCGAATGCTGGGGCGTTTGTGGTATCTTCTTTTGGCATGCCCACTCTTGCCAGTGCCAACAAATGGTCTAGTGTCTAATTACTGCCTAAAAAAGACGGGAAAGCGAATTCCGCAAAAAAAAAAGGAAAAAATAGATGGTTTACAAAAAAAATCACTACCTTTGCAGTCAATTATGGGGGGGCATGACCAAATCCCGCATGTTTTTACCGTAGACATTACTAACAAGAGGAAAAAGGAACTATGATACGACGACTGATTATTATGACATTCTCCATCCTGTTGCTATATGCTTGTGGCAGCAAGTCCACCGGTAGCGATGGGAGTCTTGACATCACATCAAAATTCAACAGCACCTGGAACGTCAACGAAAGCCTGAACAAAAACGATGATGGCACCATCACCTTCGAAGCCGTAACATGGGGAGGCATGGCAGGTGTGTTTTCCAAAGACAACATCCCGGCAGACTGGTCGGGATACGAAGCTATCGTCTTTGAATTTGCTGAGCCTACCACTGTGGAAACACAGTTAAAGGTCACGGAAAAAGTAATCGCCAGAGCCAAGAAAGGTGTTTCCTCGCTGACCTGCTATCTGGGAGGACAGGACGTTACAAGCATCGACCAGGTGGCTCTACAGGCCGCAGAGCCAGGCACGATCAAGGTGAAGCGTATCTATCTCGTTCCTTCCAGCGACAACTGGTATTCCAGAACCCTGTGGGAAGGGGAGTGCATATTCGGTGACTGGAAGGCAGGATTTGTGATTGAAGCGGACAAGTTTAATGCAGCCACGGCAGGTGACCGACTGGAGTTCATCTATACCACCGATGTCAGCAACCCTTTCATCAGCTACTGGCAGTTCAAAACTGCCTACCGCGACACAGACAACACGCTTGAGGGCAATGACTACGAGCTCAATGACTGGGGATGTGCAATGGTGGGACAAGGATCGGATAACTTCCGCATCACACTCACAGACAAAGATGTGGCGAACCTCAAGGAAAAGGGATTGTTCACCAACGGCTATTACTGCTGCGTAAAACAGGTTAACCTGTTGCATAAAGTGCAGGGAGAACGCCAATAGAATATTAGCGTTGCAGCTTTTCGATATCGTCGGTCTCAATATGCCAGTTGGGACGACGATGGAGTTGGTTTTTTCCAAAATATAGACTGATATCACCCTCTTTTTCCGTTGATAATCAGTAGATACCAATCTTTGCTAAAAAAGTATCATTGAGTTTGGATTTATTATTGTAACTTTGCAACTTGAATGCAAAATACTAACCAAACCAAGATACAGATGAAAAAAATCTTTCTTGTATTGCTGGCCATCGTGGCCATGCTCCCCGTTGCTGCTCAGATACGTGGCAACAATATCGTGGTGACCGTTGAGCTCGATCATCAGGACTGGCACTACCAGACGGGAGAAACGGCAAAGTTCAATGTTGAGGTCCGTCGTTCAGGCTCGCTCATCAACGATGTGAGCATCGACTACCAGGCAGGTCCTGAGATGTATCAAAGCGAGAAGAAAAACGTCCTGCTGAAAGACGGCACACTGCAGCTGAAGGGCAAGATGGACAAACCAGGCTTCTATCGTGTGGATGTGGTAGCACATGTCGACGGTAAGGACTACAAGGGTGCTTGTGCCGCTGCCTTCTCACCCGATCGGCTGGAGCCTTCGACGGTTATGCCGCAGGATTTCGAACAGTTCTGGCAAGAGGCTATCAAGGAGGCTCGCAATACCGACCTCGACCCAACACGTCGCCTGCTGCCCGAGCGTTGTACGAAGGATGTCAACGTCTATGAAGTCAGTTTCAACAATGCCAGTTGGGGCAACCGCACCTATGGCATCCTCTGCATCCCAGTGAAGGAAGGCAAATACCCAGCACTGCTGCGTGTGCCTGGTGCTGGCGTCCGTCCCTATGGTGGTGATATCTACACTGCCTCGCAAGGTGCCGTCACACTGGAGATTGGCATCCATGGCGTTCCCGTGACGATGGAGCAGAAAGTCTACGACAACCTGAACAATGGTGCCCTGAAGGGCTACTGGGAGTTTGGTATGGACGACCGCGACAAGTCGTACTACAAACATGTCATACTGGGATGCATACGTGCCCTTGACTATATCGAGCAGTACACTCCCTGGAACAAACGCGAGTGTGGTGTCTCAGGAAGCAGCCAGGGTGGCTTCCTGTCGCTGGCCACCGCAGGCCTCGATTCCCGCATCACCTACTATGCCCCTGTCCATGCTGCTCTTTGCGACCACACGAACTCGCTTCGTGGCATAGCCTGCGGCTGGCCGCACTATTTCTACTGGAACAAGGGCAAGGGCATGGAGAAGCAGATTGCCTGTTCTCGCTACTACGATGGCGTGAACTTCGCACGTCTCATACGTCCTGAGCAGAAGGGATGGTTCTCGTTCGGATATTGCGACGATGTGGTGCCTCCCACCACGGCATGGGCAACCTACAACGTGGTGAAGGGTCCCAAGGAGATCTCTCCCTATCAGATGACGTGGCACTTCTGGTATCAGGAGCAATGGGACGAATGGGAGAACTGGATGCTCCGACAGATGGGAATCAACGTAAAATAGTAATCCCATACGGTTTCAACATACACAACTGCATAATACATTATTTATATATATGAGAAAGATAACAGTTATTAGCACAGTGCTACTCATGTTAGTGGCATGTAACGGGCAGAAGAAGACTGCCAACGAGAGTGAGAGTCCGAAGACAGGTGCCGAGCAACTGTTCGATCGTCTGGACACCCTACGCCAGAAAGGCTATATGTTCGGTCATCAGGACGACCCCTTCTATGGACTTACCTGGGAATATCAGAATGACAGTAGCGACGTGAAGAACGTTTGTGGTGACTATCCTGCCGTGATGGGCTTCGAGCTCGGAGGTATTGAGATGGGCGATGAGAAGAGCCTTGACAGCGTACCCTTCAAGTGCATCACCCAGGAAATTATCAATCACTATAACCGTGGCGGCATCATCACCATCAGCTGGCATCCCCGCAATCCTGTCACTACCATCGACGGTGGAGGCCCTGCCGGACAGAAATTCCCAGAGGGAACGGCATGGGACGTGAGCGACACAACGGTAGTGAAGAACATTCTGCCTGGTGGCGCACAGTACGAGAAATTCCAGACATGGATGCAGCGTATGAGCGACTTCCTGGCTACACTGAAAACCGCAGACGGCACCAAGATACCCGTCATCTTTCGTCCCTGGCATGAGAATACAGGTTCGTGGTTCTGGTGGGGTGAGAAGCTCTGCACGCCAGAGGAATACAAGGCCCTGTGGAATATGTTGCAGGACAAACTCACTGCCGACGGCTTCGACAACCTGCTCTGGGCCTATTCACCAGGCATGGCGAAAGATCTGACTGCAGAGAAATACCTGGTGCGCTATCCTGGCGACGACCGTGTGGGACTCGTGGGCTTTGACGGATACCAATGGGTACCAGAGGAGAAGGATGGCTATATGGAACTGCTTGACCAGAACCTGAAGATGCTATGCCAGTTTGCCAGCGACCACGGCAAGGTGGCTGCACTGACCGAGTGTGGCATGAAGAACCTCACAGAGCCTACCTGGTGGACATCTACACTACAGCCTGTGGTTGAGAAACATCCCATCAGCTATCTGCTAGTATGGCGTAACTATAAGGATGAGTGGTTTGGACCATCACCATCAAAACCCGATGCCGCCTACTTCAAGGATTTCCATGCCTCAGAGAAGAGTCTGTTCCTCAACGATATCAAATGACATGGTTCTATACCTATTGGTATTCCATCAAAAAAATGATTAGTGTTCCTGAAAGGTATTAAATAACATAGTTCAACATCCGAGGCCAGCATCTGCTTCATGGCAGACTCACCCCAAAAGCAAAATCAATCAAAACAACAATGACCGCATTTGAAAAGAAAGTAGCAGCCCTCCGCGCACATCACGAAGAACTGCTGTGCCGCACGAACGAAGCTCTGGAATGGGGCAACGGCATCTACGAGAAATACAAGTATCCCATCCTGACGGCTGCACACGTCCCCCTGGAGTGGAAATATGACTTCTGCGAGCAGGACAATCCCTATCTGATGCAGCGAATCATGTGTAATGCCACGTTGAACAGCGGAGCCATGAAATGGGGCGACAAGTATGTGCTCATCGTCCGTGTGGAAGGTGCCGACCGCAAGTCGTTCTTTGCCGTTGCGGAGAGTCCCAATGGTGTGGACAACTTCCGTTTCTGGCCAGAACCCATCACCATGCCCGACACTGACGACCCCGCTACGAATATCTACGACATGCGTGTCACCCAGCATGAGGATGGATGGATCTATGGCGTCTTCTGTGCCGAGCGTCACGATGACTCTCAGCCAGGCAACCTGAGTGCCGCCACTGCCACAGCAGGCATCGCACGTACGAAGGACCTGGTGAACTGGGAGCGTCTACCCGACCTGAAGAGTCGCTCACAACAGCGCAACGTGGTGCTCCACCCTGAGTTTGTCAATGGCAAGTATGCCTTCTACACACGTCCGCAGGATGGTTTCATCGATACTGGCAGCGGTGGTGGTATAGGCTGGGCACTTGTCGACGATATCACACATGCCGAGGTACGTGAAGAGCGTATCATCAATGCCCGTCACTACCATACGATCACCGAGGTGAAGAATGGAGAGGGACCCCATCCCATCAAGACCGATCGCGGCTGGCTGCACCTGGCACATGGCGTGCGTGCCACCGCTGATGGCTTGCGCTATGTGCTCTATCTATACATGACGGCACTCGACGACCCCACACGCGTCATCGCTCAGCCAGGAGGCTTCTTCCTGGTGCCCGAGGGCGATGAATATCTAGGTGATGTAATGAACGTGGCCTTTGCCAATGGATGGATTGCCGACGACGACGGCAAGGTGTTCATATACTATGCCTCAGCTGACACTCGCATGCATGTGGCCACTTCTACCATCGACCGTCTTGTCGACTACTGCATGAACACCCCTGAGGATGGCCTTCGCACGGCAGCCTCAGTAGAGACGATTAAGAAACTCATTAACAAAAACAAAAACAATGGCTAGTTTAAAAGAGAAAATCGGCTACGCCCTGGGCGATGCCGCTGCAGGAGGTATCACATGGAAGATCATGTCGATCGCCTTTCCACTGTTCTTCACCAACGTTTTCGGACTTACCTTTGCCGATGCTGCTACGCTGATGCTCATCGCACGTATGTTTGACGTGGTCACCGACCCACTGATGGGCTCGCTGGCCGACCGTACGCAGTCGCGCTTCGGTACCTACCGTCCTTGGCTCATCTATGGCGCCATCCCCTTTGGCCTCATCTTCGCCCTGCTACTCTATACACCCGACTTCGGACCCGTGGGCAAGCGCATATGGGCCTACTCGCTCTATCTGCTGATGATGGCCATGTACACTGCCGTGAACGTGCCCTACGGCTCCTTGCTAGGTGTAATGACTGACGATGACAATGAAAAGAACCAGTTCTCCAGCTTCCGCATGGTGGGAGCCTATGCCATGGGCTTCATCACACTGCTCTCGTTCCCCTATCTGCAGAAGGCCGTCGGAGGAACAGAGCAACACCAATATGCCGTCCTGGGTATCTTCTTTGGCGTACTGGCAGCAGCAGGAACGCTGGCGTGCGGACTGCTCACGAAGGAGCGGCTGAAGCCGGTCAGGGCAGAGAAGTTCTCGTTTAAGCAGTTCTCAGACCTCTTCAAAAACAAACCCTGGATTATCCTGACCCTCATAGGCATCTGCACCAATTTCTTCAATGGCTTCCGCTATGCCGTGGCGGGTTATATGTTTGAGTATTGCCTGCATGGCAATGTCACCATGGGCGGCCTGATTATCAACTATACCGTGTTTATGACCTTTGGCGAGCTTACCTGCATGATCTTCGGTGGCGTATCACCCTGGTTCACGAAGAAGATGGGCTCGAAGAAGAAGGCATTCACAGTGGCAGCTGCCATCTGTGCGCTATTCTCCATTGGCTTCTTCTTCATCCCGATGGATCCCTCCTACATCTGGGTGATGGTGGCACTGGTGGTACTCACCAGCGTGGGCATCGGTTTGTACTCACCACTGCTGTGGTCGATGTATGCCGACGTGGCCGACTATGCCACCGAGAAGAACGGTACCTCCAGCACAGGTCTCATCTTCTCGAGTGGTACGATGGCACAGAAGTTCGGAACGGCTATCAGCGGATCGCTCGTGGCACTGTTCATGGGACTGGCAGGTGCTAGCATGATTACCGACGAGATGGGCAATTCTGTCGTCGATCCTGCCTCTATCACCGACTCGGTGCTTAGCATGGTGTGGAGTCTGTTCTCACTCTTCCCAGCTATCATTGCCTTGATCATCATTCTGCTGACAAAAGTCTATCCTATTAAGAAATGAGCAATATCCAAACCATGAGACAGGAGATGCAGGATGTCCTCACACAGAACATCCTGCCTTTCTGGATCAACAAGATGCAGGACCATGAGCACGGTGGATTCTACGGACAGATGACCGGACACTATGAGCTCTGTCCCGAGGCTGACAAGGGTGCCATCCTCAATGCACGCATCCTATGGTCGTTCTCTGCCGCCTATCGTGTGCTTCGCAAGCCCGAATATCTCGAGGCTGCCACGCGAGCCAAGGACTATATCGTCGAGCATTTCATCGACTGGGAATATGGGGGCACCTACTGGAGCCTCGACTACCTGGGACAGCCCAAAGACACGAAGAAGCAGTTCTACGCTATTGGCTTCATGATCTACGGGCTCACGGAATATGCACGTGCCACGGCCGATCGTGAGGCCCTCGACTATGCCATCCAGCTCTATGAGAGCATCGAGGAACATTCGTTCGACAAGCAGTATAATGGATATATCGAGGCATGTACGCGAGAGTGGGATACCATTGCCGATATGCGACTCTCTGAACTCGATGCCAACTACCCCAAGTCGCAGAATACGCACTTGCATATCATTGAGCCATATACAAACCTCTATCGCTGCATCAAGGAGATGCAGGCAGCACAGTCGTGCAACTACGTGCCTGCTATAGGCTCGATGCTGCCCGTTGACATCAGTGTGCCCGCGCAGACCATGACCCGCATACAGGCTTCGCTACGCAACCTCATCAATATCTTTACAGACCGCATACTCAATCCCGCTACACATCACCTCGACCTCTTCTTCGAGATGGACTGGCAGCGGGCGGCAGGACGTCTGGAGAGCTATGGCCACGACATCGAGTGCTCGTGGCTCATGCACGAGGCAGCACTCGTGCTGGGTGACCAGGATATGCTATGCAAGGTGGAGCCCATCGTGCAGATGGTTGCCAAGGCCAGTGAGAAGGGACTGCGACCCGACGGGTCGATGATCCATGAGGCCAACCTCGACACAGGACATGTGGACGACGACCTACACTGGTGGGTACAGGCTGAGAACGTGGTGGGATGGGCTAACATCTATCAGTACTTCGGTGACGAACAGGCACTGGAAAGGGCTTTGCACGGATGGCAGTATATCAAGGACAACCTTATCGACTACGAACACGGGGAGTGGTACTGGAGTCGCAGGGCTGATGGCACACTCAACCAAGACGACGACCATGCTGGATTCTGGAAGTGCCCCTATCATAACAGTCGCATGTGTCTGGAAATAATCGAACGGTTTGGATAAAGGACCTCAGTCCAGCCTATCGCGGAGCAAACATCAACAAGCATTACATCCTCTGGGACCCCTGAGGCTGTAATGTTTGTGTTGGTGACTCAGGGTTCTCGGAGGCAGAATGAAAAATAAACTTTGGTGTCCGACCAGCGCCAAAGGGGATATTCAGTTACACGTTTGTAATAGAGGAAGGATCATTGAATCTCGTAACATAGAAAGGGCAATTGCAAGTTTGTAGCAGAGAAGAACAGGAAACAAAGAGTCGCCTACGGATGGAAAATAACTCCCATCATCCTCTTTGAGAATTCTGCCTGAATTCGACTTGGATTCTGCCTAAATTCTCCTTGAATTGTGCCTGCAAACTCATCGAAAGGAACCATAGGTCGATGCTCTCATAGTCTTCTTTCGCTTCAGTCTCCTTTCACTCTCGCTCTAGCCATACTCTAGCAGGAGCCTAGAAGGAGCCTAGAAGGAGCCTAGAAGCAGCCTAGAAGGAGGCTAGAAGGAGGCTAGAAGGAGCCTAGAAGGAGGCTAGAAGGAGGCCAGAAGCAGCCTAGAAGGAGGCCATTCTCTTTTTTTTTCTATCCTGAATAATTCATAGAGTCTTTCCGTTGACGGGATTCTTCTGTTTTTGCTCTTGTTAGTTTGATTTGATTAGCTAATGCGAGCCCACAGGTCAGAAATGGACAGATAATCAGTAATGGAAAGCACTTCCTGTTCTCTGCCTGCTGGGCTAATGAATTGGTTAGGGAAGAATCGATGATATACACCATTCCCACAATATGGGGCAGGCAGCGTTTGGTGCGACTTCCTGTTATTCAATTGATGGCTGTCCTTGATTGATTCTGTATTCAACAATGTCTATTTAACGTTTTTTATCATAAGATTGTCTTGCTTTACATGTTTTTTTCATAACTTTGCAAACTAGATAACGCCTTTTGCATAATACTATGGTAGAGAAGATAAGAAATTTCATAAGATCCATCCCCCTGAAGCTCAAGGTGACGCTTATCGTACTGGCGGGAGTCTTCGTGGGCCTGACAGCATTGTTCATGTACCTGCTGCGGGCACATACCTATTTTATCGGTGACAATCCGGGAGCCTGCGTCAACTGCCATATCATGGCACCCTATTATGCAACATGGAGTCACTCCTCCCACAACGGCAGAGCAACTTGTAACGACTGCCACGTGCCCCATCAGAACATTATCATGAAATATGGCTTCAAGGCTTTCGATGGTCTGAAGCATACAGCATATTTCGTTACCAACTCAGAGCATCAGGCCATCAGGGCTGAGAAATTGACGGGCGAGGTGGTGATGGACAACTGCATCCGCTGTCACAGCCAGCTCAACCAGGAAGCCGTGAGCACAGGACGCATTGGATATATGGCAGCCAGGCGTGGCGAGGGCAAAGCCTGCTGGGACTGTCACCGGCAGGTGCCACACGGCAAGATGAACTCGCTCAGCTCCACACCGTGGGCAGAGACGCAGGTGCCCATCCCTGAGAGTCCGGTGCCTGACTGGCTGCAAGGACTCATCGACTAAATGTCCACCTGCTATCATCTGACTCTTATCGACAAAGGTTCATCAACTATTTTCTGACAGCAAACAAAAATCATAAAACGAATAGCATATGGCAAAGAAACTGAAATCATGGCAAGGATGGCTGCTCTTTGGCGGCACGATGGTTGTTGTGTTTGTGCTGGGACTGCTAGTATCGTCGCTCATGCAGCGAAGAGCCGAGGTGGCCAGCGTGTTCAACAACAAGCGGACGGTATTTGAGGACAGTATCGTAGCACAGAACGAGAAGTTCAAGCAGGACTATCCACGTGAGTACGAGACATGGGCAATGACCGAGGACACCACTTTCCACTCGATGTACAACGGATCGCAAGAGACCGATGAGCTGGCTGACAGGCCCGAGATGGTCATCCTCTGGGCTGGCTATGCCTTCTCACGCAACTATAACACGCCACGCGGGCACAGACATTGTATCGAGGACCTGCGCAAGATCCTGCGTACAGGAACACCTGGCGTGGATGGCGATGGCGACATGCAGCCCGCTACCTGCTGGACATGTAAGGGACCTGACGTGCCACGCATGATGCGAGAGATGAGCGAGAAGAAGAGTGTCTTCGACCCTGCCAACTACTACGCAGGCAAGTGGAGCGACCTGGGCAGTGAAGTGGTGAACTCGGTGGGATGTAGCGACTGTCATGATGCGCGTACCATGGAGCTGCGACCAGCACGTCCTGCTCTCTACGAAGCATGGCAGCGTGCCGGCAAGGACGTCACCAAGGCCAGCCATCAGGAGATGCGCTCCTTGGTGTGCGCACAGTGCCACACGGAGTACTATTTCATCAAACCTGACGACCCCAACAATCCTGGCAAGGCCAACTACCTTATGTTCCCACAGGACAAAGGCTTGACCTGTGAGGATGCCGAGGAATATTACGACAGCATAGGATTCTACGACTATATTCATCCACTGTCGAAGACTCCCATACTCAAGGCGCAGCATCCTGGCTACGAGATGGCTCTGCAGGGCATTCATGCCCAGCGTGGCGTGTCGTGTGCCGACTGTCACATGCCATACAAGCAGGAGGGAGGCGTGAAGTTTACCGACCACCGCGTCACCTCGCCACTGGCAAATATCGATCGCACATGCCAGACTTGCCATCGTGAAGACGCTGAGGTGCTCAGACAGAATGTCTACGACCGCCAGAAGAAGACTCGCGACAGTCGTACTAAGCTCGAGAAGCAGCTGGCCGCAGCCCACATCGAGGCTAAGTTCGCATGGGAGCATGGAGCATCAGAAGCAGAGATGAAGCCCGCACTCGACCTCATAAGGGGAAGCCAGTGGAGGTGGGACTATGCGTTCGCATCCCACGGAGCATCGTTCCATGCACCACAGGAAGTGCAACGACTATTCAGCGACGGACTGGTACAGGCTCAGGAGGCACGACGACTCATCTCGAAGGTACTGGCACAGCATGGCTACACACAGGAAGTGCCCATGCCCGACATCTCGACCAAGGAGAAGGCACAGGAGTATATAGGACTCGATATGCCCGCACTGAAACAGAAGAAGCAACGATTCATGCAGGAGGTAGTTCCCAAGTGGCTCGACGATGCAAAGAAAAACGGAACACTTATACAAATCTAAATGATGACAATAAAAAAACAACTGCTAACGGTAGCCTTCCTGGTGATGGCTACCGCTATCTATGCTCAGGAGAACGTATTCACAGTAGACGCTCAGCTACGTACTCGAGGAGAGCATAACCACGGAGCTATCACACCCATCGACGACAATGAGCAGTCGGCAAACTTCATCAACGAGAGGGCTAGGCTGTCACTGGGATGGAAAAGGCAAAACATCGAAGTGAAGGCTTCGGTACAGCACACGGGGGTGTGGGGACAGGACGACATCAAACAGCCCAACGGCAGAGCGACCATGAACGAGGCATGGGCAAAGATCAGTACGGATAACGGCCTCTTTGCCAAGATAGGACGACAGCAGCTGGCCTATGACGATGAGCGAATACTCGGAGGACTGGACTGGAATGTCAACGGCAACTGGCACGATGCCCTGAAACTGGGATATGACAGCCCGCAGAACAAGCTACATCTCATCATGGCCATCAACCAGACGGAAGAGAACAACCGTGGCGACTATTATGGTGGACCCATGCCCTACAAAGGGATGATCACAGCATGGTATCACTATCAGTCGGACATCATGCCTCTGGGTATCTCGCTCATGGCTATGAACCTTGGACTGGAAGTCGGTGTGGAGGGACATGGACGTACCAACCACATGCAGACGATGGGAACGGACATCAGCTTCAAACCTGCTGACTGGAACATACACGGAGCATTCTACTACCAACGGGGGTCGGACCTCTATTCGCGAAAGATTAACGCCTGGATGGCATCGGCTAAGGTCGAGTATGCCATAGATCCCTGCCTGAAGGTAAATGTGGGATACGACCACCTGAGCGGAGGCACAAACAGCATGTCAGAGAACAGGGCCTTCAATGCTCTGTATGGCACGCACCATAAGTTCTATGGCGCTATGGACTACTTCCCAGGGTCGCTATCCTATGGTCTCCACGATCTGCAGGCAGGAGTGTCATGCCAGCCACTGCAGTGGCTTAGTGCCAAACTTGACTACCACTATTTCGCCACTGTCGAAAAAGCTGGAGCACACGACAATCCACTGGGACACGAACTGGACTTGCAGCTGACGGCAAACGCTATGAAGGACGTGACGCTGACTGCCGGATTCTCAACCATGTTAGGCACCGAGACCTTCACGGCCATCAAGGGAGGAAACCATGAGAAGTTCCAGGACTGGATATGGCTGCAACTGAATATCAACCCACGAGTGCTCATTGCCAAATGGTAGACATGCTACCGTTGTCATTATGCGAAAGAATGAGTGCAAATGCTAGAGGTGAGTAGAACATGATCTGGAAAAAAACCTGGAAACTAACCGAAGGCTTCCTTATCGGTGCGGGACTCATCGCCGTGGGACTGATGCTCCATCTGACCGTCGGACCCGTCGACTGGTCTCTGTTTGCATGGCCTGTCAACATCATCTCACTAACCATACTGCTGGCTGTCGTTGCTGTCAGCCATCCACTGCGGAAGCACCTCTACCTGTGCCAGTTCCTGACCACCTATGCAGCAGCAGTACCGGCACTGGCCTATGGAGCAGCACTGACCGTGCTCATGGGACTCACACGGCAGGAGACTAACGGCACGTGGCTCAATGATATGCTCTCCTTCTGGCCTTTCGTACTCATCTATGCCTACATCGTGCTCATACTGGGAATGGTCACCGTCAAGCGGCTGTTCCACCTCACCACCATGATGCGCGACATACCATTCCTACTCAACCACGTCGGGCTATTCATGGCACTCACCACAGGCACACTTGGCAATGCTGATATGCAACAGCTGCAGATGTGGACAACCAACAATCCAGAGATGGCCAATATGTTCTCCGACAGCGAGGTCTTCCATCAGTACGAACGGTTCGCCATGGACGAGAAAGGTCGGAAGGTGGAACTGCCACTGGCCATCGAGCTGAAGCGGTTCATCATGGAGATGTACGAGGACGGCATCACCCCCAAGCGCTATGCCTCGGAAATCGTCATCTACTCGAAAGAGAGCCTGCACCAGTATGCTGCAACCATCGATGTGAACAAACCCGTGGAGATCGACGGATGGAAGATCTATCAGAAAGACTATAGACTGACTGATGCCGGCGATGCCTGTCAGATCAGCATTCTCGAGCTGGTCAGCGATCCATGGCTGCCATGGGTCTATACCGGCATATACATGATGCTTGCAGGAGCCATACTGCTGCTGTTGCAAGGAGGAAAGCGTACGGGAAGAAATAAAACAGCAGCTTTTGTTGAACCAGAAACCACAGAACCACATGAACTGGGATAGCTTCATCTATTTCGCCATCGTTGCCGTACTACTATGGGCAGCAGGAGCCTTCTTCGCATGGCGCAGCAGGAGCAAGACGGCCATCATCCTAACCGTAGTGGGTATTTTCGTCTTCTTCACCTATATACTTTCCATGTGGGTCACACTAGAGAGACCCCCCATGCGGACCATTGGCGAGACACGTCTGTGGTACTCGCTGTTCCTGCCATTGGCGGGGCTCTTCGTCTACTCACGATGGCGATACAAGTGGATACTCACGTTCAGCACCATCATGGCCATCGTCTTCATATGCGTGAATCTCTTCAAACCCGAGATACACACCAAGATGCTGATGCCAGCACTGCAGAGTGCATGGTTTGCACCACATGTCATCGTGTATATGTTTGCATATGCCATGCTGGGAGCATCGTTCCTCATGGCCCTCTGGCTGATGTTCAAGGGTGTCAGCGACTCTGCACTCGAGGCCACCGACAACCTAGTCTACGTGGGACTGGCGTTTATGACCTTTGGCATGCTCTTCGGTGCCTTATGGGCTAAAGAGGCATGGGGACACTATTGGTCATGGGACCCCAAGGAAACATGGGCAGCGGCCACATGGCTGGGATATCTCGTCTACATCCACTATCGTCGCTATCCCCATCATCGTCCTAAGACAGCCCTATGGATGCTCATCGTATGCTTCTTCCTGCTGCAGATGTGCTGGTGGGGCATCAACTACCTGCCTGCCGCACAGGGCACCAGCGTCCATACGTATGGGTCATAGCACGGCTTACAGTCTTGTCAGCATATCCCATACGGCAATGATATGGCAGATGCTGCCTGCCAGTACGAAGAAATGGAATACGGAGTGCATATACCTTCGCTTGTTGAGCGAGTAGAACAGTGCTCCTGTGATGTAGCATACCCCCTCGGCAATGATCCATGCTACTGCCGCTGTGCTCACCGTACGCATGAGTGGACGGAAGGCCACGAGCACGGAGAGTCCCATGAGTACGAAGCATATGGTCTCTCCATGTGAGTGGTCTTTCAGTTTGATGAAGCTGGCGATGGTACCGCAGATGGCGCATATCCATACGAATACGAAGAGTCCCCATCCCCATAGTCCCTCCTGTCGCATGGCAACCAGGGTGATAGGCGAGTAGCTTCCTGCTATATGCCAGTAGATGGCAGCATGGTCCCAGTGCCGTAGTCTCTCTTTCCATCTCGATGCTGATGGCAGTGCGTGATAGGCCGTTGAGGCGATATAGCTGGCCAGCATGCCAAAGAGATAGAGTGCCACTCCCACGTCAGCCCATGCTCCATGTGGTGTGGCGATGGCGATGAGAATACCCCCCAGCACGGCTCCAATCAGTATTCCTGCTGCATGCGACCATGCATTCCACAGTTCCTCGCTTCTGGTGTATCGAATGGGCATAGTTGTTGTCTGGCCTATTCTTCAGCCAGAGAGTCCATTTCCACTGCCTCGGTTTCGTAGTCGTAGTCCACGTCCCCGTCACCCTCGTACTCTATATCGTCATCGGGTAGCGAGACTCCCCAGTAGTAGCTGTAGCTGGCACTGTAGATCTCGTCCTCGGTCTTTATTTCCTTTCCCTCGTTGTTGACGAGAACGAATCCCTTGCTGTACTCTCCTGCCAGCAACACCCTGTCGCTGTTGGTATATTCAGGTTCGAACATGATGATGTCTTCCCCTGGCAGGCGGCATAGTTTCTCTCCCTTGTTGTTCATCATGTACCACCTGCCGTTTTCTGCCTTGGCAGCAATGAGTTTTCCGTTGTACAATACCGTCTCATACTTGTCCTTGAGTACCGTCTTTCCCTCGATAGTGGCCATTCCCATGAGCTCTGTATCCTTGTTGTAGGTGACGTAGAGACCATTGTAGATATACTGTGGTGCTATATTGTCTTTCACTTTCTTGATGGTTTTTCCTTCCCTGTCGATGAAAGTGAATTTTTCATACTCCACGGTAGTCTCGATGACGTCTCCCTCTATTTTGAAGTTGGCCGGTGTCATGTCTCTGAATTTCTTGGTGAAGAGCTCTTTGCCTTCCGTATCGATGACAGCCCACTTTGCGTTCTGGTTGTCCTCTGGTGTCTCTAGATAGACGATGGCCAGTCCGTTGTTGAAATTCCAGGCGTCGGCATATTTGAATGGTACTGCAATTTCTCCATCCTCATTGATATACCCCCACTTGCCGTTGTCAAGTTTTATCATGGCCAGTCCAGAGAAGAAGTTGTATGCTCCCACCACTTTGTGTCCCTTGATTTTCTTGATGTCGAAGGGGCTTTTGCCCTCTTTGTCGATGTACTTGACATTTCCGTTTTTGTCGACGACGGGGCAGTACTGTCCCGTGAAGGCACCGATGTCCCTGTATGTTCCTATCTTCCTGGGCTTGTCGTCTTCCAGACTATATAGTGTGTAGGTTTGTTCCTCGTCGCTATATACGGAGAACATGCCGTTGATGATGCTGGTTGGACATCCGGAATATTTTGGCTTCACGAGTGTCTTCCCGTTGAAGTCCATGATACCCCAGTCTCCGTCTTCCTCTTCCTGGAAGGAGAATGTCGTTGCTTCGAATCCCGCACCATTACTTCCTGAGTTGTTGCAGCCAGTGGTCATGAAGACTGCAATCATCAGTGCTATCATTCCAAATGTTTTTTTCATTGCTTTCTATGTTTTTAAAATAATGTAATCTATTCGTCTGCCAGTACGAAGTCCAGCTGTCGTCTTTCGACGTTTGCCCTTGCCACCTTGATTCGTACAGCATCTCCGAGCTGGTATTTCTGGTGATGTCTTCGTCCGACGAGCTGGTAGTTTCGTTCGTCGAACTCGTAGTAGTCGCCACTGAGGTCGTGCATTCCTACCAGTCCCTCGCAGTGGTTCTCGTCAATTTCGCAGTAGATGCCGTAGCTCTGTACGCCACTGATATGAGCATCGAATTCCATCCCTATTTTGTCGGCCATGAACTCCACCATTTTGTATTTGATGCTGTCTCGTTCTGCAAACTGTGCCGTCTGCTCCATCTGGCTTGAGTGCTCGCATAGCTCTTCGTAGTGGTCCTGGTTGGCTGATCGTCCTCCTTCCTGATAGCGGGTGAGCAGTCGGTGTACCATGGTGTCCGGATATCGCCGTATGGGCGATGTGAAGTGGGTATAGTAGTCGAATGCCAGTCCGTAGTGCCCGATGTTGTGTGTGGAGTACTTGGCTTTCATCATGGCCCTGAGAGTCAGGGTCTCCACCAGTTTCTGTTCTCGTTTTCCCTCTACGTCTGCCAGCAGTTTGTTGAGGCCTTTCGATATAGCTCCCTTGCTGCCACTGGTCTTCACCTTGTATCCGAATGGCGACAGTGCCGAGCGTAGGGTTTCCAGTTTCTGTGGGTCTGGCTGGTCGTGCACACGATACGGCAGAGTCTTCGCTTTGGTACCTTTTGGCACCCGTCCGATCATCTCGGCAACGGTGCGGTTGGCCAGCAGCATGAACTCTTCGATGAGCTGTGTGGCATCTGTCGATTTCTTGAAGTAGCATCTTGTTGGCTTTCCTTGCTCGTCGACGTCGAAGTGTAGTTCCTCTCTGTCGAACTTCACGGCCCCGTTCATGAATCTTCGTTCTCGCAGTTTCTTAGCCATCTTGTCGAGGATGCGCAACTCTGCGGCATAGTCTCCGTCCTTGCCTGTCAGCATCTCCTGCACCTCTTCGTAGGCATATCGTCGGTTGCTCTTGATGATGGTATGAGCGAGGTGCCACTTTCTGATGTTGGCCTCACCATCCATTTCGAAGATGACGCTGTAGCAGAGCTTCTCCTCATTGGGCCGCAGAGAGCATATGAAGTTGCAGAGGCGTTCGGGTAGCATGGGTATGGTGCGGTCTACCAGGTAAACGCTGGTGGCACGCTGCTGAGCCTCCTTGTCGATGACCGAGCCTTCTGTGACGTAGTGGGATACGTCAGCGATGTGTACTCCCACCTCCCATAGTGGTCTATCCTGCTTCGTGTCGATGCTGCGTATGGACAGGGCATCGTCAAAGTCCTTGGCGTCAGCAGGGTCGATAGTGAAGGTGAGCACCTGTCGGAAGTCCTCCCTTCGTGCTATCTCCTCCTTTGTTATCTCGGCATTGATTTTGTTGGCGGCCTCTTCCACCCGTTGTGGATACTTGTATGGCAGGTCGTACTGAGCCAGTATGGCATGCATCTCCACGTCGTTGTTTCCCTGCTGTCCGAGTACGTCGATAACCTCTCCGATGAGGTTTTTCGACTCGGCACTGGGCCATTGTGTGATTTTGACCACGGCTTTCTCACCCGTCTTTCCTCCCTTCAGTTTTTTCTTTGGAATGAGGATGTCGTGAACGAAGATGTTGCCCTCGGTGACGAGGAAGGCAAAGTCTTTCTCCACCTGCAGGATGCCAACAGCCTGGTTGTGCTTTCTCTCCAGTATCTCAGTGACGATGGCTTCTTTGATATGGTTTTGTCTTCGTGCCATCATGGCCACTCTCACTCGGTCACCTCCCATGGCACTCATTGAGTTTCTCTCGGACACGAAGATGGGTTTTCCTCCATCGTCGGGCATGAACGAGTTCTTGCCATTGGCCTTGCGTATGAAGGTTCCCTCCTGTACCTGCGTCTTCAGGTTCAGTCGGTAAGTAGAGTTGTCCACCTTGCTCAGGTAGTCGTCCCACGCCATTTCCTCCATCACATCCACTGCCAGCATCTTGGCAGGATGAGTATCGAGTCTGAGCGTCTTGAAAATCTGCTTGAAGTTGAGTGCTTCGCCAGGATGAGCCTGGAAAAGTCCCTGGATAGCATCGCTGACCTGTCGCTTCGACAGTCGTTTTCCTCCTTTTTTCTGTCCCATAGTAATATCGTTTTATAGTTCATGCAGGCAAAGTTACGAATTATTTCCGTAACTTCCAAGATTTTTGTCAATAAATCTCCAGTGCCAGTGGCTGTTGGGGCAGGTTGGCTGGTAGTTTCACGGTGATTCGCTGTCCTTCGATGCTGTATTTCAGCTTTTTCCCCGTGCTCAGCAGTCGTATGTGCTTCTTGGGCAGCAGTGTGGTCCAGCTCAGTTGCGTGGGCAAGGTCTCGTTGTCTGTCAGGCAGCAGATGGCATATTTGCGCATCCCGTCTTTCGAGGCTGTGAACCACAGTGTTCCTTCGTGGTAGTGGTCTGTGGTTGTGGTGGCATAGATGGCCTTGCCGTTGGCCCTGAGCCATTGGCCTATCTCGTGCAGTCGGTCTGTTGCCTCCACATTGATGATTCCTTCTGGTGTTGGCCCTACTCCCAGCACCATATTTCCTCCCTTGGCCACGATTTCCGCCAGGGTGTTGATGATTGTCCGTGCCGACTTGTAACGTCCATGTGGAGTGTATCCCCAGTCGTCGGTCAGTGGTATACAGCTTTCCCATGGGTAGTTCAGCTGTTGCTCTGGAATGGCACGTTCCGGTGTCTGATAGTTCTCGTAGGGACCTCTGATGGTTCGGTCTACGACGATCAGTCCCGGCTGGTGCTGTCGTGCCATGCTAGCCAGCGATGGCATGTCGATGTCCTGTCCGTAGCGTTCCGGGCACACCCATCCTCCATCCAGCCACAGGATGTCCACACGTCCGTAGCGGCTCATGATCTCGGCAATCTGTCTGTGTGTGAACTTAGTGAATTGTTGCCAGCGCCAGGGGTGCTGGTCGATGGAATAGTTCACGTTGCGTCCTTTCTTCGCATAGACGTCCCACCAGTAGTACTGCGAGTGCCAGTCGGGCTTGGAGAAGTAGGCACCGATGGTGAAGCCCTTGTCGCGATAGGCATCGAAGACATGTCGCAGCACGTCCCTGCGTGGATTGCTGCTGAAGGCATGCCGGGCGATGGTATAGTCCGTCTCCTGCGAGTCGTACATGCAGAAACCGTCGTGGTGCTTCGTGGTGAAGATCATGTATTTCATCCCTGCGTCGCTACAGGCCTGTGCCCATTGCGTGGGGTCAAACTGCGTGGGGTTGAACTCGTCGGCCAGTCCCCAGTACCAGTCCAGATACTGCTGGTAGGTGCGGGTGGTATCGCGGGTGATCCAGTTCTCGTCGCAGATGCTCCACGACTCCACGATGCCCGGCACGGCATAGATGCCCCAGTGGAGCAGCACTCCGAACTTCAGGTCCTGCCATGCTTTGAGGTTTTTCACAACGAGCGAGTCCGAGGGCCATTCGTATCCGTCCGACTGCTCGTGTATATTGTTGGTCTGTGCTGCCGTCAGCAGTGGCAGCAGCGTGAGTATGGTCAGCAGTTTCTTTCTCATCGTATATATATTGTTTACATTCATGGGCAAAGTTACGAAAAAAGCTTGTAAAAGCGAAGCGATTTTGGAAGATTAACGCAATTCAGCCTGAAATAAAGGCAAGACGGGGAAGAATGGGGAAGTACAATTTGGGTGTGAAAGCAAAATGGGGAGGATTGGTGAAGGAGTTAAGTTTCTAATTCGTAACCCGAAAACAGGTTTCTAATACTGGTTTTTCGACTAAGCAAATCGGAGCAGAATGGCGCACTTTTCACCGCCTCTTCGCAGCCCGTTTCTTATTCCGCAAACTGCTACATTTTGCATAGCGATGGATGCCAAAAGAAATAGTAGTTTTGCAGCCAGAATTAAAAACGGAGTAAGAAACATGAGAAGTACTTTTAACATTCTGTTCTATGTGAACAAGAGTAA
>JAIKWS010000104.1 GCA_024684515.1 Prevotella sp.
TGAAGGATCTAAGAAACTCGGCGACATCATGAAACCCGGCTATCACCGCGGCTACTTCACGCTGAAGAAGGTGGGCGACACGTTCCTGAATTTCGAAACATGGGGCAAGGGTCAGGTTTATGTGAACGGTCATGCTATGGGTCGCATCTGGAGCATAGGCCCGCAGCAGACACTTTATATCCCTGGCTGCTGGTTGAAGAAGGGTAAGAACGAAATCATCGTGCTCGATATCGTTGGTCCTCGTGAGACTGTCGTATGGGGACAGGCTGAGCCCGAGCTCAACAAGCTGCAGCTGGAGAAGTCGAACAAGCATAACAACATCGGCGACAAGCCCGACCTCAACTCAGCAACACCTGTGGCCACAGGCAGTTTCAAGCCTGGCAACGGCTGGCAGACCATCCAGTTTGACAAGACCGCCAAGGGCCGTTACCTCGCCATTGAATGTCTCTCTACCCAGAAAACCAACGACCGCGTAGCCATAGCAGAGTTGTACGTACAGGGACAGGATGGCAAACGCCTAAGCCGCGAGCCCTGGACCACTAAGTATGCTAACTCGGAGGAGGAGAACGGCAATCATACCGGTGATAAAGTCTTCGACTTGCAGGAGTCTACCTACTGGCAGACAGAGCGTGGCGCCTCGGCTCCTCATCTGCTCGTCATCGACCTCGGCTCTGTACAGACGGTGAAGGCTCTGGAATATCTGCCACGTGCTGAACAGGATGCTCCCGGCTCGATAAAAGACTTTAAGGTTTATCTCTACTAAATGTACGATATATACATTTTTGATCTTGACGGCACGCTGCTCGATACGCTTGGCGATCTGGCAGCGGCCGTCAATTTTTCACTGCGACAGCACGGATTGCCAGCGCATTCTGTTGACGATGTGCGACGTTTCGTGGGCAATGGCGTCCGCATGCTGATGATCCGTGCCGTACCCGATGGAGAGCGGAATCCGCTCTTTGAAGATGCCCTCAATACCTTCCGGACCTACTATCTAGCGCATCAGCTGGACAGTACACGTCCTTACGATGGCGTCCCAGAGATGCTGCGCGAATTGAAGCGGCGAGGTAGGAAAATGGCTGTGGTGAGTAACAAGTTTCATACGGCCACCGAAGAACTCTGTCGTTATTTCTTTCCTGATACCATCGAGGTGGCCATTGGTGAGAACGAGGCAGCAGGCATTCATAAGAAACCAGCCCCCGATACGGTAAAGGAGGCTTTGCGCCGACTGAACATTTCACCATCATCCAGCGCTGTATACGTTGGTGATAGCGATGTCGATATCCAGACGGCTGCCAATAGTCAGTTGCCCTGCATCAGTGTGCTGTGGGGATTCCGCGACCGCGACTTCCTCATCCAGCATGGCGCTACCACCTTTATTTCCTCCCCTTCAGAATTATTGGAGGATTAGTTCTTCTCAGTGAGATATTTCCAGTAACGGCGTGGCATGTCGTTCAACTGCTTGCGTGGATTCAGCCGTTCCTTGATGCAGATGGCCTTGAAATAGGTACGCCAGAGGTCTTGCAATAGTCGGTCATCACTGCTGAGCACCTCATCATTCAGCTTGCCGTTCTCAAGATTGAAGGGAACGGCGGCTTCGTCCTCAAAGGTGATGCGGACAACGGTCTTCCCATCGTGATTATATCCGTAATGTCGCTTGGCATCGTAGATGAGCCACGGCTGGTCGTTGAAGCGGTCCTGGAAATGGTTGATGACTAATGGTAGCACATCATTGTCGGGGCTGACAACAGCAAGATAGGTACCGTCTTTAGCCTTCTGGAAACGGATGAACTGCTTCATGCGCAACTGTTCGTGGAGCACACGGCGGGCGGTATTCCTCACATAGAGCACATCAGGATCGGCGTAGTTGTGCTCAATGCTGTCTTTACTGGCTGTCGCACTATTGCGAGGTGCAAACACCTTATATATATAATGTAATAGGGGTGTGCTTAGCTCCTTTTCTTCCGACTGCCAGCTCACCATGATCAGATGCAAGGCTTCTTTCGAAAGCTTTTTCTCTAGGCCTTTCCATACCCGCTGAGCTTTCTCTCCGCTCGTCGTAACCTCGTAGGTCTCTTCGCAGAACAGCGGCAACTGATCGCCCTTGCCTAGCAATAGGTCGGGAGACTGATGACGGAAATAGGCATCAAATACGGCCGATAATACTCCGTCAAATGTCCGGTCGAAGATATATGCTAACATAATTCGTTGGTGCCCACGGAACTACCAGTCCTGGAAGTCAAACGATAGCTGTTGCTCGGCAGCTGCCCTCTTCTGCTGTGCTTTCGATACCAGTAGGGGGCGCAGACGTTCAGGTCGCAACTCATTGATGCCGATGATGGGTGCAGAATAGATAGAAGTCAGTTCACCGCAGGTGATGAAATACTTTGCCTTCTTCATGACCACGCCCATCTTCTTCAGATCGAAGGAGGTGAGACGGCCGAAGCGTCGCGAGTGGACAATGAGCCAGGCAGACTTTGTGCCTAGGCCAGGCACGCGAAGCAGCATCTCGTAGTCGGCCGTGTTGATATCTACAGGAAAGGCCTCTGGATGGCGCAATGCCCATGCCAGCTTGGGGTCTATCTCCAGGTCTAGGTTTGTATGCTGGTCGTCAACGATCTCTTCAACCTTGAAATGATAGAATCGTAACAGCCAGTCGGCCTGATATAGTCGGTTTTCTCGTACTAGAGGTGGCTGTTTCAGGATGGGCAGTCGTGGGTCGTAGGTGTTGACGCTGACATAGCCGGAGTAGTAGACACGGCGCATGGTGGGCTGGCC
>JAIKWS010000139.1 GCA_024684515.1 Prevotella sp.
ATATCGAGACCAGCGAGATAGAACAGCTATTGCTAAAGGTACAGCAGATGGATCCGCCAGGCATAGGTGGACGATCGCTGCAGGAATGTCTGCTACTGCAGGTAGAAAGAAAGAAGGACTCACCACAGAAAGTGCTGATGACACGCGTCCTGACCAACTATTTCGATGAGTTCACAAAAAAACACTGGCACCGCATTCAGCAACAGCTGGAACTGAACGGCATACAGATGGAAGCCCTGCTGACAGAGCTACGACGCCTGAACCCCAAGCCGGGAGCTGCGACTGGGGAGGCCATAGAACGGACGATGCAACAGATAACACCCGATTTCATCGTAGATACCCAGGACGACGGGTCCATCAGTTTCAGCCTCAATGCTGGTGACATGCCCCGACTGGAAATCTCACAGTCGTTTTCCGATCTGCTGAAGGACTTCCAGAACAATAAGGACCACATGTCGCGCCAGCAGAAGGAAGCACTGCTCTATACCAAGCAAAAGGTGGAAGCAGCCCAGAATTTCATCAGTGCCATCCAGACACGCCAGCTCACACTGACCAAAGTCATGAAAGCCATTATCCAGCTGCAGCGTCCTTTCTTTGAAGAAGGAGATGAGGAGCTGCTACGTCCGATGATCCTCAAAGACATTGCCACGCTGACAGGCCAGGACCTGAGCACCATCTCGCGTGTGACAAGTTCCAAATATGTGCAGACGCGATGGGGCACCTTTCCTCTGAAATTTTTCTTCAGCGACGGCTATGTAACCAATAGCGGTGAAGAACTGTCAACTCGCAAGATCAAGGTTGCGCTACGCGACATCATCGATAGCGAGAACAAGCACAAGCCCCTGAGTGATGATGCACTGCGTGACGCACTCGAACAGAAAGGCTTTCCCATAGCCCGACGCACAGTGGCAAAATATCGCGAGCAACTTGGTGTGCCCGTAGCAAGACTTCGTAAATCGTAAAAAGCAAAAAAGGTGACACGCGACAAAGGACTCATCATTACTGCAAAGGTCATCAGCATGATCTTCACACCGTTCTACCTTCCTCTGGTGGGCATTGTGCTGCTATTCACACTCAGCTACATGAACATGCTGCCCATCACCTACAAGATGCTGGTGATAACCATTGTCTATTTTCTCACCATCCTCGTACCCACCTTTCTCATCCATCTCTATCGGCGCCACCGAGGCTGGTCGATGCTGCAACTGGGTCACAAGCGCAGACGTATGGTGGCATATGCCATCTCCATGATTTGCTATCTGCTGTGCATCTGGCTGATGTACTACTATAATATCTACCATTTCATCGTGGTTATCGTCATTGCTGCCCTACTCATACAAGTCGTCAGCGTGCTCATTAATATTTGGTGGAAAATCTCCACACACGCAGCAGCCATAGGCGGTGTGGTAGGAGCTATTATGGCATTTGCCGAGCTCTTCAGATTCAATCCGGTGTGGTGGCTGTGCCTGGCCATATTCTTCTCGGGTATCCTAGGCACCTCACGCATCATCCTGCGACAGCATACGCTGGGGCAGGTGATGGCGGGCTTCTTCATTGGTGTCGGCTGTGCTTTTGGCACAATACTTTATTTATAACATCACTATATGAAACCTATCGTAAGCATCATTATGGGCAGCACCAGCGACCTGCCCGTCATGGAAAAAGCCTGTAAACAGTTGGACGAACTGCAAGTGCCGTTCGAAGTAAATGCCCTCTCGGCACATCGCACCCCTCAGGCTGTTGAGGAGTTTGCTGCTCATGCTGCCGGACGTGGCATACGTGTCATCATAGCAGCAGCAGGGATGGCAGCTGCACTGCCAGGAGTCATCGCTGCACAAACCACCCTGCCCGTCATAGGAGTACCCATAAAAGGTATGCTCGACGGCCTCGATGCCCTGCTTAGCATTGTGCAGATGCCCCCAGGCATACCCGTAGCCACTGTCGGAGTGAACGGTGCACAAAACGCGGCCCTGCTGGCATGTCAGATGCTGGCGCTTAGCGATGAGGGACTGGCACAACGTCTGGCCACCCACAAAACAGGCCTGAAGGCAAAGATTGAGAAGGCCAACAAAGAACTCAGCGAAGTGAAATATGAGTACAAGACGAATTAGTACTGTGGCACATGTGGGGAAGCTTGCCATTGGTGGCAACAACCCCATTCGTATACAGTCGATGGCAACAGTCGACACTAACAATACGGAAGGATGCGTGCAACAAGCCAAGCGAATCATCGATGCGGGAGGTGAACTGGTACGATTCACCACACAAGGCACCAGGGAAGCGCAAAACATGAAAATGATTTCCTTATGCCTCAAGGAACAAGGATACGACCAGCCACTAGTGGCTGATGTACACTTCAATGCCAACGTGGCCGATGTGGCAGCACACTTCTGCGAGAAGGTAAGAATCAATCCTGGCAACTACATCGACCCTGCACGTACGTTCAAGCATCTGGAATATACCGACGAGGAATATGCTGCCGAACTGAAGAGACTGGATGAACGGCTCGTGACCTTTATCAATATCTGCAAACAACAGCATACAGCAGTTCGTATCGGTGTGAACCATGGATCATTGAGCGACCGTATCATGTCACGCTTTGGCGACACCCCTGCAGGCATCGTAGAAAGCTGCATGGAGTTCCTGCGTATCTTCAGACGTGAGCAATTCGACGATGTGGTCATCAGTATCAAAGCCTCGAATACGGTGGTCATGGTGCAGAGTGTACGCCTGCTGGTAGAGCAAATGGATGCTGAAGACATGCACTATCCTCTACATCTGGGTGTCACAGAAGCTGGCGAAGGCGAGGACGGACGCATCAAGAGTGCTGTTGGCATTGGAGCACTACTCACCGAGGGGATTGGCGATACCATTCGTGTAAGTCTCAGCGAAGAACCAGAGTGCGAGATACCCGTAGCGCGGAAAATCGTCGATTCCATCGATGAATGTACTGCGCTGAGAGAGAAAATGGCCCATTCCATCGACAATGACACCATCACGTTGCCATTGGATGCTGCCGACTGGGAGACGTTCCAGCTGAAGGCAGCTATGGCTACAGGAGCACTGCTCATCGACAGGAAGGCTCACAACCTCATTATAGAAACTAGCAATCAGGACTATCAGGACAAAACAGAAAGTCTTGCCGATGCTATCCTGCAGGCTGCACGCATCAAGTTCACCAAGACAGAATATATCAGTTGCCCAGGATGTGGACGTACACTCTATAATCTACAGGAGACGATTGCACGCATCAAGGCTGCCACCAGCCATCTCGTAGGGCTGAAAATCGGCATCATGGGATGCATCGTCAACGGTCCGGGAGAAATGGCAGATGCCGACTATGGCTATGTCGGTGCCGGACGTGGCAAGATTTCACTCTATCGGGGAAAGGAATGTGTGGAGAAAAACATTCCAGAGGCAGAAGCAGTAGAACGGCTTCTGGAACTAATCAATAAAGACAAGCTATAACCACAATGAAAAAACTACTACTAACTACTGCCCTCGTCGTGGCGGTTACTACTTTGACAAAAGCACAGCGACAGGAAGTGATCCTTGGCGACAACTGGCAATTTTCACGCGACAAACAAGCATGGCAACAGGTTAGCGTGCCCCACGACTGGGCCATCGCTGGTCCGTTCGACAAGAAATGGGACCTGCAGGTGGTGGCCATCGAACAGAATGGAGAAAAGGTGGCCTCGGAGAAGAGCGGACGCTCAGGAGCCCTGCCTTGGATAGGCGAAGGCCACTACAAGCGTACACTGACTATTCCTGCTGGCTATGAGCATGCCGATCTGGTCTTCGATGGGGCAATGGCTGAGCCTACGGTCAGTATCAACGGACAGCAGGCGGGCTACTGGGCTTATGGCTATAATACTTTCCGCATAGACATCACTCCCTTTGTAAAAGTTGGCGACAACCTGCTTGAGGTAGACCTGAAGAACGTCGAGGAGAGCTCACGATGGTATCCTGGTGCTGGCATCTATCGTCCTGTGACCCTTGTACTAACACCCAAGACCCACATTGACGACTGGTCGCTTGTGGCACGTACATTGGGAACGAATAAGGGAAAGACGACAGTGGAGGTGGAAGGCAAGGTGATTGGTGCTGAGAAAGAGATGGTTGCCAAGGTGCAGCTTACAGACCCTGATGGTAAGACCACAGACAGCGAGGCTGTACGTATTGAACAGGACGGCAGTTTCTATACTGTCTTCAAATTGCAGGATGCAAAGATGTGGTCGCCAGAAACACCCTACCTATATCATGTCACCGCAATGGTGATGAGCAAGGCTAGTCCTGCCGTCATCGATCAGAAGACCATCCGTACAGGTATCCGCACCATCCACATCAGCAAGGAGAAGGGCTTCCAGCTGAATGGTCAGACCCGTAAACTAAAGGGTGTCTGTCTGCATCACGACCTTGGTCCCCTGGGGGCTGCAGTCAATAAAGCCGCACTGATCCGCCAGGTAAAGATCCTTAAGGAGATGGGATGCGATGCCATCCGTACTGCCCATAATATGCCGTCGCAGATGCAGATGGACGTCTGTGACTCGCTGGGTATGATGGTGATGGCTGAGAGTTTCGATATGTGGATATATAAGAAATGTAAGAATGGCTATGCCCGCTTCTTCCGTGAGTGGGCCGACCGTGACATCACCAATCTAGTACTCGCTCATCGTAATCACCCAAGCATCGTGATGTGGTCGATAGGCAATGAAATCCCAGAGCAGGGCAGTGAAGAGGGACGCCAAATCAGCATCCGTCTACAAGGTCTCTGCCATGCTCTCGACCCTACGCGTCCTGTTACGCAGGGCCTGGATCGTGCAGAGAGTGCGCTGGGCAGTGGTATGGCCCAGGTGATGGACGTGCCAGGGTTCAACTATCGTGTTCACAAATACGAGAAGAATATAGAACAGTTGCCACAGGGGTTCCTACTAGGCAGTGAGACCGCCTCTACCGTCTCGTCACGAGGTGTCTACTACTTCCCTGTCAAGCCCTCGAACTTTGCCACGCATCCCGATGCCCAGTGCTCCTCGTACGACGTAGAGTGGTGCTCATGGAGCAATCTGCCTGATGACGACTGGGTATGGCAAGACGACAAGTCGTGGGTCATCGGAGAGTTTGTATGGACAGGATTCGACTATCTTGGTGAGCCTACTCCCTACGATGGCTACTGGCCTTCGCGCAGTAGCTACTTCGGCATCTGCGACTTGGCGGGACTACCCAAGGACAGGTACTATCTCTACCGTTCGAAATGGAACACAAGCGAGCATACCATCCATCTGCTACCCCACTGGACATGGGGAAAAGAGCGCAGAGGACAGGTGACACCCGTCTACTGCTATACCGACTATCCTGAGGCAGAACTATTCGTCAACGGCAAGAGCCAGGGGCGTATTCACAAGAATCCCCAAGAGCGACTGGACCGCTATCGCCTGCGCTGGAATGAGGTAAAATTCGAAGCTGGCGAACTACGGGTCGTGGTCTATGACGCACAGGGACAGCCAGCAGCTGAAAAGACCATCCAGACAGCAGGTAAGCCTCACCATCTACAGCTTGATGCATGGACACAACAGCCGTCGACGCTCCACGCAGACGGAGAGGACCTCGCCTTTGTCACAGTCTCGCTGGTCGACAAGAAAGGAAACCTGATTCCCAATGCTGCCGATCAGCTGCAATTCGAGGTGAGCGGTGCTGGAAAGTTCGAAGCTGCCTGCAATGGCGATGCCACTTCAATTGAGACCTTCACGGAACCTACGATGCGACTGTTCAGCGGACAACTTGTCGTCGTGGTCAGGGCAGGGAAAGAGCCTGGACAGCTGACGCTGAAGGTGACAGACCGCCAGCGTGGTCTAAAACAAGCAATATCAATTCCCGTAAAATAAGAAACTATGAAAACGACAAAGAAGATTGGCTTATTGATGATGTCGGTCATCCTGTCACTGGGATATGCCAGTGCGCAGCACACATTAAGTCTGAAGGGAAACGTCATAAAACCTTCTGACAGGCATATCCAATATGTTGGACGAATCTCCTTTAAGAACCCAGAACGTCCCACATGGAACTATCCTGGTACTCAGATTATTACAGCATTCAAAGGCACCCGTGCTCAGTTGCTCTGTAAGCCCGGCAGTGGCTATTTCATGGCTCAGATCGACAATGCGGAGCCTTTCAAGGTTGCCTTCCGTGGAGATCGCGACTCTGTGGTGACGCTCTGTACGGCTCTGCCTGATGCTTGCCATACCATCCGCCTGATGTATGCCATCGAGGGCTATGAGATGCATCCAGAATTCTGGGGACTTGTCGTCGATGGTCCTGTCTGCGAGCCTCCTGCACTTCCTGCCCGTACCATCGAGTTCATTGGCAACAGCATCACCTGTGGCTATGGCAACGAGGCTACAGAGGCTGGCGACCATTTCCAGTATGAGACCGAGAACCACTATTTCAGCTATGCCCAGCTGGCTGCCCGTGCCCTCGATGCCCGAGCACATATCGTGGCTCGCAGTGGCATAGGAGCTTATCGCGACTATAATGGGCCTAAGACAGGAACGCCTAATACCTGCATGCCTGTGCAATATGAGTATACGGGTTATGCCACCGACATCAAACTGCGGCAGCAGCCGGGCTTTGAGGCTGAGAAATGGGACTTCAGCCGCTTTCAGCCCGATGTCGTCTGCATCAACCTGGGGACCAACGACCTGTCTACCAACAACTACGATGTGAAGTTGCTCAGACAGGGCTATCAGCGTTTGCTCCGTCTGGTACGTCAGCACAATTCAAAGGCAAAAATCATTTTCCTCTGTGGCAGTATGCTCAATGGCAAAGAGCTGGACATCGCGAGGAAAACACTCGATGAAATAGTGGAAAATGCACATAAGGATGGTGATGCCGAAGTATACCGCTTTGACTTCACTCCCCACAACGGTTCTCTGAAATACGGTGCCGACTGGCATCCCTCGCTGTGGCAGCATCAGATGATGGGTGCCGAGCTCACATCCTATCTCCGCTCATTGATGCAGTGGTTCTAGAAAGTTAGAACCGCATACAGGATAAACCTTAGCCAAACCCAAAGAGTATGCTTAGGGTATGGCTAAGGTTTGGGTAAGACTTGCTTCCAGTGTTCTTCGTGCACAAGATGAACTCCGAGCAGGTGATCATCGACGAGAAAGGCTGCAAAGCTTCAGGCCATGTTTCTGGGATGATGCTCCAGAACCTCTCTTCGCAATGTCTGTACGCTGATGTGCGTATATATTTCCGTAGTACCTATACTCTCATGGCCTAGCAGTGCCTGTATGACACGTAGGTCGGCACCGCCCTCCAGCAGGGCCGTGGCAAACGAATGGCGCAATGTATGGGGAGAGATGGTTTTCTGAAGCCCTGCTACCTCCGCTTGCCGTTTGAGCATGATCAGAATCATCGTTCGTGTCAGACGGGCTCCCCTACGGTTCAGGAATATATAATCCTCATGGCCAGGCTTTATCTTCAGCTGATTGCGCCACGGCAGGTAGTTTTCTATCTCATGAAGGGCACTGTCAGAGATCGGCACCAGACGCTCTTTCGACCCCTTGCCAAGAATTCGCAGGTAATGCTCATCCGCATATAATTGACTCCACTTCAGGTTGACTAGTTCTGAGACACGCAACCCACAAGAAAAAAGAACCTCGATGATGGCACGGTTACGATGTCCTTCAGCTATGCTCAGATCAATGGAATCCTCCAGCTGATCCACCTCCTGTGGCGTCAAGTATTCAGGCAGGTGCTCTCCCAGCACCGGATTCTCCAGCAGTTCCGTGGGGTCTTGTTCGATATAGCCATCGAGCACCATATAGCGATAGAGCGAGCGTACACCACTTAGGATGCGGCACTGCGACCGAGGTCCAATGCCAATATCATGCAAGCCAGCCGCAAAATTCTGCAGGTCGCTCAGCGTCACCTCTGTCAGTTCTTTCTGCTCTCCATGAAGATAGTTGACTAGTTTGTCTATGTCATGACGATAGGCATCCAAGGTGTTGGACGACATCGAGCGTTGCAATTTCAGGTAACGCATATAGCCAGTGATAAGTTTCTCTTGCGAATCCTTGCTCATTTGCATTATTTTTCGTATTTTTGCGGCAAAATTACAAAAAAAATCCGAATTATGAAAATTATCATTGTCAATGGTCCTAACCTGAACCTCCTCGGACGTAGGGAACCAGGAATCTACGGCAACAGCTCGTTCGACGACTATCTCCCTTTGCTGCACAAGAGCTATCCTTTGGTAGACTTCGACTATTTCCAGAGCAATGTAGAGGGCGAGCTCATCGACAAGCTGCAGAGTGAGGGCTTCACTGCCGATGGCATCGTGCTGAATGCTGGTGCCTATACCCATACATCAATAGCACTGCACGATTGTATCCGCGCCATCAGCACACCTGTCATCGAGGTACATATATCTAATGTACACGCGCGAGAGGAATTCCGCCATCACTCCATGATTAGTGCTGCCTGTCGTGGTGTCATCTGCGGATTTGGACTCGACAGCTATCGTCTGGCCGTAGAGGCAATTCTCGATATGAAGAAATGACCACCGACGAATACATTATCAGGCATATAGACCCAGAACCTGAGTACCTCTATCGACTCTGGCGAGCCACCAATATCCAGCTGCTCCACGGACGAATGGCCAGCGGTCACTTGCAAGGACGCTTGCTGAAGATGCTTGTACAGATGCTCCGTCCACGTAGTATTCTCGAGGTAGGAACTTTCAGTGGCTATAGTGCCCTGTCGATGGCGGAAGGACTTGCAGACGACAACTGTCGTATCTATACTTACGAGATCAACGACGAACTAGAAGATTTCACACGGCAATGGATCAGTAACTCGCCGGTGGGACATCGTGTGCAGCTGATTATTGGCGATGCCATCACGGAGGCACCACAGCTAGGGATTCATTTTGATATGGCTTTCATCGATGGCGACAAACGGACCTATGTAGAAGCCTATGAGGCCATTCTACCACTCTTGCATCAAGGTGGATTCCTGTTGGCAGACAACACCTTGTGGGATGGCCATGTAGTTGATCCTGCCTACAATCACGACCAGCAGACACTGGGTATCAGACGATTCAACGACCACGTGGCAGAAGACCAGCGAGTGGAAAAAGTCATACTGCCTATTCGAGACGGACTTACTATGATGCGCAAAAAATAGCATTTTCTATTGATTTATGTCAATTATATTACAGAAATGAACTTTTTTGCCATAAAAAGTTTGCAGGTGAAAGTAAATTGCATTACCTTTGCAACGTGTTTTTCATAGTATTAGATTTAAGGTTAACAAAGGTTGGGTCACGGCGGTGACCCTTTTTTTTGCACTTACGTGAATCGAAAAACATAGAGGCGATACTTTTCTTACTCCCTTTGCATGCTTGTTTCGTGTTTTTTTGCTATCTTTGCACACAGAATGCATGGAGACAATTTTTTGTTACCGTCAAATTGCTAGCGAAAGATGATCCTGATTTTAGGTGGAACAACAGAGGGACGCAAAGCCGTAGAGGTGCTTGAAGAAGCTGGCTCTACGTACTACTATAGCACCAAGATGGGTGAGCAGGACATAACGCTTCACCACGGGTATCGCATAGACGGAGGCCTGGATGCAGAATCTATGCATCACTTTTGCAGCACGCATGATATTCGTCTGCTCATCGATGCTGCCCATCCCTTCGCCACCCTGCTGCACCACACGGTAGCCAGCGTTGCCCAACAGCTTGGCATACCTGCCATTCGCTATGAGCGTATTTTCCCTAAGAGAGAAGAAGATATCGAGTGGATTGACGACTACACAGACATTCCGCACAACATCCACACGCTGCTGGCAACAACAGGCGTACAAAGCATCAGCAAGCTGAAACCACTTGAAGAAGCAGGGATCAAGGTCTATTATCGCATCCTAGAGCGAGCGTCGTCCATCGCACTGGCCCACCAGCAAGGGGCTACAGATAGGCAGCTCTGCTTCTATGAAGACCCTAGCCAGATACCTATAGCAGCTGATGCCATCCTGCTGAAAGAGAGTGGTGCCAGTGGTGGTTTTCCTGAGAAGGTTGCTGCTGCCCGCCGACAGGGAATGCGCATCATCGTCCTGAAGCGTCCTGCGACACCAGCCAACTTCCTGTGCGTCAATGGTCCTCATGGCCTACGAAGAGCCGTCGAGCATCTGCTGCCTGAGTTCTTCCCATTGAAAAGTGGCCTCACTACAGGCACCTATGCCACCGCAGCTGCCATTGCCGCCACGTTGCTGCTTATGAAGAAGGAGCGACCAAAGGAAGTGGCTGTGACGATGCCCAACGACGAACAGATCATGGTGCCAGTAAGCTATGGTGATGGCTTTGCCTACTGCATCAAGGAGGCTGGTGATGATCCCGATGTCACAGACGGAATCGAGATAAGAGCCACGGTAAACATGGTGGGGGAAAAGCAGGGAAATCCGGAAAGCCTGGACAATCAAGACAATCCGGACAGTCCGGAGATTACCATCGCAGGTGGCGTGGGTGTGGGTCGCTTCACGCTGCCTGGCTTCGACTATCCTCCTGGCGAAGCAGCCATCAACAAGGGTCCCCGTGCCATGATATGCCGCAATCTGCACATCATAGCTCCTCATACGTCACTTCATGTCACGATTGCTGTTCCTGACGGTAGTGCCATCGCCTCCAGGACCTTCAATCCCCGTCTGGGCATCGAGGGTGGCATCAGCATTATTGGTGTATCGGGCATTGTGAAGCCTTTCAGTGAAGAGGCCTTCATCGATAGCATTCGCAAGTGCATGCAAGTGGCCAAGGCCAGTGGCACGGACCGTGTTGTCATCAACAGTGGTGCCAAGAGTGAGCGGTTTGTGCGTGCCTACTATCCTGATCTGCCTCGTCAGGCCTTCGTGGAATATGGCAACTATATTGGTCAGACACTGATGATGGCCCACGAGCTCAATATCCCCAACATCACCTTAGGCGTAATGTTAGGCAAGGCCGTGAAACTGGCAGCCGGAAATCTGGATACCCATAGCCGCAAGTCTACGATGGACAAGGACTTTGTGCAACAGATGCTCCATGAGGCCGGCTGTGCTATCGACATCAGCAGTATCACATTGGCTCGTGAGCTCTGGGAGCTAATCCCTCAGGCGAAGCGACAGGCCTTCGTACAGGTGGTCATCCGTCGTTGTGCCAGCTATTGCCAGCCATTGGTGCCAAAAGAATCCCTCACCATCTTACTTATAGATGATGAGGGAAACATACACCGGTAATCTATCGACTACATGCGTTTTCACAAACGATAGTCGAGTACTGTGCGAATCTTATTTCACTACGTACTTACGTCCACCCTGGATGTAGATACCCTGTGCAGGACGGGCATGGAGACGACGACCCTGCAGGTCATAGATAGCATCCGACTTGATCATAGGCAGTGACTCTACTACCTCCTCGATTCCTGTGAGCAGCTGCTGCGACTGTTCGCCAGCATTGGCGATGTAGATATCGTAGAAGCCTACCTTCGAGTTGTTGGCGCAGAGATATGCACGGACATATACCTCGTCAGTACCCTCGTAGCTACGAGTGATATTATGTGTCAGACGAGCACTGTTGGTGATGAGGATGGTGTCGCCGGCTGTCTGCCAGTTGCTGTCCCAGAGGTTGCCGTCTGTCGATGTCTGCAGCACCACATAGTGAGTGCCAGGGCTTGCCGGCTTGGTGATACTAGCCACGTTTGCCACGATATCGAAGGGACCCTGGAACTTCTTTGTGCTGATGATATAGGCATTGTATGGGAATTCTGCGTCAGCGGGCTGTGTGTTCTTGTCTGCCAGGTTGATATATCCCTTGGTGACTGGGAAGTATGGGTTCTCGTCGTTGACAGAGGCATAGTTATAGCCATTGCTGTCGCCATAGTTAGTACCCGTCTGTCCGTTCTCCCAGATGGTGAGCTGTCCGCGCGAACGTATCATCCATCCATTGCCGAAGTCCTTCTCTTCCTCAGGATTCATATCCTTGTAGACCATAGAGATGGTCTCTTCGCCTGTCTCAGGATCGACGGTCACGGTCTCTTCTGCTGTCTCAGGATTGTAGTAGTAGTAGCCATTCTCGCCACTCTTGTTCTTGCCCCAGGAGAAGTAGTAAGAGGTAGAGGTGCTGCTATCGTTGTATTCATAATGGTTGGCATCCATGTGAGCGAGCACGTCGATGCGCACCTTGGGATTGTTGACGATGACTTCCTGAGAAGCCAGGTCAGAATCGACGAAGCCATCTGCCGACGAGAAAGCATAGATGACGCGTCCAGGCATGTTGACAACCAGTGGAATGCTGTCGACATAGAGCGAGCTGTTGGCCTTGTTCAGCGAGCCAGAGTAGTTATAGTAAACGGCTACGCTGTCGGCACCCGTACCAGCCAGGGTGACGATGGTCTTGCCATCCTGCTGATCGAGGGCAATCGTAGGCTGTGGCATCTGTGGACGCATGTCGACAAGCTGCTCAGCCACCTCACTCATCAGATAGCCCTCGCCACGAACGACGGCCTTCACGGTGGTCTCCTGTGTCAGGTTGAAAGGCTCTGTGTATGGAGTGCTCTGGTCGGTAGGCACGCTGCCATCGGTGGTATAGAAAATCTCAGCATTGGGAACACCACTCTTGATGGTGACGTTGGTATTCATGTTCTTGTACTCCAGCGAGAAGACGGGAGCGGGAGCCTGCGACACCTTCACCTTGGTATTGGCCAGCAGGACGACGGCATTCTTCAGGATATCTTCTGAGACGCCATCATTCATCAGTTCCTGTGTATAGGGGATATACATATAGCCATTGTGACTCATGTTGTGCTGATGGATGGCGATAATCTCCTCGTTGCCCATAGCGGTAGCCATCACATCGTCACCGACAAAGCGTCCTGCCAGAGCCGAGATGCCCTGGAAGCTGACGTTGCTGGATAGTACGAGCACCATCTGTCCATTGTCTGGATCTTCGACCAGCTGGTCTTCTGTCAGTCCGCGGTAGAGGGCATGGCCGGGATTGGCGACCACGGCAAAGTTGGTACCTGCATCGACAGTCTGTCCTACACCCCATGCCTCATAGACCGCAGGGTTGAGGTTCAGTGTTGGCACGAATGGCGAGATGGCATTCAGCGAGCTGATGGCCTCGGCACTGGTGACGGTCGAGCTGATGATGATGGCATCGTAGTCATAGGCCAGGTCCATGGTCAGGGCGCCATTGGCCTCGACAGGAGTAATGTTGTAGCTATCAAACAAGCTGAGGTGCTGGTAAGCCTGGTCCTCGTTGACGTCGCCGCCATAGAGGTAGGCCACCTTCGACTTCTGCGAGTTGTCGCCCACTTCGATGGTATAGATATGACATCCATTGGTGTTGTAGACGATGATGTCGACGGTCTCGGCAGGCTCCATGCCCTCGGGCAGTGTCCATCCTTCTTCCCAGGTACGTGTCTCGATGGTGGTTGGCGTGAACGACTCACCAAGCTTGTTGGCATCGGCCACACTGCCTATGTAGAGCTCTATGCCACGTGCCTCAGCCGGCTTGTGCGACTCGAGCGTGATGACGATTTTCTGTCCTACTCGTACGTTGGGGATGGTGAAGCAATTTTGGGTCTTGCCACCGAGCCACAGATACTGTGGGCCACCATACTCGCCCAGCGAGGTCGATGGATAGTCGATGGCGATGGCCAGCGAACGGCGACCGGTGTAGCTTGGGTTGAATTCAAGACCTTCCGTCTCGGGGATGACCACACCATTGGCCTTCAGTGTGCCACCCTCGGAATCGGTCAGCCAGAAGCATTTGTTGGCGGTTTCTGCGGGAGCCGTCTTTCCCTCGCCGGCATTGGCAGCTTTCTCAATGTCACTCCATCCTGTCGTAGAACTGGCAGCGGCATCGGCCATCAGATTGGCAATGGTCTGGGCACTCCAGTGGGTGAAATCCCACTTGCGGTAGCCCTGTGCACTGGCGGCAGCGAAGGCCAGCAGTGTCACAATACTTAGCGTAAAGATTCTCTTCATTTTGTTGGATTGGATAATTTGTTAGTTAATAATTATGTGTTATTTAAAAGATTGAAGTTCGTATAGCGCATCGAGGGCCTTGCCCGTCTCGTTGTCAAACAGTCCGGCATTGTACCAGCCTGTGTTCAGGTTGCCCGTACAGCCCTTGGCATTGGCCTCGGCATACCACCACGACAGCCCGCATACCTGTGGATGCTTCTTCAGCAGTGTGATGAGGTCGGCAGCAAACTGCTTCTGTCCGGCATGGCTATAGGGATATTGGGAGGTATAGTCGTAGGTGGTGCCTTGCACTTCCCATTTCGAGGGATAGCCCGTCTCCACCACCTGTATGTACTTGCCGTAGTTCTTCTTCTCCAGCTGTGTCAGTGCTGTTTCCAGCTGAGAGAGGTTGCCATGGAAATAGGGGTAGTACGACAGCCCGATGATGTCGTAGTCAAGCCCCGCCTGCTTGATGCGGTCGTAGAAATCCAGGAGCACAGTGGGCTTGGGTGTACGCTCGCTGTGGATGATGATCTGTGCCTGTGGACACGTCTGTCTGCAAGCCTTGGCAGCCTGTCGCAGCAGTGTGAAGAAGCGGTTCCAGTTGGCTGAGGCACTGTTGGTATAGCAGCGGTTGGTATTGTTGTTGCCCACAGCGGCCTTGGTGCCCCACAGCATGCCGTAGCTGATCTCGTTGCCCGTCTGTATGAAATCGGGCGAGGCACCAGCAGCGTTCAGGTGACTCAGGCATTCGCAGGTATAGTCATAGATGCGTACGGCCAGCTGCTCATCGCCCAGGTCTTTCCAGCTGTCGGGTGTCCACTGTGCTCCTGGGTCAGCCCAGGTGTCGCTATAGTGGAAGTCGAGCATCAGCAGCAGTCCTGCCTCCTTGATTCTGCGAGCCAGTGCCGTCACATAGTCGAGGTCCTGCACCACGGCCTTGTCCTGTACCTTCGTGGGGTCTACGAACAGCCGCACCCGCATGGTGTTCCATCCCTGCTGTTTGAGGAATGCCAGCACGTCGCTGATAGGGTTGCCATTGCGGTCCTTGTATTGTGCCTGCTGCTTTTCATACTGGGTGAGCATGCTGATGTCGCCACCCACAAAGTGCATGGCCGGCACGTGCAGCGTGATGCTGTCGATGGCTGTCGTCTGCACACTTCCGTTGGTGAAATCCATTTGTGAGGTCGTCACCACGTTGTTGTCCTGACAGATATAGAAATTCTGGGCGGTAGCCGAGCCACAGCCAGCAAGCAAAGAAATAGCTATCAGCAGATTCTTCAGTCTCATATCGTTACCAACAGGTTTTTTGTCTGTTTGAGCTGCCCTGGGGCAGTCGTTTCTGTTATTTTATTATGATGAGTCGTCCGTCCTTGATCAAGATGCCTCGCTGTGGCTTGGTCACCCTGCGTCCCTTCAGGTCGTAGTACTCGCCACGTGTGCTCACGCTGTTCTCCAGGTCTACAATGCCAGTAGGATCGGGCTTGACCTTCACGCTATACTCGTTTTGATAGAAATAGGTACCCGAGGTGATGCGGAGTGTCAGTATGACGGCGGTCTCTTCCTGCACGCTGCTATTGTCGAAGTGTCCATGTTCGTCGATGATGGTGGGATGGCTACTTGTCCAGGTCACGGTGACGTTGGGATCGCCCTTCCACACACCGTCCAGGTCGATGTCGGCCCTGATGGTCTGATAGTCGTAGGTGGGAATCTTCTGGGTGTTCAGCTGCTGTGCCAGTGCATACTTTGGATGCAGTTTATAGCCCCAGAGGTTGACACCCGTGTTCGAGCATCCCGTGAAGCTGATGGTATGCATGCTCTTGCCGTCCATCTCCTCTTCGAAGATGACGCCAAAATAGGTAGTGCTACCCAGTCGGATGGTCAGATAGCTGGTGCCCTCGTCGATGCTCCAGGAGCCCGTATAGCTGCCTCTGACGCTGCCGTCTGCCCTGAGCACGATCTGCTGTGGAGTGACCTCTTCCATATTGTTATGGTCCATGCTGTACTTATGTATCATCACGTCGTAGGTGCCCGCGATATCCTCCTTACTGAAGGGTGCGGGTTGTCCCATCGTGCTGTCGGTCAGCTCTTCGCCGTTATACTCGAAGGGAGCAGCCACGAGCCATCCTTTCTGGTTGACAAACAGCTGGTGTACACGCACCTGGAAGCCCACGGTGCCGTTGTTGAACTTGGTGTGATAGATCAGATAGGTACGTCCGTCGGGGGCTGCAATGACGCTGTTGTGACCCTGTGCGCACTCGCCCACGGTCTGGTATCCCCATTTGTTGTACGAGCCCAGTATCTTCTCCCCACGCTTGTCGGCATTCACACCATAGTTCAGCACCCAGCTGGTGAACTGTGCCGATCGTCCCAGTGGGTCCTTGTAGGGTCCGTCGGGCTTCTCCGAACGGAAGATGCGCATCTCGTAGCCACCATCGGGAGCCAGGCCGCCATAGGTCATGAACAGGTAATAGTAGTCGCCAATATGTTCGATATAGGGAGCCTCGCCCGATACGTAGCAGCCACCGGCTATACGCTTGCCGAAATAGGGGTCGCTGGTGCACTGCTTGCCCCTGGTGGCATAGTCGCTGCTGTAGGTCACGTCATAGTCGCGCAGACCGTTCTCCTCGTTCAGATGCAGCATCCAGATGCCACCACTCCACGAGCCATAGGCAATGCGCAGCTGTCCGTCCTCATCGTAGAACACGGTGGGGTCGATGTTGTTGGGCCAGTAGTCACCCCACTGATCCCCGTTGTTGTAGCTCGGATGATTATAGCGAGAGGGCAATGTCGACTGCTCGCCGATGACCAGTTCCAGGTCGGTCTTCTTCCACGACACCCGCTGGTCGGTAGCTGAGCGGAAGCCGCTGTACACCACTGGTCCTTCGTATACCCAGAGTCCTGTGAGCTTGTCGGCAGTCAGCAGCACGATGACCGAGTTCCAGGCTTGTCCATTGAGCGACAGGTACTGGCACCACTTCTTCATCACGGGGTTCCAGATCATGTCTGGTGCCCACATATTGCCATTCAGGTTCCAGTCGCCAGAGTTGTCAGGCACAGCCCTGCTCCAGGCCGTGGCATCGTAGTTGCCGAAGGCTATCTCCTGCCCGCCCTTGGTGATGGTGGTGGTGCGATGCTTGCTGAACACCCTGCGGAAGTCGCTCTCCGACTGTCCCACGGTTGTCGTCGACCCATCGTCGTTGACACGTGCAAACTGCTCGCTGGAGCCTGTCCAGTTCTTCATGTCGGTCGAATAGCCCATAGCACGGTGCGAGCCGATGATATAATAGCGGTGGGCAGCAGAGATAGTGTCGTAGACCACCGACGGATCATGCACGCTGACCCGTTTCTTCGATGTGCTCTTGTAGAGCGTCTTTGCCTCAGCATACGTCAGTTCGGTTTCCTGTGCCTGCGCACCCATCAGGGGCAGCACAGCCACAAGCAGCATTGTCAGTCTTTTCTTTGTTCTCATTGTCTGGTGTAGTTTGTTAGTTAGTGTGACACAAGCACATATATGGTGCAAAGTTACAAAGAAACATGCAAATAGCCAAATTTATATCACTTTTTCTGCCAAATCAGCTGGAATTAAGCCAGTTTACCAGCTACAGCAGTAGTCATTCCTCCTGTTGGTGCCTGAGGATGGCGATGAGTACAATGCACTTCAGCACGGGTCCAGCATGCCTGGCTCATCGACGAAGTCCACTCCCATGTTACGCACAAGGGCACCCTAGACGCCAAGTACTCACGGACGGGAAGTCGCAGACATTCCTCGATGCATCCCTGGAATCGCAAATTTCCCTTTTAACATTTAACACATCAAAAGCTCGACGTTTGCCGTTCTGTATGTTGCTGCTGAGCAGCAACCACCGCTGCCCCCATTCCGCATGACCTCAGCCGCATGGAGCTCCCCTTCCTTAAGGGTAGGGTGGGGTCTGTAACTTTTACACCACATGGCCCCTCTACAAATTACTATACTTGTGAGGACTCTGCCTTTGCTGCCCCCTCGGTTTCATTTTTCAACTAGTCAAAATCGTCAAAAACGACTTATCAAATCGTCAAAATGTTATTCAAAATCGTGTAATTTTGCATTTTGATGAAGATTACCTATTGCATATTTCAAGAATATTTCTTATCTTTGCCCTGTAAAACTAGCGCAATTGCAGATGGAAGAAGTTTACACATTTTATACTTTCCTGTTTCATGTTCTCTTTGCCTGCGTAGCCAAGAAGATGGGTACCAACCGCAACTACCTCAGCAAGTATTTCACGCAGCAAGGAATGACCTACAACGCCTATATCAACGGTCTGCGTGTCGACCACTTCATGCGCCTCTATCAAGAGCACGCTGCTTCCAAAAGCGAATTCACTGCCCGACAGCTGTCCGTTGAGAGTGGTTTCCACACCTACAACACTTTCATCAATGCTTCATTTTAAGCAGACTACTCGCTAACCACAACCATTGCAAGTCAATCGAAGAAACAATAATTTACCTATAAAAGAATACGTCGATGATGAAAAAAAGAATTTCAAACTCACTAGTGCTGCTGGCATGCACTTTTCTCTGTGTGATGAGTGCATGTACTCATGCTCACTCGAATGATATCGTTGCCGAAGGGGAAGCGCCAGTGAAAATCTCTGGTTCGTATAGCTTTACAGAAGGGCCTGCGGCAGACGCAAAGGGGAATGTCTTCTTTACAGACCAGCCCAACAACAGGATTTACCGTTGGGACTGCGAGTCTGGGGAGATTACGCTGTTCACCGATCAGAGTGGCAGGTCTAATGGTATGTACTTTGATGCCAATGGTGACTTGATAGCCTGTACCGACATGGACAACCAGCTCTGGTCTTTCGATATGCAGGGTCATGCCAGGATGCTGATCGCTGACTATCGTGGCAAGTTGCTGAACGGCCCCAACGATGTATGGATTGCGAAGGATGGAAGTTGCTACCTGACTGACCCTTATTTCAGGAGAGACTACTGGACACGCAGCCCAGAGCGACAGCAGCCTGTGGAAGGCTTGTATTATCTTGCTGCGGGAGACACGCAACTGGTCATGCTCGACTCGACGCTCAGCCAGCCCAATGGCATTGTTGGGACTCCAGACGGGAAACAGTTGTATGTGGCTGAGGCCAAGGCAGACAGGATCCTGAAATACGACATCCTGGCTGACGGTTCGCTCTCCAACCGACAGGTGTTCGCCAATATGGGGTCGGACGGGATGACAATCGACGACCGGGGGAACATCTATCTGACTGGCGACGGTGTGACGGTCTTCGACAAGGACGGTCATCAGATAGCACATTTCCCTATTCCTGAGGACTGGACGGCCAATGTATGTTTCGGAGGGAAGGATCGTAACATCCTGTTTATCACCGCTTCGGAATCTGTCTATACCCTGAAAACGCTTGTTCATGGGGTGAAATGATGAAAGAGTATTGTGAGACAAAGACTAGCAATAGCAAAGACAAAGGAAGGCCATATCACGGGAGAGGTGGCCTGAGAACTTCTGAGGAATACAACGAAGTCGCAACGTAAGCGTCTGTGGTGTACTACTGACAGAAGTATTGTCGGTTGTTGAATTTTATTACCTTACAATTGAAAAAGCAAGAAAAATTTTATAATTTTTTTTAGCAACACCTCATGCAAATTGCCGCAAAGCCCCTTGTATAAAGGGTTTCACATGGGGTGGGTGTTGCCCAAACACCCCACTAATACCTCATACAACACCTCAAAGAAATCGTCATTTTTAGGTCCATTTTTGCACTTTTACAGTCCTTTGTCTAAAATGTGTCATCTTTGGAAGATTCTAAAGTGTAAAATAATTTGATTCTTGTTACTAGAGTGCATCTGTAATTTGTAAAATCTTTTCGCACGAGCAGTTATCATGATTTTGTTACTACGTTACAAAAAACAATCTGCTAGGCGAGAGAAAAATTTTTTCCTAACTAGGGAGAAAAAATGCCTTTTTTACGACTCTTTTCGATGTAAAAATAATTTATTTTCCTTGTTCGTCACATGCTATTTTGCTACGAGGAGCCTATGAGGTGTTTGTGAGGTGTTTGTGAGGTGTTTGGGAGGTGTTTGGGCAACACCCACCCCATGTGAAACCCCTGTGTTTATGGGCTTTTCCAGCGATTGTGTGAGGTGTTGCGCAAAAAAACTTAAGAAATTTTTTAAAATAGGAAAAAAGTAAACAAAAGGAGGCCCAAAAAATGTGAAAAGGCAAGAATTCGAATCAGAGAGCCTTAGCCATACTCTAGCCATACTCTAGCCATACTCTAGCCATACTCTAGGCATACTCTAGCCATACTCTAGGCATACTCCCACAGGAGGCTAGAAGGAGGCTAGAAGGAGCCTAGAAGGAGGCTAGAAGGAGAGTGAAGCGAGGCTAGAGTGCGTGTTGCCTATCGGATGACTGGTTTTACGTGTGTTGAATCCAGCCAAGTGGAATCAGGAAAAGGCAAAGAAATAGTATAGGCAAGCTCTAGGCAAGCTCTAAGCATACTCTAAGCATACTCTAGGCATACTCAAGAGCTTGCCTAGAGTATGCCTAGAGTTTGCTTAGAGTGAGAGAAGTTTCTTATAAGTCCATTTCTAATACGTAACTTTGCACCGCCAAATTTTCGTAAGTTTAAACTACTACAAATTGGCAAAGTTAAATAACCAGTTATGCAAATTAAAAACAACAGGGATTGGATAGTGTAAAAAGGGAAGTATTCACTCCCTTTGTTGTTTCAAAAATTGTAAAGAATAGACTGAATACTCCCACCACTACCTGTTCCACAAAGCAACTAATAATGTGGTACAAAATGAAGGAATTAATTACAAAGGGTCAAAATTTCAGCAATGTGCACAAGATGGATGCTTAGTCTGTACGCTAGGCCGTGGGGATGATGATGGCAGTCTGATAATGCTTGCGGATGAGGATAGGGGGGACTGACGGGACGCTAACGGAGATTGCTGCTCAGCAGCAACAAACAGAACACCATCCGGCCATGGCTCTAACTACAAGTCTAATACCGGCATTATCAACGAGTTGGGCCTCTGTTCGCTCATCCTCTCATCGTGGCTGTTTCCTCCCATTCATTGTCCCTAGTTGGGGTGGGTGGCTACTGCCATGATACGTCAGCTAGTCGCTGTCTGCCTGTAGCAGTTTCTCGAGCGAATGAATGCAGATACGACCCCTATGCAGTGTGAGCAAGCCTTCGTCCTGCAATTGGTTAAGCATTCGCGAGGTGTCTAGTCGACTGTCTCCCAGTTCGTCTGCCAGCCGTGTCATCAGTATGTACAGTTGCTTAGTACCAGCGGGATAGCATGATCTGTCGAGTAGGAACCTGATGAATCGTTGCCGTAATGATTTCGGAGCACTACGCCACTGGTGCTGACTGCGTTTTTGAGCCAGTGTAGAGAAGATGTTGAGTAGGTTGAGCCTGATGATGAGGAATGTGTCTAGCAGGCGTAGCACTTCCTGTTTTGACAAGGTGATGAGATGGCAGTCGTCGGTAGCCTTGCATGTGCAGGTGAAGCGTGTCTGTGAGCCGAACAGTGCTTCTGGCTGTAGCAGCCACGGTGCATCCAGCTGTTCGCTGAGCTGATATCCCCCGTCGGCACTGGCGGTGGTGAGTTGCATGGTGCCTTTGACGACGAAGAATAGCTGTTGGGCAAGGTCGCCATCGCTGACCAGTGTCTGTCCGCTTCGAAGTTTCATGAATCCGAACTTCGTAGTTCCTGCCAGCTGTAGCAGTTCGGTACGACTTAGTCCCTGGAAGAACTGGAAGCTGAGCAGATGGTCGTATAGCTGGAAGTCATACATCTTCGATGATGAGTCCGTCAGAATGCCATACTGCCAGCTCTCCCTGCTCGTCGGTATAGATGAGGTAAGCCTTCATCTCAGGATGTCGCATGAGCAGCTGCTTGCTTTTCTCTAGTCCGAGCACCATGAATGCCGTGGCATAGGCATCAGCCATGACACACCGGTCGGTAATCACTGTTGCCGATAGCAGTTCGTGCTGAACGGGATATCCCGTTCTGGGGTCTATGGTATGAGCATACTTGCGTCCCTTCTTGTAGTAGAAATTGCGGTAGTTGCCACTGGTAGCCAGCGACTTGTTCTCAACGTCGACGATTGTGTATATTTCGTTTTTCTGGTCCTCAGCCGGCTTTGTGACTCCTATCCTCCACTGCGATCCTTTGGGGTTGTGCCCACGAGTGACCACCTCGCCACCAATCTCCACGAGATAGTTCTTGACCCCCAGGCTGTCGAGCTTTGCAGCCACGAGGTCGCATGCATATCCCTTGGCAATGGCACTGAAGTCATACTGATTGCGTATCTTCAGCAAGCTGTCAACCTGCTGTTCTGTAGGCAGTTGTTCGTTTCTGAATCCGAATCCCCATGCGTTGACCAGCGGTGCCACAGTGATGTCGAAAGCACCATCGGTATCGGCATTTACCCGCATAGAGAGTTCGTAGACCTCTTTGTAGATATCGCTGATGTGAGGTGTCTCTCCTCTGTTGATGGCAGCTACGGTACTTTTCTCGTTGAACATAGAGAACTCGCGATCTACGAGTGTCATCTCATGAATCAGTTCCCCGTGGTAGTCAGAGTCGCTCTCGTAGGTAATCTTGTAGCCTGTGTCGAATGTGATGCCTTCATTCTGCCGGAAAGTCATCGTTTCTTGCAATTCTTTCTGCTCGTTTCCCTGCCGTGCAATGTAGATAGTACCCACTACAAGTAAGAGGAGCAATGGTATCTGCCAGTATAGTGATTTCTTCTTCATAGACAAAAAGTGCTAAAATGGGAACATTGTGGGGTTTAAATATCAATGGTGAGGTTGAAAGTGTATCCTAGCCGTGCACTCTCCTGGATGCCGTATCCAGGTACGTACCATGTCTTCTCTGTGACGCCGTCGTCGTGTGCCAGTCGTTTGCGATAGCGCACGCTCCATCCCAGGTGCAATGGTCCAGCCACCTTGGCATCGATGCCCATCAGGAACTCGGCCCAGTGCTGGTTGCACTTCTCGTCTCTCACTCCGAAGCCAGTATCCCACTGCCATACTGGGTCGGGAAAGTTCTGGCGGTCCAGGTCTATCGTGTAATAAGTGCAGGCATAGCGAACACCTACGAAGACACGGTTGCCGGTATGCTTGTTCTTCATCACATTCACGTCGGCTCCCAGTCGGAAATAGGGTGCCGTGGTGTGGTAGGTGATGCCCGTCACCTCATCTTTGTCGTGACTGGCTTTTCCCAGTCCTATCTCCACGATGGGGAAATACTGGTCGTGAAGGTTTATGCGGAGGGAGCCTTCCAGCTGTCCGTAGTCACTCAGCAGCATCTGTGCTGCCCCTGCCATGTCGAAGCTCACAGCGAAGCCACGGAAGAACGGCACTGAGTCGCGTTCGAACTTCAGGAACCCCTGTGCGAGCGAAGTGTTGACGAACATCAGTGAGAAGACGAACATCAGGAGTGCCCGTCTCAGCGGCATGATAGCGGCCAGACTGAATATGCTTGTCTTTCCCTTCATTCTACAGGTTTGAAGATGATATGCAGGTGCGTCCTGCTCTGATCGTAGTCAACGTTTGGATTGACGATGCTGACGCTGTCTATGCCATTGCGGCTATAGCGAACGGCAGTGAGGCGATGGAAGAAGTGAGCGGCACAGTCGACGCTTTCGAAGTGGGGGATATCGTCTTTCTTCAGCCACAGCGTGTCCAGGGCATAGTTGCCGGTAGTGTCCGCCTTTATGAATATGAGTACATCTTCCGGATGCGAATAGCTGATGGGCAGGGAGAAGGCACTCTTGCCCGTAAGCCTGTTGAGCAGCAGCGTGTCGGAGGTGTCCTCACGCTCTGTAAATACCCATATCGTGTCGACCAGTGATGTCTCGTTGCCGTCAGCATCGCAGATGAGATACTGTGTGCTCACCGTGTTCTGCACCGGGCAGTCGATGGACGAGCAGGAGAAGAGCATGAAGACCACTGCCCCCGTCAGGAGAAGGGTGCTGGTGAGGCGGCTTGCTATCTTCAGTATGTGTGCTCTCATGACGGATAGGAAATGTGGTTACTAGATACGCTCCTCAACCTGATAGTCGTTGCGATTTTGCGACGAGCGACTGATGAGGTCGCCAAGAAAACCTGCCAGGAAGAGCTGTGTGCCCAGTAGCATCATGGTCAGTGCGATGTAGAAATAGGGTGAGTCGGTGATATAGATCTTGCCCATGAACTTGCTGATGCAGAGGACGATGAATGCGATGAATCCCACAAAGAACGTCAACGATCCCAGGAATCCGAAGACGTGCATGGGCTTCTTCCCAAAGGTGCTCAGGAACCACAGGGTGAGCAAATCGAGATAGCCGTTGACAAATCTGTTCCATCCCATGAACTTGGAAGTGCCGTATTTACGGGCCTGGTGCTGCACCACCTTCTCTCCAATCCTGTCGAAGCCAGCTTGCTTGGCCAGATAGGGGATGTAGCGATGCATCTCGCCATAGACCTCGATGTTTTTCACCACCTCACGTCGATAAGCCTTCAGCCCGCAGTTGAAGTCATGCAGGTTCTTGATGCCACTGACCTTGCGGGCAGTAGCATTGAACAGCTTGGTGGGCAGTGTCTTCGACAAGGGGTCATAGCGCTTCTGCTTGTAGCCACTCACCAGGTCGTATTTCTCTTCCTTGATCATACGATATAGTTCCGGTATCTCGTCGGGGGAGTCCTGAAGGTCGGCATCCATCGTGATGACCACATCGCCCTGTGCCTCAGCAAAGCCGCAGTAGAGTGCGGGGCTCTTGCCATAGTTGCGTCGGAACTTGATGCCCTTCACATGGGTGGAACGCTGGTGCAGCTCCTCGATGATGGTCCACGAGCGGTCGGTAGAGCCGTCACTGATGAAGATGACCTCGTACGAGAACTGATGGCTGGCCATCACTCGCTCTATCCAGCTGAACAGTTCGCTGATTGACTCTTCCTCATTATAAAGAGGTATAACAACTGATATATCCACAGACAATCGTTTTTTTCGGTTAAAGAATTATTTTATCTGCTGCAGACGATCACGCTTGACAATGGCAGCAATGGGCAGTCCAATGATGCAGCCAATGAGCATGTTCGACGTCAGGATGTTGAGCACCATGTCGATGGGCCGCATGGCGTTGAACTCTGCCATTGCCTCGTTTAAGGTGTCCGTCATACCCATTTGCTTTATGGCCGCCATGCTGGCAGGATCGGAAAACATCTGCATCATCGTTTCGGCAAAATAGCCATTGTCCATCCAGTTGAAATATACAAACTGGGCTATAGCAAACAGCAAGCTGGCGTAGAAGAAGAGAAAGACGACGAAGACCCAGCTGCGGCCAAAGGAGATGACACCATCGAGTGCCCCATCGCGGAACTGGCGTAGCAGCCTGTAGACATAAAAAGGTGTGACGAGTGCCAGTATGGTACCCACCATGCCCAGGACAGGCTGTCGCAGGCCTACAATATAGCAGACGAAGCTGATGAGCCATAGTACGAAGAGCTTCAGTCCGTCAACTCTTGCGTATGCCCGTAGTTGAATGTATTCTTGTGCAGTCATAAAGTCGGTGCAAAATTACAAAAAAGTTAGCAGTTCTGTGGTATGAGTTGGGAGATTTTAATCAACATTTCTCTAAAAAACGTTAACAGACATCATTTTCGTCCTATTCATAAGGGTATAACTCCCATTTTTTTATTACCTTTGCAGCCGATTTAAGACATGGGCAAGTCCTGTACGGCCAGCTCCTAGGGAATCCTCCAGGACGGGAACGTAGCAAAGGTACTTGGTTGTAGCGGCGCGATGCAGACCGCTTGCCCACCCGCCTCTTTAGCTCAGTTGGCCAGAGCACGTGATTTGTAATCTCGGGGTCGTTGGTTCGAATCCGACAA
>JAIKWS010000009.1 GCA_024684515.1 Prevotella sp.
TTGTCGCGACTCGGCATAGCTCAAACTAGTTTGGCTCTGCTCATTCTTCGACGAGCGAAGCGGCAAGCCGATTACCCGCCCTTCAGGCGCCTACCCGTTGCCTTTCGCTGCTCCAAAAGTTCCCCTAAGAGGAGGGGAGGGGAGTGCCATGCGGCCAGAAATCGTATAGTTCTCAAGATGAGGCGGTCAAACAGGATAAGCTTCCATTTGACGGACATCACCCATCTTCCTCCCATCTCACATCCTCCCTTCTCACCTTGCTCCACGCAAACCTTGGGAGGAGTTCTTCTGTTGTGATGGGCATGGCCTCTGGCAGCAGGCCGGCGGCATGGGCCAGCATTCCGATGATTTCCGATGGTGAGTAGCGTTGTCGCAGCTGGTCCATGCCCATGCTCCTATCGCGTTTCGACAGTCGCTGGCCAGCGCCATTACAGAGCAGGGGCACATGGATGAACCGTGGGGCACTGAAGTGCAGCAAGCCTGCCACATACATCTGCTGGGGCGATGACAACAGCAGGTCGCGACCTCGCACCACCTCTGTCACCCCCATCAGGGCATCGTCGATGACCACCGCCAGCTGGTAGGCCCATGCCCCGTCCTTGCGACGGATGATGAAATCACCCACCTGCTGAGCCAGGTTCACCCGCTGTTCGCCATAGTGCCCATCCGTGAAGATGAGCTCCTTGTCGGGCACGATAAGGCGGGTGGCGGCAGCCCGTCCCGGCTGTGGGGGCAGATGGCGACAGGTGCCAGGGTACACCACTCGTCCGTCGCTCTCGTGAGGAGCCTGCGTAGCCAGCAGGTCGGCACGTGTGCAGTAGCAGGGATAGGTCAGTCCCTGTTCCTTCAGTTTGTTGAAATAATAGGTGTAGATATCGTCTCGCTCATGCTGATAGACGGGTGTGCCGTCCCACGACAGCCCCAGCCACTGCAGGTCGTCCATCAGCAGACGGGCATACTCAGCATGCGAGCGAACAGGATCGATGTCCTCGATGCGTAGCAGCCACTGTCCCCCCTCGCTCCTGGCCGACAGCCACGACAGCAGGGCACTGAACATATTGCCCAGATGCATACGTCCTGTGGGTGATGGGGCAAAACGGCCTATGGGCAGTTGCTTTCCTGTCATGACTCACTCCTCGCTTTCTCCACATACTGGGCAGGAGTCATGCCTGTCGACTTCTTGAACAACACCTGGAAGTAGTTGCGACTGGAGAAGCCACAATGATGGGCCACGGCATCGTTCGTCCAGTCGGGGTGTTCGACAAGCAACTGCTTGGCCCGTTCTATACGCAGGTAGGTCAGCCACGGGTTGAAGAGCTCCCACTCGGTAGTCTTCAGCCATATCGCCAGCTGATAGCGGGGCACCACAATCTCGTCGGCAACCTTCTGAATGGTGAGCCCACTCTGCAGATAGCCGCCGGCATCAATCCATTTATTCACTTTCCGGTCCAGGATCTTCCTGTCCGATTCCGACATGCTGAGGGCAGACGTGTCTTCCTCTATTTGTGTCTCTTCCGCTTCCCGCACCTTCGAGGCATCGCTGCTCACGCAGTAGAACGAGAACATCGTCACCAGGTAGAAGATGACCAGGAAGACGACCAGTGAATAGATCTTCAGCAGCCAGCCGCTGATGAAGATCAGGAACGGCACGCCAAGTGCCAGCAGCGTCATCACCAGCATCACCCGTCGCATCCATCGCAGCAGGCTGCGGGTGGAGTAGCCGTAGTAGTTGTCCAGTGCCCGTTGCGACTTCCGGAAGTTGACAATCAGGTGGTAGCTATAATAGCCCTGCATCAGGGCATAGACGATGCCCGAGGCATATTCCGCCCAGAGCAGCATCTCGCTGTCGGCCAGCAGCGGCACACCGTCGAAAAGGGTTGTCAGCACGATGATCACCCATACCGATAATGTAGCCACCAGAGCCACGAGCCACTGCTGCCACATCAGACGACCTTGCTGCTGCAGGTTCAGCAGAGCCAGGGAGAACAGCGACGAACAGGGAACGAAGAAAAGCAGGTTGACCATCACTGCCTGCGTGACACCCTTCGAGCGGAAGCCAAAGATATATTGTATGAGAAACTGCAGGGCGAGCACCATCACGCCAATAGCCATCAGCCATCGCGAGCGATTTTGCACCGGGTCGCGAACCACACGATGAGGCAGCAGCACTGCCAGCTCCATCGTCAGCAGTGCAAACATCACCAGGGCACTAAACTGTAGCACTTCCATATTATATGGTTCTTTTTTCAAATGCAAAAATACAAAATAATTCCAAATACACGAAAAGGAAATCGATGAATACGCTATTTTTTATGATAATTTTGTCAAATTCGTTATTTAGAACAATCTATTTTTCCTTTTTCGTACACACCAAAGGAACTGCCGACAATCTATTCGTCACCAATACCTGTTCTCCCTTGCCAAGAGCAGCGGAACATCCCTCAAAACGATTCGACCTGTGTGGTTGAAATCCTTATGAACAATCTGTAATCTCGCTAAACAAGGATAGTGTCATGGCCGGATGGCGCTCCCCTCCCCTCCTCTTAGGGGAAAGGCTACGGGTCGGCGAGCTTGCTCGGGAATGGGGCAGGGTTGGGGTCTGCAGAACTATCTATTACACCTAGCGTTACCACCTAGCGTTACCACCCTCGTTGCGTGCCTCTCGTTGCGGGCCGTCAGCTCCCACCCCTAGCCAGTTAGCTTCGCTGACTTTTGTCGCGACTCGGCATAGCTCAAACTAGTTTGGCTCTGCTCATTCCCGCCCTTCAGGCGCCTACCCGTTGCCTTTCGCTGCTCCAAAAGTTCCCCTAAGAGGAGGGGAGGGGAAAGGCTACGGGTAGGCGAGCTTGCTCGGGAATGTGGCTACGCGATGTCCGTAACTCCAGGCTACGCGATGTCCTTCACTCGTGGCTAGCGCACGGCTGGCTAAAGCGATATCTGCCAGTGAGCTTCATGCCAATGGTTATGATAAAAGTCTATTTTTTTCATCAAGTATCAATCTTCTACCGCACAGGTCGTAAAATTTTATTTCAATCAAAAGTCTTCTTTTGCTCGGTCTTTTTCTTTTTCGATCTACTCGTTCCTTATCCAAAGCATATACAAATCTTACCCAATTTTTTCCCATTCTCTAGTCATTCCCTATGCTTAATCTTGGCTTACTTTATGGCATAACTTAGCTTCCTCTAGTCTTCCTTTAGTCTTCCTCTAGTCTTCCGCTAGACATACACTCAGCATACTCTAGGCATACTCTAGGCATACTCTAAGCATACTCTAGGCATACTCTAAGCATACTCTAAGCATACTCTAAGCATACTCTAGAGCTTGCTTGGAGCTTGCCTAGAGTGCGAGAAGTAGCTTTTTAGTCACCGCCAAGCATATAATCAAGTGATGGTAAGATTTGTTTTATTCATGCATTATTGTTTGGCATGAGTGAAAGTCTGACATTTCGGTACGTTCTACCTGTTGTATAAGGAATCGATAGCACACATCTTAAGACGGAAGCATTATTCGATGGATATACTTCAGAAGCGTTGTGGGAAGATTTTGTTTACTATTTTCACCCATTAAGGCCATATCAGTTCTATAGATTGAATTTTTGGTATTACCCTACGCAGGTCTCTGCAACCTTTAGTACTTGCAGGGCCTCAACCCTATGGCCTCAGCCGCATGGAGCTCCCCTCCCATCAAAGGGGAGGGGTAGGGGTGGGGAGTGTAACTTTAAAAACACCTAGCCATACACACCCAGCCATACACACCTAGCCATACCCCCCCATCCTTTTATATTTCCTCATCCAGGAAACTCATGTCTTTTGCTGTCGCTATTCCAGTGGTATTAAGTTGGATAAAAAAAGACTGGCTACCTCACGTAGCCAGTCTTTTATATCTAGTTGATGAAGTTGATTTACTCAGCGATAGCGATAGTTACGCGGTTCTGCTCATTCACTGCGAATGGCTGTTCACGTGCACCCTTAGAATCGGTGGTGATACGGCTCTCAGGAATGTTGTACTTCTTGACCAGCATATCCTTTACAACGTTAACACGCTGCTCGCCCAGGCGGTCGTTGATACGATCGTTGCCAGTACCTCTGTCTGCATAGCCACAGAGAGCGACCTTGGCATTGGGGTTGTTCTGCAGGTATTTGGCGATGTCAGCCACCTTGCTCTCTTCTGACTCACGGATTTCGAACTTGTTGATGACGAAGAAGATGTCACGACGCAGAGGCTCTACTTTATCAGGCTTTGGAGTGGGCTTCACGGGCTCGGTAACAACGGGCTTCACAGGTGTTGCGGGCTTCGTTTGTGGAGGTGTCTGAGGCTTCTCGACGACCTTTACAGCCTCTTTCTTCTCGTAGGTGCTACCCAGGTTGAAGCGCAGGCCTACCAAACCATTGAAATACCAGTCGGCATTGCCGGCTTTCTTCGAGTTCCACTTATCACTTGTCAGGTTGGCATTACCCTCAACGAGCAGGTTCACCTTGTCGCCCAGACGGAAGGCCAGTTCCAGTCCACCACGTCCGAAGGGCAGCATCTTGGAGCCGTCCCAGATATACTCCAGGTTGTAAGCACCCTTGCGAGCACCCAGCTCATTGGCAATGTCGTTAGCCTCGTCGTTACCCCATGCGCAGTTGAGACCACCGCCAAGGAAAGCAGTGACGTTGAATACACGATTGGGATTGTAGCCACAGATCAGGTTAGACAGGTTGAACATCAGGTCGATGCCAGGAGCAGCATAGTTGAACTTGTAGTCCCTGTTGAGTGGTGGGTTGCCAAGTCCGTTCCATCCACCTTTAGCCTGCCAGGCATTAGCCTGTAGGCGAGCTGCCAGCACGGGTGAGAACTGATATCCGATACCCAGCTGAGCGTTTGGTGAGAGCAGATCGCCAAATTTTGCCTCTCCCAGTGTGTACTGCATGCCACCACCTAAGGTGATGAATGCGTGCTTCTTAAACTCGTACTCGTTGCCTTCGGCATCGGTGTACGTGGCTTGTGCCATGGCCGTTCCACTCACTAAGAGCATGATAGCGGCAATAAGATTTCTCATTTTCATAGCTAAAACAGTTTATTTGGATAATAAATATGAATTTTCTGTTTGCACGTTCAGGGTGCAGTCAGATTGTTAATGTGCATGTTCGTTAAATGCTTTATCAAATGACTTACCCTCTCTGTTTGCCAGCGTGATGTACCAGGTGCCATCAATACGTATGGGTTTGATCATGCCATTGATGGTAGCGGGATTGCTGTGCTTGCCGGGATCCTGGATGTAAAGTTTGTATTTTACTTCCGAGTCTGTCTCTTTGAAGAAATTGACGCCAACGACGGAGTAGTCATACACATGGTGCATGCCCAGCATGAATTTACATTCTTCACGCTGGTCATCAGGCAGTGGCATGATTTTCTCGTTCTCGTAGACATAAAGTTGGTTCATGGCCTCGTCAAGACGCTCTTGCTTGACTAGCTCCAGGAAGTCAGCAGCCAGCTGTCTCACGGTTGTGCTATCGAAGTTCGTGACCTCCATTTGTGGCTCGTTGGGTGCCTGTGGTTTTGGTTTGTTTTCGCCTTTACAGGCAGCCAGCAGGAGTGCTACAACTGCCACAGCGAAGAAAAGATGCTTTCTGTTCATTTCTTTATACATTATTATATACTATTCGAGTGCAAATATACAACATTTTTTTTAATTGTCAGCAAAAAAATGTAAAAAAATAACTTTCTTACCCTCTTAATGATTATTGCTCAGTTTATTAGGCGGGAATGTGTTTTTGTTTTTTCTGTTCCGATGCCTGCCTGGGGGTGATGAAACAGAGCACAAAACGATTTCACCGCCGTTTTGTGCTCTGTAGGCTGAGGGGGAAGGCATGTGGTCTACTCTTCCATTCTATACTGGCGCAGTTTCTGGCTCCAGTACTCGCGCAAGTCATTCCATTTGTAGTAGGGAGGGGTGTCGGTGGTGATGGGCAGGGTAGCCTCACGCTCGTTGAGGAGTGCCTTCACCAGGATGTCGCCCTCTCCTTTCTTCTGCTGGTAGAAGATGAGCTGTATGTTGCAGCCCATGGGGAATATCTTGTAGTTCTGCCAGTGCTGGTCAAGTTCGTTCATGTCTTCTACCACGGTACCGCAGTTGTCCAGTTCCATCAGACAGGCCAGTGGCATGACGCATACCTCGTGGCCAAAACGCAGTGTGGCCTGTGGCTTCCTGAGAGCTACACAGGTATCTGCTGTCTGTATGATATTTTCCAGTAGTGTGGCTTGTGAGAAGGGCATGACGCTGCCCGTGAGTGGTGATGGGCCATAGTTCTGGTACCAGCTTGCGTTCTGGATGCGCCACATGTCGTAAATCTCATCTTTGGTGAAGAGGTACAGCATGTCTGGTGCGTTGTCATGACTCTGCATGTTGATGACCACTTCGAAGAGCTGGCGCATCAGGTTGCCAGTGTCAATCTCGTCCATTGCCCATTGCAGGTCGTTGAAGAGAACACCCATCAGTCGTCCTGGCTTGGTCAGCGACTGTGCGAATGCCCTGTGCTGGCGGTCGCCTTTGCCTGCATTCTCCTTAACCTTTCCTTCTCTGGGGCCATTCAGATAGTATTGCAGTGCCTCGCTTACATCGTTGTGGATACATGCCGTGGGGTTGGCAGCCATAAACTCCTCACATTCAGCAACCATAGACAGGATGCAGCGGTTGACAACCGTCGAACGAGCATCGATGGCAACTCCTTTTGCCTTGAAGATCTCGGGGAAGTGTTCCGTCATTCGTTTTCCGATACCATGATGCTGTCGCTCGCCTACGGTAGTCAGGTCGCCAAGACGTTTCACGGTGGTACGGTTGAAGACCTCCAGCTTGCGCAGCGTCTCTTCGCCCTCACGGGTCAGTTTCCCTTCCTTGCGAGCCTTGCGTAGTGGCCGGATGACCCTTTCATAGTCATTCTCGCCAATCAGCCAGCGTGAGCCGTGTCGCCCATAGTGTGTCATATAAAATGGTACATAGCCTTTGGGGGCCTTGGTGTAGTTGAAATCTGGCAGGTAGCGGTTGTAGTCCAGATAGTTCGATCCTGCCAGCCATGGGTTCTGGTCTATTTCCTCTCGAGCGGTCTGGGCGTTGGCAGTCATACCTATGGCCATGCCCATCATTAATGTGACAACAATTTTCTTCATATAGTTTTAGGATTTGATGATATTGACATCCATGCGGTTGAAGGGGAACATGAATCCACGCTCCTTCAGCTCCTGATAGACGGTCTCGTTCATATAGAAGTAGACAGTCCAGTAGTCACTGCCTTTGCACCAGGTGCGTGTGTTCACCACTACGCCACTCTCTCCCAGCTGTGTCAGTCCTATCCAGGGTGCTGCCACTATCGGGCTGTCTTTCACCGGACCTTGCAGGATGAGTGGATTACGCTGCTGAATCTCCAGAATAGCCTCTTTCACCTTCTCCAGGTCGGTACCATAGGCGAACTGGAAGTCCAGATCCACCCGGCGATAGGGTTCTGTAGAGTAGTTCTTCATAGAACCAGTAGAGAGTCCTCCGTTAGGGATGATGATGGTCTGTGCGTCGTTGGTACGGATGATGGTGTTGAAGATCTGGATATCCTTTACCGTGCCGGCATATCCCTGTGCCTCGATATAGTCGCCCACCTTGAAAGGCTTGAACAGCAGGATCATTACACCACCAGCGAAGTTCTGCAGTGTACCGCTGAGGGCCATGCCAATGGCGACGCCGGCAGAGGCGAACAAGGCGATAAACGAACTGGTCTCGATGCCCAGGATAGAGATAATGATAATGATCAGTGTGAACCAGAGCACCACGCTGACGATGCTAGTGAGGAATGAGTATAGCGAGGCATCCACCTTGCTGCGTTCCAGCATTTTCACAAACAGTTTCTTTATCCATTTGATCAACCAGCTGCCAATGATGTAAACGATAACAGCAACGAGCAGGTTCTTGCAGAACCCAAGTGCCCACTGGCCTAGCATAGAGTAGGTCTCGGGTGAAAAGATTTTGTCCATCATATTGTTTTGATATTTAAAAGGTTATTTGTTAAGCTTCTCGTCTATTTCCTTTCCGCTGATGCCAAGGGCCGCCATGAGCGAGTAGCCCAGCAGCTCCTGCCGGAAGGCACCACCCTGCGTGGGCTGCATGGTGAAGATGGTGGTCCGTCGCTCGTCGTTGTCTATTTGTCTGAGTATCTTCCTCACCTCGTCCATCAGCTGTTCTGGTATGGCTATCATCAGTCGCTTCACTTCTTTCTGTTGCCCAATCATGTGCAGGGTGTCCAGCAGCAGGTCTGCCTTGCTGATCATCTCTTCAGTCTGCACGGCATGGAAGGTGAATTCTCCCAGCCGTCCTTTGAAGGCTTTCTCCTTGAGCTCCTCCTCGTACAGGCCAGGTGTGAAATTCTGCATGCCCTTGTTCCGCTGGTCGTGAATCAGGACAACCAGCGTCTCGTGATCACCTTCTTTCATACCACCGTCCAGCGCCATGCACTCAGCCCATCGGGCCATGTCGGCTTGTGGTATGCGTCTGCCCAGCATGCGCTCGAAGTTCACAATGAGGTTAAAGGCCACGCTGTCTACATAGTCAGCATCAGCCAGAATGATGTTTTCTGTCCAGATGTTCTCGTTCATTAGGTGCAAAGGTACAAAATAAATATCAATTATGGATGAAGTATTAAGATATTTTTTGTACCTTTGCAGCAATTAAAGAAATAAAAAGCAAAGACAATGGCAAGAGTATTAATGATTGGCGCCGGTGGCGTCGCTACAGTAGCGGCATTCAAGATTGTTCAGAATGCTGATGTTTTTTCCGAGTTTATGATCGCCAGCCGTCGTAAGGCCAAGTGTGATGCGCTGGTAGCTGCCATCCACGCGAAGGGCTACAAGATGCCCATCGAGACGGCACAGGTAGATGCCGACGATGTGGAACAGCTGAAGGTCCTGTTCAACAGTTATAAGCCAGACCTGGTTGTCAACCTTGCCCTTCCCTATCAGGATCTGACCATCATGGATGCCTGTCTGGCATGTGGCTGCAGCTATCTGGATACCGCCAACTACGAGCCAAAGGACGAGGCCCATTTCGAGTATTCCTGGCAGTGGGCCTATCGTGAGCGTTTCGAGCAGGCTGGCCTGACAGCTATCCTGGGTTGTGGCTTCGACCCAGGTGTCACCAGCATTTTTACCGCCTATGCCGCCAAGCATCATTTCAAGGAGATGCAGTATCTGGACATCGTAGACTGCAATGCCGGCGATCATCATAAGGCCTTTGCTACCAATTTCAACCCCGAGATCAATATCCGTGAGATCACCCAGAAGGGACTCTATTGGGAGAATGGCCAGTGGGTGGAGACTGAGCCGCTGGAGATCCATCAGGACCTGACCTATCCCGAGATTGGTCCTCGCGACAGCTACCTGCTGCATCACGAAGAGATCGAGTCGCTGGTGATCAACTATCCCACCATCCGTCGTGCACGGTTCTGGATGACCTTCGGACAGCAGTACCTGAAGCACCTGGAGGTGATACAGAACATAGGCATGAGCCGTATTGACGAGGTGGAGTACGAGGCTCCCCTGGCTGATGGCAGTGGTACCGCCCGAGTGAAAATCGTTCCCCTGCAGTTCCTCAAGGCTGTGCTGCCCAATCCTCAGGACCTGGGACAGAACTATGAGGGTCAGACCTCCATTGGCTGTCGCATTCGTGGCATAGGCAACGACGGCAAGGAGCATACCTACTACGTCTACAACAACTGTTCGCATCGTGCAGCCTTCGAGGAAACAGGCATGCAGGGTGTCAGCTACACGACAGGTGTTCCCGCCATGATAGGTGCCATGATGTTCTGCAAGGGCCTGTGGCGCAAGCCAGGTGTGTACAACGTGGAGGAGTTTGATCCCGATCCCTTCATGGAGCAGCTCAACAAGCAGGGACTGCCCTGGCATGAGATTCACGACGGAGACCTGGAGCTATAGGCTTCACAGATAACAAGGGAGATATGGCCACGGATGGTGGAACAGCTATTCGTGGCTTTTTCTATTCCATCGTATTCCGCTATTCGTCCTGACTGTTATACATTTCTATATATTAATAACGACAATTATCTGCCTATGGCAACAAACTACGGAAAAACATGGTGGGGTGAGCAGTGGCTCGGTGCGTTGAAGCACATAGACTACAGCAATCGATTGCCTCGTGGTGCCTCTTATGCCAGAAATGGCATGGTGAAGGAAATCAGGTTCGATGGTAATGTGATTAATGCTAGGGTGAAAGGTAGTCGTGCCACACCATACAGGGAAACCATAAGGTTGTCAAGGTTCTCTGCTAAGGATATTGACAAGCTGATACAATTGATTGTCAGTCATCCTGTTGTGCTGAGTAAGTTGTTCAATAGACAGCTGGATGAATCTCTCGTCAAGCTGGCTGAGGAGTCTGGGATGTCGCTATTCCCCAAGAAATGGTCTGACCTGGAAATGGACTGTAGCTGTCCTGACTGGGCAGTTCCCTGTAAGCATCTGGCAGCTGTCATCTACAAGGTCAGCATGGAGATAGACAACAATCCGTTCCTTGTCTTCCTCCTTCATGGCGTTGACTTGCTGGCAGAGCTGAAATCACGGGGTATAGCTCCATCGTCAGATGCCATCATGGAAGTTGAGTCTATAGACGTGGTCTATGACGAGCCGTTTGCCCTGAATCTGGAGATGCCAGACACTGTTCCTGACTATACCCGTCTGCAGCAGCTCGCTCTGCCCTTGTCAAGTCTCTTGCCTTCCTCGCCAGCCTTTTGCCATGAAGGTGACTTCCTGACTTCCTACCAAAAGGAGCTGTTGTATGTCACGAAGGCCGCAGAGAAGGTGCTGAGTGACAAGACGTTGCTCATAACAAGCGAAGTACGTCCCCTGACCAGGCATGATGAGTGCGGCATAGACGATTTTAGCCCAGTTCTCTACCAGCAGTTGCTCAATGTCAATACCGACCGTCTGCCTGACTATCATCCCTCTGTGATAGCTGCCAGGAGCCTTGTCGTCTGTGCCTTGCAACTGGTGGCTCATGGTTGTGTCGTACCGCAGATTTTCTATGAGAGAATACTCAGGAAAGGACGAGACCGGGCAAAGGCAACAGAAAGCAGGGAATACAAGATCATCTGGCAGCCAGCCATGCTTGATGAAGCCACACGTCATGTCTGTGCCCTGCTGCATCAACAGAAGTGCCTGCTCAGCAAGGTCATCACCGAGATTCTCCACTTGCTGGCGCACGACAACCTGGCGAATATCTATCAAGAGCTGTTCTTCAGTTCCATGGACTATGGCTTTCATGCGATAGGCGAAACACACACACCAGGTGGCATCCGCAGCTGGCTAGACCGCTATTTCATGCAGAGCCACTATCAGGTGACGTTCAGGATCAAGGAGACTGACGAGGGTTTTGCCGTGGATGTCCTGGTAGACGGTTCGACACTGAAGGACGTCATGACGAAGGCCGGTCATGCTGCAGACCGCATGGAGATACTGAAACAGCTGGCCATCCTATGCGATATCGTAGATGGGCTGGAGGACTATATCAATGATAAAGGTCGGCACAAGATGCTTTTCAACCTTCAGTCGTTCTCCGTCTTCCTGCTGCAGGTGATTCCCACGATGAAGCTGCTAGGAGTCAGTGTCGTATTGCCTAAGACACTCCAGCAGCTGATACGTCCACGCTTAACCGTCAGGATGAAGGCCAAGACGAAAGGAGAGGGGTCGTTCCTCTCCATGAGCGATCTGCTGACCTTCGATTGGCGGATAGCAGTAGGCGATGAATTCCTTTCGCCAGAAGACTTCGAGCAATTGGTGGGAGATGCAGAAGGACTGCTGCGGTTCAAGGAGCAGTATGTCTATATGGACAATGCTACCATGCTGAAGCTGCATAAGGTGCTCAATGCGCCACCAAAGCTGAAAGCAGGAGAATTGCTGCAGATGGCATTGAGTGGGGAGTATGAGGGTACGCCAATAGAGCTGACCGATGAGCTTCGCGAGCTGATACGGCAGTTCACAGCACAGAATGACATACCGCTTCCATCTGGCGTGAAGGCACAGCTGCGTCCCTATCAGGAACGGGGATTCTCGTGGATGTATCGCAACATGAAGATTGGCTTCGGAAGCATCATTGCAGATGATATGGGTCTTGGAAAGACACTACAGGTCATCACGTTGCTCTCGAAGATGAAAGAAGAAGGGGGCCTGGACAAGAAGAAGGCACTCGTCGTGGTGCCCACAGGATTGCTACATAACTGGGAGGCTGAGGTGTCGAGATTCGCACCCCATCTTACTACTGCCATCTATCATGGAACAGCCCGCAATCTGAAAGAGGATACCTGCAAGACGGCAGATATACTGCTGACAACCTATGGTGTGGTGCGTTCGGATGCTGAGCTGCTGAAAAAGCGGAAGTGGCAGATGCTCATCATTGACGAGGCACAGAATATCAAGAACAGCGATACCGCTCAGAGCAAGGCCATCCACAGCATTCCTGCCGACACGCATATCGCGATGAGTGGCACGCCAGTCGAAAACCGCCTGTCGGAATTCTGGAGCATCATCGATTTTACCAACAAGGGCTATCTTGGCTCATTGAAGGATTTTACGGAGCAGTATGCACGGCCCATACAGAAATACGGAGACCAGCATACGGCAGAGCTCTTCCGCAAGGTCACCGCTCCGTTCATGATGCGACGTCTGAAGACAGACAAGAGCATCATTTCCGATCTGCCTGACAAGATTGAACGCAACGAACTGGCTGTGCTAACTGCTGAACAGGCAGCACTCTATCACAAAACGGTAAACAGTTGTATGGCTCTTATCGAAGGCATGGAAGGGGAGGACAGCCAGACATTGTTCAAACGGCAGGGACTGATTCTGCAGATGATGCTAGCTCTGAAGCAGATCTGTAATCATCCCACCCAGTATCTGAAGGACAACCGCCTGGATGCCTCGTTGTCGGGAAAGACACAGATGCTTCTCGACATGCTTCGAAGCATCGTTGACTCCAATGAAAAGGTGCTCGTCTTTACGCAGTTCCGTGAGATGGGCGATCTGCTGCTCCATTTCGTTCGCGAGGAGCTGGAAGAGGATGCCCTGTTCTATCACGGAGGGTGCACGCTCAAGCAGCGGCAGGCCATGATAGATTGCTTCCAAAACGATCGCAACAGCCGCATCTTCATCCTTTCGCTGAAAGCAGCAGGAACAGGTCTCAACCTGACAGCTGCAACCCATGTCATCCATTACGACCTCTGGTGGAACCCGGCAGTGGAGGCACAGGCCACAGACCGTGCTTACCGCATAGGACAGCACAAGAATGTGCAGGTTCATCGCTTCATCACACAGAATACTTTCGAAGAACGCATTGACGCCATGATTCAGAGCAAGAAGCACCTGGCTGATATGACTGTGTCTACAGGCGAAAACTGGATAGGAAAGCTATCAAACAAGGAATTGCACGAGATCTTTGGATAGCCATATAAAACGCTCTTAAAAAAGTTAGTCTTGCAGACCCCACCCCTAGCCAGTTAGCTTCGCTGACTTTTGTCGCGACTCGGCATAGCTCAAACTAGTTTGGCTCTGCTCATTCTTCGACGAGCGAAGCGGCAAGCCGATTACCCGCCCTTTAGGCGCCTACCCGTGGCCTTTCGCTGCTCCAAAAGTTCCCCTTGAAGGGAGGGGAGTGGCTGCGCGATGTCCGCTATTGGTAGCTGCGCGATGTAAGTATGAGCTCAGCCGCATGGCACATCCCGCATGGCACATCCCGCATGGCACATCCCGCATGGCCTCAGCCGGATGGCACTTCCCTCCCTTCTGAGGGGAGGGGCAGGAGTGGGGTGTGTAACTTTTACCCACCTAGCCTTATACAGCCTTACACACCTTGCCTTAATTGCATCAAGCCTTCACCTAAGAGACCGACTTCAGACGGAGGCGGGGTCTTTTTGCATGAGCCAAATTGTATCTTTTCATAACTATATTGTATCTTTTTACAACTATTTTGTATTTTATTTAGTTAAAAAAGCAACAATTGTTTGCTGTTTAATACTTTTTTCTTATCTTTGCCGCGATATATCTAAAACTGTTTCAGAGAGAATCGTCCTACTTTATTAAGCATTAAAAACAATCGAATCAATGAAATATCCATACACCAAACCGACCCTCAAGGTCGTGGAACTGGAGATATACAATCCGCTGCTGTCAGGCAGCAATACCGTGGGGCTGTATGCGACTATCGCGAGCTACTTAGACGGAATCGCTGACGACGGCTACGGCTGGAGATAACGTGCAATGAGGGAAACCAAGAAGCTTGATAAAACATGAAATATCTAACAAGCATAATAGGATGCCTAGGGTTGTGTATCGCCCTGTGTGCCTGCTCGTCGGACGACGAGACAACGAGTACGCAAGCTGACAGCGAGCGCCTGCCACGGCTGCTCACCATCGGCAATGCGGCGCTCACCAGGGCAACCATTGACGCCAGTACACTCGCGGCGGCCTGGGCAACCGACGACCACCCTACGTACGTCAACCTGAGTGCGCTGCCCACTAATGTGTATTACGGTCAGCTTACGCCCACGGAGGCAAAGGCCACTACGGCGCTGCAGGGCACCGTGACTTGCAGCAAGGGTGATATGATAGCACTCTGCTTCCCTACCACCACGCCAGTACAGCCTTCGGGAGAGGATGCCTATTACCCCATCACCCTGAGCGGTCAGAAGGGGACGCTGGCCGACATTGGCGCGCACTATCACTACGTGTATGGCGTGGCGGAGATAGAGGAAGTGGATGGAAACACAGCCACGGGCAACGTCCAGAACATGAAGAGCCTGCTCTCGCTGTGCAAGTTCACATTCACCTACGGTGGCAACCCCCTGAGTGTGACGACTGTGCAGCTTGGCTGGGGTACAGATGGCTCCAATGGCTATCCGCTGACGGGCAAGGTGGTGCTGAAAGACAATCCCGATAACGTTTCTGCTGTGGGTGATGCCCCCACCGCCAATTTCCCCCTCACCATCACCCTCGACGCAGCCACCTCGGATGGAGTGTATGTGGCTCTGTTCCCCTGTGACGATTGGCTGACATTCCACTTCACCGTTAGCGATGGCACCAGGACCTACACAGCCACCAAGGAGGCCAGGATGCTGGAAGGCAAATACTACGCAGTAACGGTTGCGGTTACAGAATAAAAACAACACAAATCAATAAAAAAATCCACTCATATGAAAACAAGACGAAACCAATTGTGGCTACGTTGTCTGACCATGATCATCATGCTCTTTGCGGCTGTGAAGGGTGTGCAGGCCGACGGCTATATCACGGAGCTGATGACCATCGGAGATGAAGATAGCCGAAGCATCGCCCAGGATTACCGCGACAAGGGATGGACGGTTGTCGACAAAGACCTTAATGCGGGTGCTAAGGGCTGGTATATCTTCCTGGCATACAAAACCAGCACCACAGCGACTCCTGAGACAGGGTACATCACCGACATCTGTGCCAGTACCAAGTGCGTTGACAATTTCTCTTTTGAAGGCCGCACATACTATCGTGCCAGCAACAACAGCGGATTCAACGGCAACCTGAACAGAGGCATCAGCGACGGTACCGACATATACCTCTATTATACGCGCGAACGCATAAACCTGGGAACCTTTGGAGGCGACATGCGCGTCATATCGAGTGTCACCGCCAGCTCGAATAGCACCCCCGAGAACCCTACTACCACTGGAGCCGTGTCATGGCGCAACGCCAGCCACGAAGGTCTCTGCGACTTTAATCATGGCGCCGGCGGCGAATATGTCTACTTGCATCAGCATTTCAATGTGCAGAAAACCTGGTTCAAGGTGAAGCCTACCTTCGCCTCGAACCTGACGTTCAACGGCAAGAAGCAGAACCTCGTCACCTCAAACCCCTGGAAGGCCAACAACGGCCACGGCGAGCTGAAATACAGGATTAATGGCGGCGAATGGTCGAGCCAGGTGCCGATGGCTACGAATGTAGGAACCTACAAAGTGGAAGCACAGCTGTTTGGACATAACGCCAGTGGCATCGTCTTCGCAAAGAACAGCGATATCATCAGCAGCAACGTCACCATCAACCCACCCATCGCAAAAGCAAAGAATCTCAATGCCGTGTTCAATCAGGGCGACAAGCAGGTGTTCCTGACATGGGGAGTGGGAAGTATTGCCGGAGGATATGACGACTACGACTGGGTGATCTATCGCGATGGTGAGAAGATTGCAAAGGTCAACTCGCAGACGCATACCTATGCCGACAAGGCATTTACCAACGAGAGCACGGTGACCTACGAGGTGTTCTACGTGTCGAGATTCTGGGATGAGAACACACAGCGCAGCGACACCAAGGCCACCGTCAAAGTGAGCACCGTCAGGAATGTGCCCATCAACAACATGGTGGTCGAGCAGCAGAGCGACCGCATCGTATTCACCTGGACATCAGACGGCTATGCCGAAGGCTTCGGAAACCAGTTCTGGATCTATATCGACAACGAGGAAGACCCTGCCTACAAGCTGAAGGCTACAGGCATGCAGACCAACTTCAGGTGGGAGCACCGCAGCACCGACCAGCATACCAACCGACAGGCCAAGACAGACCCCGAGACGGGCGTACCCTATTGCGAGGAGCCGCTGAACGCCTGCGAAGGACATGTCTATACGATCAAGGGCGTCATTGGCAACACCATCCTCAACACGGAGGAAATCAATACGAAGGCCATTGGCAACGCAACGCTGTTCTACGACTTCGATGCATCGAAAGGTGCCCATGAGGGGGTTGTGAAGCTGACATGGCACGTCAACCAACAGGGGTCGGTAGTCGCCAAGACCTATATCGTGGAGCGACGGAGGGCAGAGCAGGATGACGACCCGTGGGAGAAGATGAGCCGCATGTCGAGCAACGAGGAATATCTGTTCTTTACCGACGAGACAGCCCTGCCTGGCGTGTTCTACGACTATCGCGTCACGGTAGAGGATAAGTGTAGCGACGGCAACACCATCAGCAACGACATCAGCGATATAGGATTTGCCAAGGGCACAGGAACGGTGACGGGACGTATCGCCTTCGGCGCTACAGGCACATCGGTGCAAGACGTAGAGGTGGTGCTGTCGAAGCAGAGCAAGGACGATGAAGGCAGCGAGCAGTTCCACGCCCTCTACTTCAACGGCGCGCACGGAGCAGCATCATGGCAATACCCATCGGAAAGCTATGCTGCCGAGAAGTTTTCCGCAGACGACTTCTCGCTGCAGCTGTGGCTCTATCCCGAGGAATTCAGCAACGCCAAGGTGGTCAACTTCGGCCAGGATGTGGCACTGGGCATGACAGAGAGCGGACAGCTCACCTTCAACAACCAGACCTTCGCAGACATCAGCCTGCGCAAGGACAGCTATAACCACATCGTGCTGACGCGAAGCGCACAGACGGTGACCTGCTACGTGCTGAACAACAATAGCAACAGCAGCCAGCCGGACGTGCAGAAGACCACGCTGGCACTGGCTGGCAACCTGTCGCTGGAGAGCGCCAAGGAGATGGAGCTGGGACATTTCAGAGGGGCCATCGACGAATTGCGCCTGTGGACGAAATGCCTCAGCGAGACGGCCATCCTGGAGAACTACGACCACCTGCTCGTTGGCGATGAACAGTACCTGGAGACCTACTGGACCTTCGACGAGGGGCTGCAAACACAGTTCTTCGACTATTCGCGCGACGGCACCAACTACCGCAAGCACCACGGACGCATCAACAACAATGTGCAGCCCGCTGCACTCACACCCGACGCGCTGGCCCTGAAGACCAAGACCGACGAAGACGGCAACTACGTCATACAGGGAGTACCCTTCGCCGGCGAGGGTACTACCTACTCGGTGGCGCCACTCTTCGGAATACATGAGTTCAACCCCAACACGAAGCTGATCTTCGTGAGCAAGAATGCGCTGGTGCATAACGTTGACTTCGTCGACGTGTCGTCGTTCGTCATGAGTGGATATATCTACTACGCCGGCACCAACGTGCCCGTAGAGGGCGCACAGATGTTTGTCGACGGCATGCTGCAGACCACGGGTGGAAAAGTGGAACAGACCGACGAGAACGGCTATTACGAGATCTCGGTACCTATTGGCGATCACTTCGTGGAAGCCAAGCTGTCGAACCACGTCATGGCAAACGAAGGGCGATGGCCGGCGAACGGCACCTACTATTTCGACCGGCATTTCCAGCACGACTTTATTGACTCCACACTCGTGAACTTTGCTGGGCGAATAGGCGGTGGCCTGGCCAACGATACGCTGGCCGTGGGCCACGGTATGTCGAAGAACAACATCGGCATAGCAACCATACAGCTGGCACTCAACAACGAGTCGTTCTCGCTGAACTGCCTTGACGACCACATCAGCGACGCCCCAGCCAACAGGGGGTGGGAGAGCGACACCACGAGCATCAACAGCCACGCATGGACAGGCACGAGCTACGACGCGAAGTACATCTACATACGTACCGACTCGGTGACAGGCGAGTTCTCGGCCATGCTGCCACCGCTGAAGTTCAGGGTGAAGAACCTCACGATAGACACCAACCACGACATCGACTTCGGTGCATTGCCAGAGATAGACCTTACCAACGTGAACGCCGTCTATACCGACACGCTAAACCTGGAGGATGAAGACGGCAACGTAGAGACGAAGCTCTATTCGTACAACGTGAAGATGGTGAAAGCCTATTATGCCGAACCGCAGCTGGAAATAACACAGCTGTCGGCAAACGGCGACGGTGACGCACCAAGAGGCATCTTCGGAAGGAGGAACATCGAAGACTATACCGACGACTTCGGTACCACCACCGTGACCGATATCTGGAAGGAAGAGGGCGATGGCATCAAGTACACCTATGGCTACCCCATCTACGACAGCGGCGACAAAGTGCGGATGGAGATATGGGGCTATGAAGCCTATGTCAACAACGATGCGCAGCCCGCTGTTGCAGATACCATAGCACTTAACGCACAGCTGGTGACCATCAGCAACGAGATGAGCGACGAGCAGCTGGTGGTGGCGAAGGTGGAAAACGAGGAACTGGGACTGCAGCCTGGCGACATCTACAACCTGAAGAAGAACCAGCTGATACTCGACGAGAGAGGCAAGAACGAGTTCACGTTCCAGACGGGAGCACCCAATATCGTGGCACCCTATACCCGACAGCTCAGCATGAGCATAGAGCGCAACAACCGCACCTACAGCTACGTGGGCGTGAATGCCATCGTGCTTGGCTCGCTCACCACCGGCACCAACTTCATCACGCTAGGACCCGACAAGGTAACCATGGTGCTCAGAGACCCACCAGGGGCAACGTCGAAGACAACATGGACTACGGGTAGCGCGAAGACAAAGATGAAGAGTACGGCACAGGGATACTACGGCGACGAGAAGTTCGTGACTGACTTCATATCAGGCACAAAGCTGAAGACATTTGTGGGCGTGGGAACGCTTGTGGAATTCGGAAAGGTGAAGGCTGTTGGCAACAAGGGCGGAGGATTCCACTATACCGTCAACCGCGGCAATCAGACCGACGAGACATGGACCGTCACCGCAACGAAAAGCGTCTCTACAGGTACAGGATCGGTATATGTAGGAGCCGATGGCGACGTCTTCATTGGCGTCTCAACCAACATCATCGTGGGCGATAGCCGAAAGGTGGGACTATTCAGAAAAGGAGAGGGATATCCGTTTGAACTGGAGCTCAGAGACGGTAAGTCGATGGGCGACAGCCTCGTCACCACGTTCATGTACTCCACCTACGAGCTGGAGAAAGTCATGATACCTAAGTGGGAGGAAACACGGCGATCGCTGTTCGTATTCCTGGACAGCAAACAGGAGGCAGAGAACTACGTGAACAGCACCGACCACTGTGTCTATACTACATGGCTCAGCAAGGATGATCCTAACCTGGGTCTCGACGATACCACCTATATCCAGAAACTGCCGAAGGGCAGTGAGCCAAACACCTTCTACGACGACAGCGTAAAGTGGTGTACAAGCCAGATAGAAACGTGGAAACAGGTGATGGCCAATAACGAGAAAGACAAGCTGGAGGCCATACAAGGTGAAGACACCTTCCTGCAGAATATCTCGTTCGACGGTGGTTCTCCCAACTCATACAGCAACCGATGCGATACTACTTACCAGTATAAGGAGTTGTACAATCACAAGCTGGGTGGTATCTTCAATATTGGAGGTGTCACAGAAGGTTCGGGGGCGAGCATCGTCTTCAAGACTACGGCACAATGGACCACAGAGAACGGATGGAGCATGAGTACCGCTGAAAGCGACGAGGACGAGAATACCAAGGACTGGGCACAGTTCGACTACTCCTTCAGCGACGGCAACAAGGGTACCGACTTCAGCGTGAACATCTACAAGTCGCCAAAAGGATGGAGCGACAGCTTCTTCCTAGTGGGAGGACAAAGCTACAACCCCTATGAGGGCGAGCAGAAAACCAAGTACTACGAACCCGGCTTGCACACGCTGAGCAACGGTACGGAGCAGATGGAGCGCCCCAGCATACGCATCAGCATCGACGGCAATGCCGACAACAGCGCCAAGAAGGTAACTCTGAGCGACGTACCGGCAGGACAGGCAGGACAGCTGACGCTGCACCTGACCAACCTCTCGAGCACCAGTCAGGGATTCGACTTCTCCTACAATATCGTCATCAATGAGAAGAACAACCAGCAGGGACTGGAAATCCTCATGGACGGTGTACCTGCCAACGGGCGCTCTGTCTTCATTCCTGCCAACGAGACGGTGAAGAAAATCATCACCGTGAGGCAGACCGACCAGAGTGTGCTCGACTACGAGAACCTTGAGATTGCCTTCTGCTCGCAGTATCAGGCTATCAAGATTCGCGACGTGGCGAACTTCGACGTGCACTTCAAACCCAGCTCGAGCCCCATCTCGCTGGATATCAACGAGACCGTGCTGAACCTCGAGACCCTGCAGCGCAACAAGGGCAACCTGGAAATGAAGCTCTATGACTTCAACAGGCAGTTCAAGGGCATGAGGCGACTAGGTGTGGAATACCTGTACGAGGGTGCCACCTCGTGGACACAGCCCTCTGAACTGCAGTTCGTGCTCAGCGAGGCCGACCAGCAGACGCTAGGAGGCAACCTGCTGCCTGCCACGGGCAATCTGAACCTGGTATATGACATGGGTGATGCCAATATGTACCCAGAGGGCTCCTACACCTTCAGGGCCTATACACGTACCGATTACGGCACAGAACCCGTCTATGTCTATAGCGACGAGATAAGGGTGGTGAAAGACAGCAACGCACCAAGGCAGCTCACCACACCGCTGCCCACCAATGGCGTGCTGGGATATGGCGAAGACATGGTGGTAGAGTTCAACGAAGACATCGTGCCTGGCTACGTCAGCGACAAGAATGTCATCGTCACAAGCAAACTCAACAACCAGGAAATCGACCATGAAGTATCCAAACTCATGCTGGGCAACTACCTGGAGCAGCGTACCGTCAATCCTGTATTCATCAACAGCGACTTCTCCGTAGAGTTCTGGATGATATGGACCAAGGAGGGATCGATACTCGACCATGGCAAGGGACGATACATCATCAGTATTGACGAAGAGGGACATGTCGTTATCGAGATCGCTGGTACAAAGATGGTCAGCAAGGACACGCTGCCGAAACAAGAGTGGATATTCTTTGCCATGAACTGCGATACCAACGATGCCACAATATCGATAATAGCACAATATGGCACCAACACCGTGAAGCTCTTTACCAACGAGCCTGTGCCTATAGAGGCCATACAAGCCGTTTCCTACTACGACGACAACTACATGTATCTTGGCAGTATGTCGGGTGCCATACACGACTTGTGCTTCTACAGCCTCTGCAGAGACCTCAACAATGCTGCAGCAGAGAAATACAAGGCCAAGGACGGCTATGTGTACGGACTCAAGAACTACTGGCCCATGAGAGAAGGACATGGCACCATAGCCTATGACATGCGCCATACACACGACTTCATCACCAACGGGATGTGGAATCTGTCGTACTACAACCAGGCTTTGGAGTTCCGTACCGGAACACCCTCAGAAGTAGACATCGCGGACATCAACACCTATCCTAGCGACAGCTATGCCATAGAACTGTGGGCTCGTCCTGGCAGCACGAAGGTCGATGACACTGAAGAGCAGACCATCTTCGAGACAGGAAGCGCCACCACCGACAAGCTGCGACTGTACTACAACAAAGAGAAGGACCTGCTGTTGCAGTATGGAGAGAATCAGAGCGTGGTAGCCAATAGCGACGATTTCTGGACAGGCTTTGCATGGCATCATATGGCACTCAATGTGGTGCGCGGACAGGCAGCCAGCTTCTATTACGACGGTATGCGGACGGCAGTCATCGCAGAGATCGACGTCCCGTCGCTGAGCGGAAACACCATGAGTCTGGGAAAGGGAATGGGATATGAAGGAAGAATTGACGAGCTGCGTATCTGGCACGCCACACTCTCGGAAAGCCGTATCCTGAACAATATGTACAACGTCATCGACACCACCAGCATCTATTCAAGAGGACTCGTGGCCTACTACCCCTTCGAGAAGAAAGTGACGAAAAACAACATGAGCTATATCGAAGCAACATGGGAGAATATGGCACCAAATGCTCATGGAACCCTCATAAAGGGAGACGACATCACGCACATCAGCCAATATGCTCCACCGCTGAAGGAAGCACCAGAAGAAAAGCGCCTCATTGCCAAACCGATTGCATCGGAGCGAAAGGTGGTCATCAGCTTGGCGGAGGGGAGCGGCATCTCGGCACGTGATATCGAGGGAACAACACTCAATATCACCGTCGACAAGATTCACGACCTGAATGGCAACCAGTCTGATCCCATAAAGTGGACCGCATACGTGCAGCGCAACACACTGAAGTGGTCTAAAGACAGCATTACTGTCATCAAGGACCTGGGATCGACATACGACTTCGATATCGACATCGTCAACAAGAGCGGCAACACCGAGTATGTCACGCTCAGCCACATGCCAGAGTGGCTAATACCTATCGATGCCATCGACGAGACGCCACTGGGCAACACGGGAGAGATACCACCACTCACCACCTACAGAATGCGCTTCAGGGTGCTGCCTACAGTTCCTGTCGGCAACTACGACGCCTCCATAGCCATGCAAGGCAACCAGGAGATAACAGAGCCGCTGCGCATCGTGATGAAGGTGCGCGGACAGACACCGACATGGACTGTCGACCCCAACCAGTATGAAAACACGATGAGCATCGTCGGACAAGTGTATATCAATGGTGTACTCATGGCCAACAAAGAAAGCCTTGTGGCGGCATTCATCGACGGACAATGCCGTGGCGTCGCCAACGTCATGAACATACGCAACGCTGCCTTTATAGCCATGAACATCTATGGAACGGCACAGCAGAACGTCAATGGCGAAATGGTAAACCTCGACTATGGCAAGCCTGTGACCTTCCGTATCTGGGATGCATCAAAGGGAGTGGCATACGCTAATGTCAACGCCACCCTGGCCAACGAGCCTCTCAGCATCACCTTCGACGACTCGAAGACCATCGGCGACTTCTCACATCCCGTCATCTTCACAAAGAGTGACCTCGTAGAACAAGAACTCAAGATAAAGGCTGGATGGAACTGGCTGTCGCTGGGAGTGGAACCCGTTGACACGAAGACCTCTGAGGTGCTCCAGAACGTCTCTACGTGGAATGTATTCATCAAAGACCGATCAACAGGCACCTACTTCTGCAACGGCTATTACTGGGATGGCACACTGACCGACATGCATGCCAACAACATGTATAAGATGAACCTCACGAAGCTGTCGAAGAGCACGGAACTGCCATCCCTGCTCTCTGTCATGGGCCTACCCGTGAAGCTGGCTGATACCAAGGTAACGCTGAAAAAGAACTGGAACTGGATCAGCTATCTGCCTACCACATCGATGACTCTCGACGTGGCATTTGCCGGAGCCAACCCGCAGCAAGGCGACCAGATAAAGTCACAACAGGGCTTTGCCATCTACGGTCCCTACGGATGGGACGGCAACCTGCAGGTGCTGGAGAGCGGAAAGGGATACCTCTACTACAGCGTTGACGAGAATACCAAGGAGTTCGTCTATCCCAGTATGCCTGCCATCGCCAGCGCCAGGGTGCTCAGCAGGCAGGAAGCCGGCACGCAGCCATCTACGTTCTCACCCGTTGAGCCAGAGTCCTATCCCGACAATATGTCGATGGTGGTCAAGCTGGTAAGAAATAGAGAGATAGTCAGCGATGCGGAGATTGCTGCCTTCATCGACAACGAGTGCCGTGGGGCAGCCACAGCCTTTGTAGCTACCGACCCCGAATCAACTTCCTACGGCCTCTACTACCTCCTCATAGCAGGCGAAGGCCGTGGCAAACCTATGCAGTTGCGTGTTGCCGTGGGAGGTAGCATCATTGACATCAGCAATGATATCCCCTTCAACAGCGATGCCATCATCGGTACACCATGGGAGCCGCTGGTCATCGATCTCGACAACACTCAGGGCATAGCCGATTTGGCTATCGACGAGACAGACACGGAGTGGTACAACCTGCAAGGTGTCAAGCTAGGTCGTCGTCCTAAAGTATCTGGTGTCTACATACATCATGGCAAGAAAGAGGTGATCAGGCAAAAGAGATAGTAATAGACCACCATTCACACGAATGCTCAGAACCGCTCCTCTCCCCTGAAACAGGGAAGGGGAGCGGTTTGCATGCAATCTCGCGTCGAGAAGGAACTCAAATAAGCGAATCTCAAAGGAGTAGAAATAAGGATTTTTCAGTAAGCTCTGAAATAAGGGAGGGGAGCGCCATCCGGCTGAGCCATCTTGCACCCCCACCCCGGGCGTACTAAATCGAGTAGGAGGTGAACACTAATCAGAGGTGTTCACCTCTTTTCGTGTCCACTTGTCCTCTCACACCACCGTACAAGCGGTTCCGCATACGGCGGTTCCTCAGCCTTTCGGCAGCGTAGATGCGCTGTAGTAACATCC
>JAIKWS010000021.1 GCA_024684515.1 Prevotella sp.
GACCTATAGCTCAATTTGCAGGATGGAACAGCCCTCAAAGTTCGGTCTCTACTGGTGTTTTGAGCGATTCAAACGTTTCAGAGTACAATTCGACGTTTGAAAATGCTCAATAGCTCATTTTGCAGGATGTGACAGTCCTCAACGCTTTATTTCTGCTAACTTTGCAGACATTTCAAAAGGTGTAAAATGCGAAGTTAGTATGAACAAGAAGAGATGTGAGGTATGTGGTTCGTCCCATACAGTAAAGAATGGTGTACGCAAGGGCGTACAGTTGTACAAATGTCAGGATTGCGGCTATCAGTTCCGTGCCGGAACAGAGGTTTGCGAAGGTGTTTTATGGGATGCCTATCAACAAGAGAAGCAGACGATCAAAGAGCTTTCCTCTCGCTTCGGTATGAGTGTAGCCACAGTAAAACGCAGACTTCATGCCATCAAACGTGAATGGGTGCAGCCGCCTCTGTCAGGTGAGGGCTTCGTACATCTGGACGTGACCTACTGGGGACGCAGCTTCGGTGTGCTGCTGGCACTGGACAGTCAGACAGGAAAGGCATTGTACATGGCCTTTGTGAAGAGTGAGACTGTGAAGGATTACGAGGATGCTGTCAGCAGTATCAAGGGACGAGGATACTCTATCCGTGGATTAATCATAGACGGCAAGCAGAGCCTGTTCAAGGCGTTTTCTGAGTATCACATACAGATGTGCCAGTTTCACATGAAGCAGATTATCAGGCGCTACCTGACGCTGAATCCTAAGATGCATGCCAGCAAGGGGTTGAAGAACTTGGTAGACAGGCTGCACAATGCTGACGAGGCAGACTTCAAGAAGGATTACCAGGCATGGAAAGAGAAATGGGAAGGCACGATAGGGCATAAAAGCCTCCACAAAGATGGGAAGATGCACTATACGCATCAGCGGCTCAGAGCAGCAATGAACAGCCTGAACTTCTACCTGCCATACCTGTTTAGCTACCAGCGGGAGGACTGCAAGGGAATGCCCAATACGAACAACAAAATCGAGGGTACCTTTACAGACTTGAAGAAGAACCTGAACAACCACAGCGGCTTGACACAGGAGAACAGCAAGCGGTTCATTTCTGGGTTTTTCTTGGCATTGAATGGCGATTAGCATATTTTTCTTAACAGGATGGGGGCTGCCCATCACAGACAGTCCCCATTCAAGTCAATATGCTTCTCGCATTACAGTCCTATTCCTCATGGAGTTGCTCCCCAGCAGAGCCCCATTATGCTTCAGACTGCGAGGCAAAGGTATATACTTACTAGCAAACAATCAAAAAAACAACGGGTATTGTCATCCTGCAATTTGAGCTATTGAACACCTACCACTAAAAAAAATCCTGCAAAATGAGCTATACGCCAAAAAAAGGCTGCTATCGCAATGATAGCAGCCCTCATTGATTTTTGATGTTACATATCGTCGTAGGTGTCGAGATAGGTGACGTGGGTGACGAGATATTCGTCTACACCATGCTTGCCGTCAGCACCACCGATGCCACTCTTCTTCACACCAGCGTGGAAGCCCTGAATGGCCTCGAAATGCTCGCGGTTGATGTAGGTCTCGCCAAACTCCAGTTCGCGGCAAGCCTTCACGGCAACATTCAGGTCCTTGGTGAAGATCGAGCTTGCCAGGCCATATTCACAGTCGTTGGCCATCTTGATAGCCTCGTCGATATCAGAGAACTCTACCAATGGGATGACGGGGCCGAAGGTCTCCTCGTGGATGATATCCATATCCTGTGTGCAGTCGTCGAGCACGGTAGCAGCATAGAAATAGCCCTTTTCTCCAACCCGATGTCCGCCACAGAGCAGTTTGGCACCCTGCTTGATGGCACGCTCCACCTTCTCCGTAACGCTCTCCAGGGCCCGTGCCTCTACCAGTGGTCCCATGTCAACGCTTTCGTCGGCACAAACGTCGCCCACCTTCACAGCCTTCATCTTGTCGACCAGGATCTTGGTGAACTCTGCCTTCACTTCCTTCTGGACATAGACACGCTCAGCATTGTTGCAGATCTGTCCGTTGTTGCCAATACGGCTGTCAACGATCCACTGTGCGGCCCGTTCCAGGTCGGCATCCTTCATCACGATGGCAGGAGCCTTTCCACCCAGCTCGAGGCTGACCTTGGTGATATTCTTCGACGCAGCAGCCATGATGCTCTCGCCAGCTCCTACGCTACCCGTCACGCTGACGATATCAATCTTTGGCGAGCCAGCCATCTCGTTGCCGATGACGCTACCCTTGCCCGTCACGATATTGATAACACCTGCCGGCAGACCTGTCTCGTCGACCACCCTGGCAAACTCGGTGCAGTTCTCTGGTGTCAGCTGGCTGGGCTTGATCACGATGGTACAACCCGCGATGAGGGCAGCACCAGCCTTGCGTGCGATGAGGAAGAACGGGAAGTTCCAGGGCAAGATGCCTGCCACCACGCCAATAGGCTTCTTCGTCAGCAGGATGGTCTCGTTGGGACGGTCACTGGGGATAATCTCTCCTTCGATATGGCGCGCAAAGGTGGCCATATATTCAAAATAGCTGATGGTGGCCCCAACCTCGATGGCAGCCCAGGCGCGTGTCTTGCCTTGCTCGCGCATGATAATCTTTGTGAACTCATTCTCGCGGGCCTTGATGCCGGCAGCAATCTTCAGCAGATACTGTGCACGTTCGATGGCTGGCGTCTTTGCCCATGCCTTCTGAGCAGCCCGGGCAGCGTCCAGCGCCCGATTCACGTCGTCTATTGTCCCCTCAGGCTGACGGGAGATTACCTCCTCTGTCGAAGGGTTCAACACATCAATCCACTTGCCGTCTGAACTCTCGCAGAACTGGCCGTTAATGTACATCTTCAGATCTTTCATACCATGTAGTTTTGTTTTAGGGTGAATTTAGTTTGTTTCAAATCATTGGCAAAGTTACGAAAAAAAAGCGAAACTGCAATAGCTTCGCTCGTTTTTTAGTTTATTTAATAATTGTATGCCTAGATGTCGTTCGGCACGCCAGTCGCTATTCCGGCAATACAGGCTTATACCTCACGATGAATGACGCTACCACTGGCCTGGTGGGTGGCGAGCACCAGCACTTCTGCAATCTGTACGTGGGCAGGAGCACTGGCAGCATAGAAAGCCACATCGGCAATATCATCACCCGTCAGCGGCTGGATGCCCTGATAGACGGTGGCTGCACGCTGGTCGTCGCCATGAAAGCGGACGTTGCTGAAATGGGTCTCCACGAGTCCCGGCTTGATATTGGTGACGCGTACTGGTGTGTGTGCCACATCGATGCGCAGGCCGTCGGTGATGGTCTTCACGGCAGCCTTCGTGGCACAGTAGACATTGCCACCGGCATAGGCGGCATCGCCGGCCACAGAGCCGATATTGATGACATGCCCATGTCCTCGCTCTACCATTTGTGGTACGATGAGACGGGTCATGTTGAGCAGCCCCTTGATGTTGGTATCGATCATCGTGTCCCAGTCGGCGGGGTCTCCTTCATATTCCGGCTCCAGCCCTAGGGCCAGTCCGGCATTGTTGATGAGAACGTCCACAGGCTGATTGCCCAGACTCTCTACAGCCTGCTGGCAAGCCTCGCGGCTGCGCACGTCGAAGCAGCAGGTCTGAACGGCCGTTCCCTGCTGTCGCAATTCTTCGGCTAGGACATCGAGGGCCTCCTGGCGACGTCCTGTGAGTATGAGGTCGTAGCCTCCCTGCGCAAAGCGTCTGGCACATCCCAGTCCTATGCCGCTGGTGGCACCAGTGATAAATGCAATTGGTCTTTTGTTCATGATTGTTGTCTATAGTTTGATGAATATCTGTCGCTTCCAGAGGATATAGCCCACCAGATAGTTGATGCCCACAATGGTGAGGGCATAGGCTAGCGATGCCCACTGCAGGTGGTGTATGACGGCATGAATGGCATCGTAGATCACAGCGCCGATGCCAAAACGTCCGAAAAGGATAGCCAGCAATTCGCTGCACACATAGAGTGCGAGGGCATTCATGCCAAACACCTGGAAGGGCAGGTACCAGCGTCTGCTGCACCCCTTGATGTCTATGGCGTAGAGGAAGAGTGCCTGTAGCAAGGCTGCCAAGCCACAGCTGACCAGTACGTAGCTGGGACTCCAGATGCGCTTGTTGAGCGGTAGCCCATAGCTGAGCAGAAATCCGATGATGACGCAGACGGCACCCAGAACAAAGACGGCTATCGTCTTCTCCTCTATCGTCTGACGGGTCTTGATCTGTCGCCCACAATAGAAGCCCAGCAGCACATGAGCCACACCACTGATGGTGCCCACGAGGCCCTCAGGGTCAACAGGGCTTTTCGTGTAGAGGTGCTCGGGACCAAAGAGTGCGAGGTCTATCTGGGCGAGGATATTGGCAGAGGCATCCTCCGCGTAGCCGTTGCCTGCCAATAATATAATCGTATAGACAACAAGCAGTCCGATGATGACGTGTAGGGTGTAGCGATGGTTGATGTAGACGGCAAACAGCGACGCAAAGAAATAGCAGAGTGCTATGCGCTGCAGCACCGCCCAAAGCCGCAGATGGCCAAAGCACAACGGCTCGCCCCATATGGCATGGTCAAACCAGTTGATAGCCAGGCCGATGGCAAAGAGCAGCACCGTGCGCTTCACGATCTTGCGCAAGACACCGGCTGTGGGCTGGAAGTTGGTCTTCGAGAGCGACAGATAGCACGAGATGCCCATGATGAACAGGAAGAAGGGAAAGACGAGGTCGCAGGGCGTCATACCGTTCCAACGTACATGCTGTAGCATCTGGAACGACTCACCATAGCCATTGTTGACGAGGATCATGCCTGCCACTGTCAGTCCTCGTAGCACATCGAGCGAGAGCAGTCTTTTGTTGTTCATAGCTGTCATTGTTTTTCTGTCAGGAATCGCAAAACTTTCGCAGCCACCTCGAAGGCATCACCTTCTGGCTGTGCGGCATAGCTGTTCTGCTGCAGCGTCCAGGGCTCCTCCATTGCGTACCAGTCGATTTTCACCTCCTGCGGCAATGCCATTGCAAACAGCTCGGAAGAGGTCTTGTTGGCATTGGGACCACCACTGAGCAGCTCGGGCTGCGGTCCTGTCAACTTCTTCATCTGGGCCAGGAGGGCATCGAAATAGGCCTTCCAGCGCACGTAGTAGAAATCACGCAGCAGTCCCTGCCACTCCTTATGGGCATAGTCGCGCAGCCCTCCCGTGTCGGCACAGTAGCGGTTGCCCCACGTGGTAATCTGCACGCGGGCATTCCACTCGTAAAGGCGTCGCTCGCTGTCGTTGGTGGCACACCGAAGGGCTGGCTCTATCCAGTGACCCAGGCGGAACTCTGTGCGGGTGGCCAGTAGTTCGTCTTGTAGCAACAGCATCTGCAGGAAGCGTGAGGAGCTATGCACGAAGTCGTCAATGGCGAACGACTTGTAGTCGGCAATGACGTGCTGATATTGCAGCCGCGCCTGGTCGGCCAGCGCCTGGCGGGTGATATCTACCAGGTCGTATTTCAGATTGCTGGCTGCAGAACGGTCTGCTGTCGATGATGTGTGCAGTCGCTGTGCACCATACAGGAATAGCTGGGCTGCACGCAGGGTAGAGGCGGGATCGTAGTAGTTTTTCATCTTCGACCACGATGAGGCCTGGAAGTTGTTGAGCGAGGGCCGTCCGCAGAAGATGCTCTCGTGAGGTCCCTGCTGGTTGTTGCCCATAGGACAGTTGTAGATGGTGCGTCCCAGCAGCTGCCAGGCCTCGCCGATGCTCCTGTCGTCAGCTCCATAGCGGGCACGGACATAGCTGCGGAGCCACTCTTCTTTGGCGAACTTCTCCGGTCGCCAGGGCAGCTCGCTCATCAGTTCGAACATCACAGGATTGTTTTCTGAGCCTTCCATCGTGAAGCCGATACCCTTGCAGTTCTTCAGCGATGCTGTCGACTCCCCTCTCATGAAATAGAAGTTGTCGAGCAGCTGGTCCATCCGTCCGTGCAGTCCGACATTGGCACCAAAATTCTCGAGCAGACAGAACAGCCACTGGTGCTTGCCGTAACCCTCGGGACGGTTCCAGATGCTAGGGGCACCAAACATGGGACGGCACTCGGAGAAGAGGTCGAGCACCAGCAGATGCCCTTGCTCCAGAGCATCGGCCATAGCTGGGCGAGGGTTCTCCGTCCATCCCTGTACCACCCATATCGCCTTCGGGTTGACACGCTTCATGGCAGCCATCAGTTGACGGCCCGACTCGGCATAGTCGATAGTGGCATCGTCGCTGCTCTCGTGGAAGGGGTCCATAGAATAGTAGTCGGCCTTTCCAAAGAGCTTTGTCAGCTCCTCATAATAGAGGGCTGCTATCTCCTCGAAGCGGCTGTCGGTAGGCACGAGATTGGCGGGTCGCTGAAAACCGTTCCACAGGCCTGCGTCGCTGACGTTCAGTCCCAGTCGCTCGCGGGCATCGTGGGGCACCATGCCACAGTAGCCAGGCAGCACGGGGTGCATGCCCAGCTCTTTCATCCGTTGCAGGATCTGCTTTTGCAGCTGTTCCTGCCGCTGATACCAAGACTGGGGTAGTGGGCCGCCCCATCCTTCCAGATTGTTCATCGCCCACCAAGCCAGGAAGGCAGGGCCTGCAATGAACCGTCCTATCTCCTGCTCCGAATAGCCCAGTCTGAGCAGCATGTTGCGCCATACGCACTCCTCGCCTACGACGGCCAGTGGCATGTTGACACCGTGTAGGGCCATCCAGTCAATCTCCTGTTGCCACCGCTGCCAGTCCCAGAACGGCATGCTGTAGCTGAATGTGCAGTAGTTGAAATCGTAGCGCAGGGTGAGGTCGGTCTCATGGCGCTCCCGCTTTGTGACGGGAGGTAGCACGTCGGGTAGCGTTGCCGTCATCTGGTTCCACGTCAGCTGTATGCCGGCATAGTATTTCAGATACCAGTTGATGCCCACGCCGATGTTCACCCACGAGTTGCCTCTCACCACGGGTCTGCTGCCACGCTGGTCGAGTTCGAAAAAGTCGCGGTCCGACTTCTTCAGTTCTATCCTGAACTTGCTTGAAGCCCCCTTGTCAATGCGTTCCAGCAGCTGGTCAATAGGTGTGGCCTGCATACCCATGCAGACCACACATACCAATGTCGACAGCAGGCTTCTCATGGTTCCAGAGACTATTGCCCTACGTCTTGCCATTACTTGATCTTGAGCGACGACATAATCTTCTTGGCAACGTCGCCACCCAGTTTGTCAGCCATATTGGCATCGTAGTCGATGGTGACAGAAGCCATCTTCATGCCACTAAAGACAGAATGGTTAATGGTCACGTGCCCCTCTTCTGAGGTGCGGGTGTAGGTGAACTCCAAGTCCTTGCATTCCTTGCTCGTCACGTCTGTAAGTTCCTCGGTCTCCATTTCGAAGCGGCTCTTCACGCCCTCGGGTGTCCAGGGCTCATAGAGATGACCGTTATCCGATCCATAGGTCTCAATACGGTTGATGTCGAACATATCGTCAGGGTTGTTCATGAAGATGGTCCCTGTCTCAGCACCATATTCAGGATCGTGACGTGTCATAAACCCTGGCACTTCCACAGTATAGCCGTACTTCTCGTTGTTGTACACCTGAGTGGCATCGCCCTTGCTCGTCTCTTCTGCGGTGGCTCCGGCTTCGTTGCCGCCAGCACCACTGTTACTCTTGTTACCACAAGCTGCAAAGGTCATAGCAAGAGCAGCAAAAGCCATAATGAATACTTTCTTCATCTTAATCATGTTTTTTATTTAAATGGTAATGTGACATTCGGCTGCAAAGATAATAAAAAATCACGAAAAATAAAGCAAAAAACCGATTATTTTCCAACCTGCGTCATTCTGGCTCGGAAAAACCAGAATTATTTTGTTTTTTCGCTCGCTTATTCGTACCTTTGCACCCCGATATGCAATACTTGGGAGAACTGATATCGCTGGGTGTGGCTTTCTCGTGGACCATCAGCGCCTTGTTTGGTGAGGTTGGGAGCCGTAAACTAGGGGTCTCTGTGATGAATGTCTGGCGCATGATGGTGGCATTGCTACTCTCAGCAGTGTTGCTGTGGGTCACCATGGGAACCCCCTATCCTGCAGGTGCTGGCAACGAGACGTGGGGCTGGCTGCTGGCGTCGGGTGTCGTGGGTTATTTTCTTGGCGACATGTGGCTGCTCAACTGCTACGTTCAGATTGGCTCGCGCATGGGACAGCTTCTGATGACGCTGGCGCCAATGTTTACCGCTATGGCTGCCTGGATCATGATTGGACAGGAGCTGTCGTGGACGGCATTGCTCGCTATGGGTGTCACGCTGACGGGTATCGCCATCTCCGTACTTGGTCACGATGAGCATCATCATGTTGCTATGAACCTGCCATTGAAAGGGGTGCTGTATGGCATCGGAGCCGCGCTAGGACAAGGCGTGGGACTGGTGCTGAGCAAGATTGGCCTGGACCATTACACGCAGGACGTGGGATTGTCATCGCCCCATCTCGATGTGCTCCCCTTTGCCTCTAACTCCATTCGCTGTGTGGCTGGTCTGGTGTTTTTTTCTGCCTGGCTCGTCATCAGCGGCAAGGCGGGCAAGATGCGCGACAGCCTGCACGAGCGTCGTGGCTTGCTGGCCATGCTGATAGCCGTCTTCGCTGGTCCCTTCGTAGGTGTTGGCTTCTCGCTGATGGCTGTTCAGTACACCGCAGCCGGCATCGCCAGCACCATCATGGCGATGAGCCCCATCCTCATCCTGCTGCCCTCGAAATGGCTGTTCCATCAACCCATCACCGCACGCAATGTGATAGGTGCCATCATCTCCGTGATAGGTGTCTCGCTGTTTTTCCTGCTCGATTCCGGGATGACGTGATTTCGGGATGACGCTATTTCGGGATGACGCTATTCCGATATAACGTTATTCCGGCATAACGTGATTTCGATATAACGCTATTCCGCTATAACGTTATTCCGCAGTTCCAACGACTGAAAAGCCTTCAGAAATGATATTCCACAAAGGCCTCCATTGCCTCGTAGCATGCCAGTCCCAGGGCATCGTATCGACTAGCTGTCTCGCGGTTGCGATCCTCTGCCCTCTGCCAGAACAGGCGTTCGTCATTTCCCATGAAAGGTGCGCTCTCCATCTGGCTCTGATGACGCAGGATGGCATTGCGCTTCTCTCGCAGCTCCTCAGGACTCATGGGCACGCACATCTCGATGTCGGCAACGTCCCATTCTGCCCAGGCTCCGCGATACATCCACACACGGCAGTTGTCAAGCCATGCTGCTCCCTGGTGCTTCTCTTCGTCGATGGCCGCCAGCACGGCATCTGTACACTTGCGGTGGGTGCCATGCGGGTCGGCCAGATCGGCTGCCACATAGATCTGGTGGGGCTCAATGTCGTGGATGAGCTGTTGAACGATGTGCACGTCGTGCTCGGTCATAGGTAGTTTCTCGATGCGCCCACTCTCATAGAAGGGCAGGTCGAGGAAATGGATGTGGCTACTGTCGATGCCGTTGTAGGCACATGCCAGTCGTGCCTCTCCCCTGCGTATAAGTCCTTTCAGCCTCAGGATGTTCTCATTGTCGTAGTCGCCCTGCTGCTTGTTTTTCAGGAAGTGCTTCACGCTCTGATAGCTGTGCTTGATGACCTCGTCGCTGCCATTGGCAAAGATCTTGTTGAATCCGTTGATGAAGTGCATGAATCGCGACACCTCCTCATCGCCGACGGCAATATTGCCCGATGTCTGATAGGCTATGTGCACGTCGTGGTGCTGTTGCATCAGCCGTCGTATGGTGCCTCCCATCGAGATGACGTCATCGTCAGGATGTGGTGAGAACACGATGACGCGCTTGGGGTAGGGTGCCGCCCGCTCAGGACGCGTGCTGTCGTCGACATCGGGCTTGCCACCAGGCCATCCTGTGATGGTGTGCTGCAGTTCATTGAACACTTCGATATTGACAAGTCCTGCCTGACCCTGGAACTGTTCGACCAGTTGTCCCAGCCCATTGTCGACGTAGTCGCGAGTGGAGAGCTTCAGCAACGGCTTCCCCACTTTGTTGCACAAGTCGATGACCTGTCGACGCAGCCTGTGACTGGGCATCTGAATGGTATCTGTAAGATTCAAATTCATGTTTTTTGTCATTTTATCCTACAAAGGTACAAATAATATTAAAAAGATATGTACGTTTCGCAGAATTTTTGTAATTTTGCACCCAAAAAAATTTGCAGCACTTCATGAGTGATACTATAGAGAAGAGACAGAATCCGTTTTTCGAACCCTACAAGACGCCCCACGACACGGCGCCTTTCGACCGCATCCGCATGGAAGACTACGAGGAGGCCATGATGGAGGGAATACGTCGTGACAAGGAGTATCTGGAGAAGACCATCAACAACCCCGAGAAGCCCACTTTCGACAATACCATCATCAACAAGGACGATGACGACAACGGCTACTACGACCTGCTGGACAGGGTGACGACGGTGTTCTACAACCTCGTCTCGGCAGAGACCAACGACGAGATGGACGCACTGGCCACGAAGATGAGTCCCATCCTGACGCAGCATGCCAACGACATGCGGCTGAACGAAAAACTGTTTGAGCGTGTGAAATATGTGCATCGTCACCACCGCAGGCTCACCCCGGAAGAGAAGCGGCTGCTGGACGACTGCTATGAGGGTTTCGTCCGCAGCGGTGCCCTGCTGTCGAAGGCAGACAAGGACCGTCTGCGCCAGCTCACGGAGGAGGCCTCGCTCATGAGTCTGCAGTTCTCGCAGAACCTGCTGAAGGAGAACAAGGCCTTCATGCTGCACATCAGCGACGAGCAGCAGCTAGCTGGCCTGCCCCAGTCAGCCATCGATGCTGCCGCACTCGAAGCCCGCCAGCGCGACCTCACGGGATGGGTGTTCACCCTCGATGCTCCCAGCTACTCGCCCTTCATGACCTACAGCACACAGCGGGAGCTGCGACGGCAGATGTATATGGCCTACAACACCAAGGGCATACACGACAACGACAGCAACAACCTGGCCATCTGCCAGCGACTCATCAACCTGCGCAGGGAGATAGCACAGCTGCTGGGATACAAAACCTATGCCGACTACGTCCTGAAGCGTAGGATGGCCCACAACGTGAGAGGCGTCTACAAACTGCTCAACGACCTGATTGATGCCTACAAGCCTGAGGCTGTAAGGGAGAAAGAGGAACTGAAGAAATATTTCCACGCAAAGGAGAAGTCAACGGCAACTATGGAGCCCTGGGACATCGGCTTCTACTCGCACAAGCTGAAACTGAAGAAGTTCAATATCGATGCCGAGATGCTGCGCCCCTACTTCCAGCTGGACAAGGTCATCGACGGCGTCTTCGGACTCGCCAACCGCCTGTATGGCATAACCTTCAGGGAGAACGGCGACATCCCCGTCTACCATCCCGACGTGAAAGCCTATGAGGTGTTTGACCGCGATGGCTCATACCTGGCCGTCTTCTATGCCGACTTCCACCCCCGTAAGGGTAAGCAAGGTGGCGCGTGGATGACGCAGTACCAGGGACAATGGATAGACCGCAAGGGTGAGAATGTGCGACCGCACGTCAGCGTGGTGATGAATCTCACCAAGCCCACAGACGACAAGCCGGCGCTGCTGACGCTGGGCGAGGTGGAGACCTTTCTGCATGAGTTCGGACACGCCTTGCACGGTATGTTCTCCAACTGCCGCTTCGAGAGTCTCAGCGGCACCAATGTGCTCTGGGACTTCGTAGAGCTGCCGTCGCAGTTCATGGAGAACTTCGCCATCGAGAAAGACTTCCTCCGCACCTTCGCCTTCCATTATGAGACAGGAGAACCCCTGCCCGACGAGCTCATCAGACGCATCACGAAGAGCCGCAACTACATGGTGGCCAGCGCCTGTATGCGCCAGGTCAGCTTCGGACTGCTCGATATGGCCTACTACACCCAGAAGGATACCTTCACCCACGACATCATCCCCTTCGAGAAGAAGGCATGGGCGAAGGCCATCATCGGCAAACAGCGTGACGACACCTGCATGACCACGCAGTTCAGCCATATCATGGCGGGAGGCTATGCCGCCGGCTACTACAGCTATAAGTGGGCAGAGGTGCTCGATGCCGACGCCTTTGGCGTGTTCAAGCGCCACGGCATCTTCAACCAGCAGACGGCACAGCGCTTTCGCGACAATATACTCTCGCGAGGAGCTACTGACGACCCCATGACGCTCTACAAGAATTTCAAAGGCAGCGAACCTACTATAGACGCCCTACTGAAGAGAAATGGAATCAAGAGAAAAGCAAAATAAACTGGACCAGCGCTACCTGCGGATGGCACGCGTATGGGCGGAGAACAGCTATTGCAAACGCCGACAGGTGGGGGCGCTGGTGGTCAAGGACAAGATGATCATCAGCGACGGCTACAACGGCACACCCTCTGGCTTTGAGAATGTATGCGAGGATGATGAAGGACTGACGAAGACCTATGTGCTGCATGCTGAGGCCAACGCCATCACGAAGCTGGCACGAAGCTCGAACAACAGCGACGGTGCCACGATCTACATCACGGCATCGCCATGTATAGAATGTGCAAAGCTAATCATCCAGGCAGGCATCAAGCGTGTCGTCTACGGTGAGAAATACCGCCTCACCGATGGCATCGAACTGCTTGAGCGTGCGGGAATAGAAGTCGTATATTTGGAAGTATAACAATGAGCAGCAACAAAACCAACCGTTTCATACCCCTATGGCTAGCCATTGCCGCCATCGTCGGCATTGTCATAGGCACATTTTATGGCAACCATTTTCAGGGCAATCGCCTGAATATCATCAATGCAGGGAGTAATAAGCTGACCAACCTCCTCTATATGCTGGACGACCAGTATGTAGACTCGGTAGACGTGCCCAGCCTGGTGGAGAAGGCCATCCCGCTGATACTCGGTGAGTTGGACCCGCACTCAGTATATATATCGGCCAATGATGTGGAGATGGCCAACGACGACCTGCGTGGATCGTTCTCTGGAGTGGGCATCGAGTTTATCATCAGAAACGACACGCTGAGGGTGCAGAACGTCATAGCCGGCGGACCTTCTGAGCAGGCAGGACTCATTGCCGGCGACAAGATAGTCACCGTCGACGACTCCGTGTTCACAGGAGACTCGCTGACCAACGAGCTCGCCATGCACAAGCTGAAAGGACCGCAGGGCACGAAGGTGAAGCTCGGCGTGGTGCGCTTTGGCGAGAAGGACATACAGCAATTCACCGTAACTCGCGACCAGATCGTTACCCACAGCGTGAATGCCGCCTATATGCTCGACGAGAAGACGGGATACATCCGTATCAAGAGCTTCAGCGACAATACCTACGAAGAGATGGTGGTGGCGCTGGCACAGCTGTCGATGGAGGGCTTCTCACAGCTCGTCGTCGACCTGCGTGGCAACACCGGCGGCTATCTGCACTCGGCAGTAGACATTGCCAACCAGTTCCTGCCACGCGAGCGGCTGATTGTGTACACAGAGGGACGCAGGTCGCCGCGCGAGGAATATCGCAGCAACGGACACGGGTCGTACAAATACATGCCTATGGTCGTCCTGATCGACGAGGGGTCGGCATCTGCCAGCGAGATCCTGGCAGGAGCCATACAGGACAACGACAGAGGAACCATCATCGGCAGAAGGTCGTTTGGAAAGGGACTCGTACAGCAACCCATACCCTTCACCGACAACTCGATGATGAGGCTGACCATCGCACGATACTACACACCATCGGGCAGGTGCATTCAGAAACCATATACCAACGGCGTGGACCGCAACTACGAAGAAGACCTGCTCATGCGATACCAGCATGGGGAGTTCTTCTCACAGGACAGCATCAAGCACACAGGACCTGAATTCCATACCACAGGAGGACGAACGGTCTATGGTGGAGGCGGCATCACACCAGACATCTTTGTCCCTGAGGACACCAGCAACTATACATCTTATTATAAGGAGGCAGCCTACTCTGGACTCATCATTCAGTTTGGATATGACTATACCGACCAGAACAGGCAGAAGCTCACGGAATATGAGGACGAGGAGTCGCTGGTGAAATACCTGAAGCGGCAGAACCTGGTGGAGAAATTCGCACAGTATGCTGACCAGAAGGGGCTGAAGCGTCGCAATCTGATGATCAAGCGTTCGTACAAGCTGCTCGAGGAGTATATCCTCAGCCGCATCGTCTACAATATGCTTGACGAGCAGTCGTGGCTGCAGTTCCTCAATAGGGAGGACCCTGCCGTGAAGGAAGCACAGAAAGTGCTGAACGCAGGAGAGGCATTCCCCAAGGCTCCTGGGCAGGGCGACGAGGAGCAGGAGAAGAAAGACAAGGTGGCACAGTCGTACGACTATCGCTCTACCCACCAGCGGCACACCATCTTGGTGAAAGCCTAGGCTGGACAATCCGGAGAATCCGGATACTCCGGATACTCCGGATATTCCGGATATTCCGGATGCTCCGGATACTTAAAGAAACAATAACTATGATCAACCGACAACTATTGGAACCTGAAAGCATCGTCGTCATCGGCGGTAGCAACAATGTACACAAGCCGGGAGGAGCCGTAGTACGCAACCTGCTCGCTGGCGGCTATCAGGGCATCCTCCGAATCATCAACCCCAAGGAGGACGAGGTGCAGGGCATCAAGGCGTTCCACGACGTGAAAGAGGTGCCGCCGACCGATCTGGCCATCCTCGTCGTGGCTGCCCGGTTCTGTCCCGACTATGTGGAATTCCTGGCAGCGGAGAAGGGTGTGCGCGCCTTCATCATCATATCAGCAGGATTCAGCGAGGAGACCCATGCCGGTGCTCTGCTGGAGCAGAAAATCCTCGACTCGTGCGAGAAACACGGTTGTGCGCTGATAGGCCCCAATTGCATTGGCTTGCTCACCCGATGGCATCACAGCGTGTTCACCAAGCCCATCCCCAATCTCAATCCCAGGGGCGTCGACTTCATCAGCGGCTCTGGCGCCACGGCGGTATTCATCCTCGAGAGTGCCGTCACCAAAGGGCTGCCCTTCAACTCCGTGTGGAGCGTGGGTAACGGCAAACAGATAGGCATCGAGTCGGTACTGGAATATATGGACGAGCATTTCGATGCTGAGCACGACTCGATGGTGAAGCTGCTCTATATCGAGAATATCGCCAACCCGGACAAGTTGCTCTATCATGCCACGAGTCTCATCCGCAAGGGATGCCGGATAGCAGCCATCAAGGCTGGCTCGTCGAAGGCGGGCAGTAGGGCTGCCAGCAGTCATACGGGAGCCATTGCCAGTAGCGACAGCGCCGTTGAAGCCCTTTTCAGAAAGGCTGGCATCGTGCGTTGTTTCAGTCGCGAGGAGCTGACTACGGTGGGATGTATCTTCACATTGAAGGCACCGCTTAACTTTAGCCGGAAAACCGTAGAGACAGCGACCGTCGACGGACGGCAGGCACTACCAAAGGGCAGCGCCTCGTTTGCCATCATCACCCACGCCGGAGGACCTGGCGTGATGCTCACCGATGCCCTGTCAAAGGGGGGCATGAAGGTGCCACAGCTCACAGGACTACTGGCCGACGAGCTGAAATCGAAACTGCTCCCTGGCAGTAGTGTCGCCAACCCCATCGACATCCTTGCCACTGGCACACCAGAGCATCTGGGCATCGCCATCGACTACTGCGAGAATTATTTCGACGAGATAGATGCCATCATGGTGATTTTTGGAACACCAGGACTCGTAAAGCTCTATGAGACCTACGATGTGCTGCACAAGAAGATACAGGAATGCCGGAAACCCATCTTCCCCGTCTTGCCCAGCGTGAACACCGCTGGTCCTGAGGTGCAGGAATTCCTGAGTCGTGGACATGTGAACTTCAGCGACGAGGTGACCCTGGCTACTGCCCTCACGCAGGTCATCAAGACACCGGCACCTGCCGACCAGAGTGTCATAGTGAATGGTGTGGACGTGCCTCGCATACGGAAGATCATCGACAGCATACAGCTCGATGGCGAACAGCAGGAGGATGGCGGCGGCAGGTATCTCGCGCCAGACCTCGTGCATCAGTTGCTGGAGAGTGCTGGTATTCCTACGGTACCGGAATTCGTGAGTGCCGACAAGCAGGAGATACAGGCTTTTGCCGAGAAATGTGGGTTCCCCGTCGTGGCAAAGGTCGTGGGACCGGTCCATAAGTCTGATGTGGGCGGTGTGGCTCTGAATATCCGGTCGAAGGAGGTGCTGAGTGCTGAGTTCGACCGCATGATGAATATCGCTGATGCTACCGCCGTTATGGTTCAGAAGATGATTCGTGGCACGGAGCTGTTTATTGGTGCGAAATACGAGGAGCGATTCGGACATGTGGTGCTCTGTGGACTAGGTGGCATCTTTGTCGAGGTGCTCAAGGATGTCAGCTCTGGTCTTGCTCCTCTGTCGTACGAGGAGGCCTTCTCCATGATACGCTCCTTGAGGGGCTACAAGATCCTGAAGGGTACTCGTGGTCAGCGGGGCATCAACGAGCGCAAATATGCCGAGATCATCGTCCGCTTGTCTACGCTGCTCCGTTTTGCCACAGAGATCAAGGAGATGGATATCAACCCCCTGCTGGCCGACGAGAACGACGTCATTGCCGTTGACGCACGCATACTGGTAAGGAAATAGCAAGCCCGCTTTTCGCGATAATAGCAAAAAAAGGAGGCAACGCCTCCCTTTTTTATCGTTGTATGCTCGGCATGAGTATTGTCTAACGGGTGCAAGTCCCGAGTGAGCCCTAATAGCGGGAATCACATAGCCAAGAGCAAGGGTGTCCGTCGCGAGGCGGAATCTGAAAGAAGCTTACGGCAAACATCTGGCCTGACGAACAGAAAC
>JAIKWS010000040.1 GCA_024684515.1 Prevotella sp.
GGACGTAGCCTAATACGCACTTTTCTGGCAGGTGCCACAAAAGATGCCGCAATCAGTTTAAAAGCGTTGAGCAAGCTCGAAAGAAAAAGATGTGAATAGATTTTGCTTTTTCGAAAGAAATAGTTACCTTTGCACCCGATGATGAGCCATAGTACGGCTGGCGGCTCAGCATTGGGTGTTCATTGAATGCATTTCATAGCAGAATGTGGAATTGAGTACGGTTGCCAAATCGTAACCCCATTTTCCCTCAATCCCCCAGACTGCCTTTAGATAAAGAAAAGCTGAGAATTCTTACAAAGTTACGAAAAAAGCTTGTAAAGAACAACATATTTTGGAAGATTATCGCATTTCGCTCTGAAATAAGGGCAAAAGGAGGAAGAATGAGGAAGTTCAAAACCAAGAAGATCCTGCTAGTTCTGCAGCCTTCTATCCGTCAAAACTCGTTCTTGAACGAACTATTGAACAAGATGCAAATATACAACATTTTCAGCAAATATCATATATTTTCAAAAATCGGTTTAGATAGTTGCAGAAATAGAAATAAAGCATTATATTTGCACGCAAACATGAAGATTCTCGGATAAGGCAGTCCGGATCAAACGATAACAGAACCCGTCGGCATCCCGTAGATCTGCTGGTGGGTCACCTACACTTTAAGCGTGTCATCTAGAATTCAGGCGGAATTCGACTCGAATTCCGCCTGAATTCTCCTTGAATTGTGCCTGCAAACTCATCGAAAGGAGCCATAGGTCGATGTTCGCATAGTCATCCTTCGCTTCAGACTCCTTTCACTCTCGCTCTAGCCATACTCCAACAGCAGCCTAGAAGGAGCCTAGGAGCAGGCCGTCCTCTATTTTCTATCTTTCATATAGTGATATCTATTCTCTATGACGTGCACTCTGCTGGCGATAAGTCGACAGCACGTGTTATACAATGATCTTGGTCTTGTGGTATTTGTCACGAAACTCAGTGGGGTTGCAGCCTTTGCGTTTCTTGAACAGACGATTGAAGTTGCAGATGGTGTTGAAGCCCGTCTCGTAGCATATTTCCGACACGGTATGGGTGGTGTCAACCAGCAGTCGGGCAGCATGTCCCAGTCGCACGTCGACGATATACTCGTTGAGATTCTTTCCCGTACGCTGCTTGAAGAAACGGCTGAAGGCAGAATCGGTCATGCCCACCATATTGCTCAGTAGTGCCAGTCGCAGCTCCTCGCGATAGTGGTTCTCGATATAATGCTTCACCTTCAGCACACGCCGTGAGTCGCTCTGTGCCTCGACCTTGGCAAAGGCCGTCGAGGACAGCTCGCGGGCATCGTTCTGCTTGGATAGCTCGTAGAGGATGGTCATCAGCTCTATCACGGCATAGAAGCCATCCTTGATGGCAGACAGCCGTGTGATCATGGGATAGACCTGCATGATGGCAGGCAAGGGGAAGGCCAGTCCCTTCTTGGCCCGTAGACACATCTTATATATAGATGAGAAGGGATTGGTGTGGTAGATGCTGTGCTCGTTGTCGAAATCGAGACTGAACTGTACGGTCACCTCGTGTATATCCTCGCTCTTGCACTCGTGCTGTTCCCATACATGCTCCAGGTCGGGACTGGTGATGAGCACGAGGTCGTATTGCCCTATCACCTCGCTGGAGTCACCGACAGTACGCCGGCAGCCAGCCCCGTTCTCCACGAAATTGAGCTCGAAGATCTCGTGGCAGTGGATGGGGTAGGTGAACTCCTTCTTGTGGCGGTCGGCCACATACATGAAGTCGCGGTCGGCCAGTGGGGTTATCTCGTGTAATACGTGTGACTCGCTCATGGCTTATTCTCGATAGTCGGTTTCTTCTCGTTTCTTTTCTTCATGTACATCATTCCTATGACAGCCAGTATGAGTACCACCATGACGATGAGTGCGACGTAGGCAATGGTCTCGGTAGTCTTTACCGACTGCGGGTCGAAGCTCAGCACCACTTCGTGCTGTCCACCGTTGATGTGCATGGCTCGCAGCACGTAGTTCACTCGTCCCAGCTCTGCAGGCTGCCCGTCGATGGTGGCTGTCCAGCCAGGATAGTAGATCTCCGAGAATACCAGTATGCCACCTTGCTGACTGTTGACGCTATACTTCAGCAGGTTGGGCTCGTAGCTGCTGAGGCTGACCACTGCCGTAGAGTCGAGTGGCGATGGCTGTTGGAGCACACTCTCGAAGAGCTTGTCGGCCACGGCCTCGTGGCGAAGGTCCAGTTTTCCGAGGGCTGCCAGTTCCTCGTTGGCATCGGTCACATACTGCACCTTGTCGACAAACCAGGCATTGCCCTGTGCATAGGGGTTGGGCAGTGCCATGTTGTCGCTGATGATGAAATACTTGGTGTTGAGCATGTTGATGACGGGATAGAGGCTGTCGCCAGGGATAGAGTCGAGCTGTCCCTGTGATTGCTGTATGGCGTTGACGGCTTCCTGCATCTCAGGATGCAGATAAGCCGTGATGAGCTCGTTGTAGCGGCCTAGCTTGGCAGCGTGATAGCCACCCACACTCTTGTGATAGAAGCTGGTCTCGTTTTCGTTGAAGGTGTCGCCGGCAAAGTTCAGTACACGGAAGTCGGGGTCGGTGTCCTTCAGGATTTGCTGGTTGACGGGCTTGATGGCGTGTGAGGTCTGTCGGATCTGTGCATCGACAAACATCGAGTCGTTGAGATAGCGCTTGTTGACCATCCACAGGTCGACCAGACATAGCACGGCGATGGCCCCCACCATAGGCAGGGCCTTCAGCTTCCTGGCACGATAGAGCATGAGCAACAGGGTGCCGATGACGATGATGAAGAACGATCGCCAGCAGTCGGCCGTGAACACGGGGATACGCATCTTCGACAGGTTGTCCGTGATCTGCGGGATGAGCTGCTGGTCGAAGTATCCCTGCTGGGCATACTGCGACAGCCGCATGACATCGCCATCGCTGCATAACGAACCGAAGAACACGGTGGGCATGAGTGCGAAGAGCAGACAGAAGCCTGCCGTCAGTCCGAACGAGGCATACAGGGGATAGATCTTCTTCTTCAGTATCTCAGGCTCGTCGATAATCTTCTTCAGTGCCATCATGGCCAGTAGCGGGATTGTGAACTCGGCAATGACCAGGATGCTCGACACCGTGCGGAACTTGGCATATAGCGGCATCACATCGATGAAGAAGTCGGTAAGTCCCATGAAATTCTTTCCCCACGACAGTAGGATGCTGAGGATGGTGACTCCCAAGAGTGCCCATTTCATCGGTCCTTTCACGATAAACAGTCCCAAGATGAATAGCATCAGCACAAAGGCTCCCACATAGACGGGTCCGGCCGTGAAGGGCTGCTCCCCCCAGTATTGGTACCACTGTCCGCAGAACTCACGCAGCTGTGGGTTGCTGGCCTCCATGGCGGCAGGGCAGTCTTTCAGCTGCTCGTTGTGCGAGCCACCCTTGGCATTGGGTACGAGCAGTGTCCATGTCTCGCCGATGCCGTAGCTCCACTGCGTGATGTAGCTGCGGTCCAGTCCTCCGTCGGTCGAGGTCTGTCCGTCGCCTTGCGACAGCTCCGTACCGCCACGCATGGTCTGTTGCGAATATTCCCAGGTGTGGTAGAGGTTTGAGATGTTCACCAGTACACCTAGCAACCCGCCTATGAGACAGACGCCCGTAGCCTTGAGCCATTTGCTCATCTGCTTTGCCTGTATGGCCTCTACGAGGTAGGCAATCGCCATGAAGAATATGATGAACGCATAGTAGTAGGTCATCTGCATGTGGTTGGCATGAATCTCCAGCGCACAGAAGATAGATGTGACGATGAGTCCCCACAGGTATTTGCCGCGGTAGGCCAGCACGATGCCACCGATGAGTGGCGGCAGATAGGCCAGTGCCATCACCTTCCACATGTGTCCGGCGGCAATGATGATGAGGAAATAGGTGCTGAAGGCCCAGAAGATGCTGCCCAGGGCAGCCAGGTAGTGCTTGAAGTCGAAGGCCCGCAGCAGGATATAGAATCCCAGCAGGTAGGCAAACAGGTGCCACACATAGTCGGGCAGCCAGAGGTGGTAGGCCTTCTCGACCGCTACGACTGTCGATGTGCTGTTGTATGAGGGAGCAATCTGATAGGTGGGCATGCCGCCAAACAGACTGTTGGTCCAGCGGGTGCGCTCGCCCGTGCGTTCCATGTATTCCTTGGCCTCCTGTCCAGCCCCGGTACCTGCCGAGGTGTCGTGCTGATAGAGAATACGTCCCTCGGTGTCGGAGGGGTAGAAATAGGCAAAGGCCAGTACGGCAAACAGTACGACTGCTATCACATCGGGCAGCCAGCGCTTGATCACGTTGTTCATAAGTAATGGTATAATTTTGTCTGCAAAGTTACTACTTTTCCTTGAAACAAGCAAGCAATTGCAGAAAAAAGCATCACATAAGTATCAGATAGGTAGTATAGTTATGACAAAACGACTACTGCCATACCTCTCCTCCATCAGGCATCAACATAGGGCGAATAGCATGAAATGCATCATAAAACGAAATCTTTCCAATAATTTCCTACAATTTATTTCCTAAAAACAACATTTTTTTCGTACCTTTGCAGCCACAAACATCAAGAAATACTTATGGGCGGCTTTTTCGGAACCATCAGCACAAGAGACTGCGTAAACGATTTGTTTTACGGTACTGACTACAATTCACATCTTGGCACACGTCGTGCAGGACTTGTAACCTTCGACCGCGAGAAGGGTTTTTCACGAAGCATCCACTCGCTGGAGCGTGACTATTTCAGGTCGAAGTTCGAGGACGAGCTGAACGATTTCAAGGGCCATCAGGGGCTAGGCGTCATTAGTGACACCGATCCGCAGCCCATCATCATCAATTCACATTTGGGGCGATATGCCGTGGTGACCGTTGCGAAGATTAACAACCTGCGAGAGATTGCCGACGAACTGCTGGCACAGCGGATGCATCTTAGCGAGCAGAGTGCCAACAACCTCAATCAGACCGAGCTGGTGGCCTTGCTTATCAATATGGGCAACACGTTCGTGGATGGCATCAATCTGGTGTATCGTAAAATCAAGGGGTCGTGCTCGATGCTGATCCTTACCGAGAATGGCATCATTGCAGCCCGTGACTTCCTGGGGCGTACACCCATCGTGATTGGAAAGAAGGAGGTGCATCGTCTCTCGCCCATAGGAACGGACGAGTTTATACAGGCATTTGCCGCCAGCAGCGAGACTACCAGCTTCCCCAATCTTGACTACAAACCCGTGAGGGATGTCGGTCCTGGCGAGATAGTGCGACTGCATACCGACGGCTTCGAGGTGTTGCAGCCAGCATTCAAGCGTTGCCAGATCTGCTCTTTCCTGTGGGTTTACTATGGTTTCCCTACCTCCTGCTACGAGGGAATCAATACTGAATTCGTACGCGAGAAGAATGGTAAGATGATGGGGAAGCGCGATGATGTGGAAGCCGATCTGGTATGCGGCATCCCCGACAGTGGCGTGGGTATGGCTCTAGGATATGCAGAAGGGTCGGGAGTGCCCTATAAGAGGGCGGTGCTGAAATACACCCCCACCTGGCCACGGTCATTCACACCTGGAAACCAGAGCCGTAGAGACCTGGTGGCAAAGATGAAACTCATTCCCAACGAGGCTTTGTTGCGAGGACAGCGTGTGGTATTCTGCGACGATTCCATCGTGCGTGGCACTCAGTTGCGCGACAACGTACGTGAGTTCGTGGCGAATGGGGCAAAGGAGGTCCATGTACGCATTTCCTGTCCTCCGCTGGTATATGGTTGTCCGTTCATTGGCTTTACCTCGTCGAAGAGCGACCTCGAACTGATTACACGTCGTATTATCCGCGATTTCGAGGGTGACGACAAGCAGAATCTGGACAAATACGCACAGACCGACTCGCCTGAATACAAACGCATGGTAGAGGAAATAGCACGTAGACTGGGCCTTACGAGTCTGAAGTTCGCAAGGCTTGAAGACCTCGTAGAGTCGATAGGCCTGCCAAAGGACCATGTCTGCACCCATTGCTTCGATGGTTCTAGCTATGACAATCAGCCGGGCGATGGCGATTTCTTTGGATAGGGGGAAGGGGATGCTTGCGGCAAAACCGCATGCCACGGAAACAACAACGGGACGGGTGTCGCAAGCGCGATACCCGTCCGTTGTTTCATGTGAAAGTCGGAAATTCCTGAGAGCGCATCAACCAAAGCGTTAGACGTATTCTCAGGATGAAGCGTCAGACGTCAGCAGGCATTGTACAATAACAGTAGTAAAGAACGAACTGCAGGGGGATGAAGCCGTAATCCCACTGTGAGTGAGCCGTAATCCCGCTGTGAGTGAGCCGTAATCCCGCTGTGAGTGAACCGTAATCCCGCTATGAGTGAGCCGTAATCCCGCTACGAGTGAGCACCGTGAGATTTGTATCAGATCATGCTTCTTAAGCGATGCTAATGTCCAATCTCGTGCATCCAAAGTAAACACTGGGGTTTCGGAGGTTTTGCATATAAAAAGAGGAAAAGGGAAAAGGGAATTCCGTGGTTTCTTGACATGCCAAGAAGAAAAAGAGAAGATAAAATCGATAGATTTCCCTTTTCCCTTTTCCCTTT
>JAIKWS010000042.1 GCA_024684515.1 Prevotella sp.
AGGTGTTTTCATTCCTGATGGTCAGCATGCCAGGGAACAGCTTTACCAGTGTGGTGTTACCTACGAGGGCACCAGTGCCGCTAAAGGTGTAGGACTTGCTGTTGCCCATGAAGACGCTGTCGGCTTCCAGGTCACCCGTCAGGTTGACGTTGAACTTATAGGGTGTGTCGTCGAAATGTACGATATCGCCTGTAACGAAGATATCGCTTTCTCCCTCGAGGTTCATGAAATTCTCCGTTACGGCCATGTCCCAGACATTGGAGATGGCACCTGTCCAGATGATATCTGTGGGATTGCGAACGCTCGATATGACCAGGTACAGTTTGTCGTCCTCCAGCAGCAGGCTGCTCTTCATGGTGGACGACAATCCCTCAATGCGGATGTTGTCAACAGCACCTTCCACGTTCTCCGCTGTGCCGATGAGATAGCGTCCTGGCACCAGTTCCTCCTTGCTGATAGTGGAGAACGCAAAGACAGGCTGCAGGTACTTCGGCCCGTACTGCCAGTTCTTGGTCTCGATGCTCAGGTATTTCGTATTGATCTGGTCGGCTTCGCCGGTGGTGTCGTCGATATCGAAGATGATGCGCGAGCCGAAGCCCAGCAGCAGCGAGTCGGTGGTGATGGTGCCGATGTGGTTGGCGGCACCGGGACGCAGCTTGGCGTCATAGTCCATGCTGATGCGGAGGAACTGTCCGCCGTCGCTGTTCAGCTCAGCGAAGCGATTCAGCCACAGTGGCGACTTCAGCAGCTTGCCGTCGAAGCAGAGTGTGCCAGCCCAGATGTCAGTAGAGCCAGTGTAGGTCTGTTCCACCGAGGGCAGGATCAGGATGCCGTCGCCCTGCTTCACCAGTCGCATGTCTCCGCTGAAGGCAGCCCCCGTCACGTCACAGGTATAGTATTTGTAGTTGATTTTCGCATTGCCGTTGGTCAGAGTGCTGTTTGTGCCCTGCACCCATGATGGCACGTTGAAGGTGGCCATATAGGGCTTTGCCCCCTCAGCGACGTTGATTTTCGTGTCGTTGGTCTCGCAGACGATGATGTGCTGGTCGTCATATTGCGTGTCGATGGTGCCACCGTTGGCAATCTCCGTGCGACCTGTCATCGTCAGTGGGGGAGGGGTGATAGTGATTCCTTCCAGTTCGCCGATGAAATAGCTGGTGTGAGGAGGCTGGTTGTAGCCAATGCTCTCCCACACCATGCCCTGGCGGTACTGATGGTCGTGCCAGAGTGTGTAGTTGCGCCATTTCGTGGGGATGTTGGTAGTATAGATGCGCACATACCGGTTGTCGCTGGTGCGTGCCACGATTTCTTCTCGCCAGTCACCCAGTATGTCGCCTGTGGCAGATGGCGTGTTCTTAGTCCAGTTACAGTTGGCGGTACCATCGGCAGTGAAGACCGTAGTGCCGTTGGCCTTGAACACACGGCTGGCACCCTCGCGCGAGCTGGCACCGTCGAGGGCTTCCTCCAGCAGGTCTCCATCCCAGTAGATGCGCCAGTTCATGGCAAAACCGCTGGGGGCATTGGCGATGACCTTGTCGGCTACGGTCGAGACCACCCCCGACTGGCTGGAGTGGCCGATAGCCCCGGGATAGTCGTTCGAGAAGTTGCCGCACATGGCACGTCCGTCGTCGCTCGTCGACTGCAGTCGGTAGTAGATCTTCGAGGTGGTGGCATCGCGGTAGTTCATCGCTGGCTGATCCTCGTTGCAGGCGAAGATCTCCTGTCCATGGCGATAGGGGTCGAAGTCCGAGCAGTGCTGGGCATCGCCATGTCCCAGTCCTGTGGTTGAGAGCCCCTTGCCGTTGTCGTCGATGACCATCGAGCCGAAGCAGATCTCGTCGCGGCCGTCCCAGTCTACGTCAGCAATGCCGTAGTTGTGGTAGCCCTGTCCGAAGTAGGCTCCTGAGGCACCACTGTTCCACTCCCAGTAGAGCGACAGCTTGTGTGTCTGTGGGTCTACGCTGAATGCCTTCATGTGGTGCTTGGTGTAGCAGCCGCGGCCCAGGAAGATGAAGGGGTGGCGGCCATCCAGGAAGGGGGCACCGAAGTAGTGCTTCGTAGAGCGGTGGCCATAGCTGTCGCCCCAGTCGCTGGCATTGCCTCGTGGCAGGGGGTAGGTCATCCACAGCTGTCCGTTGGGACCGATGGGGTAGGGCTTGCCTGTCAGTCCGTCCAGATAGAGCAGGTATTCGTTGCCGTAGTTCGTATAGGCCAGGTTGCCGTCGCTCTGGTTCACGGTGTTGCGGGTGTTCACACTCATGTTGCCAATCTCGGTTGTGGTGCCGTCGCTGTGGTGGATGATCATGTTGTCTGCACCACGCATCAGGATCTCTGCCCGTCCGTCGCCGTCCCAGTCATAGCCCACGGCATCGTGCTGCTCGTCAGGTCCCGAGACCATGTTCGGCCCCAGGTCGATATACCACAGCCGTTCGCCTTCCAGGGTGTAGCACTCCAGTGCCCAGTAGGCCGAGTCGTTGGCCGGCGACTGCTTCTCCTTGTAGTTACGCTTCAGTATGAACTCGCTGATGCCGTCGCCCGTTACGTCAGCCAGAGCGATGTCGTTGATGTTATAGTCGGCGGTGATGTTAGTCCCTCTGCGTGAGTACATGGGTTTCACGGCAAACTGCCTGTACTGTGCACTCCAGCGTGCCACCTCAGCACTCTTCTCCTGTTCCACGCCACGCACGATGGCTGCCACCTGGTATTTCGACGATGCCTTGCCAGCGGTGTCGCTGTAGTTCGACACGCTGAGTGGTTCGCTGTTCACCTTCACACCATCGCGATAGAGGTTGTATTGCGTGTCGTAGTATTCCTCGCCGAATATTCTCCAGCTTACGAAGTTGCCCGTTCCTGAGGCAGGGACGGCAACGAGACCGCGATCCAGTTTGTCGGTGACTCGCTGTGCCTGTAGGCCTAGTGACATCATGCACATGGCAGCAAATGCCAATAATAATTTTTTCATGTTTAGTATGATAAGTTAGTTCAAATTCCGTGCAAAGTTACAACAAAAAAATGAATCTGCCATCGTTTTCCTCTATAATTATATTAAAGATATGTGGAAAATCCTGGTTTGATACCGGAGTCTGGCGGTGTGGAATGTTGTGACCATTATCCAAAACAAAAGCCCCTCGACAAGTTCAATACCTATCGAGGGGCTTCTCATAGTCTACCTTCTAATAGTCTTCCTTCCGCATGGTCACCTCCCTAGGCAGGGAGGACGGGAGGGTCCTCTAAAAGGGTCCGTGTCCCATGCAGCTGGTGGTGTCCAGTGCAGTCAGAGCCGCAGTGATGATGCTGGCCAGAAACTGGAGTACTGCCCTCCAAAATTCCTTACTCTTCATAGTTGTCGTGTTTTTTTAGTTGTTGATTACTTCGTTGGTTGATTCCTCGTTTGTTGATTCCTCGTTGGTTGATTCCTCGTTGGTTGATTCCTCGTTCTCATGGCCGGATGGCGCTCCCCTCCCCTCCTCTTAGGGGAGGGGCTAGGGGTGGGGTCAGCAAGACTAACTTTTGGAGCAGTTAGAGCCATCAAGCTAGTTTGTTTGGCCGAGTCGCGACAAAAGTCAATAAAATTAACTTTTGGAGCAGTGAAAGGCAACGGGTAGGCGACCAAAGGGCGGGAATGAGCCATCAAGCTAGTTTGTTTGGCCGAGTCGCGACAAAAGTCAATAAAATTAACTTTTGGAGCAGTAAGAGCCATCCGCTCGAACTTGTTCGCTTGTTCCGAAGGTCTCAAGAAGCTAGTTTGTTTGGCCGAGTCGCGACAAAAGTCAATAAAATTAACTGTTACACCCAGCTTTATGCAGTACACCATCGTTGTACTATAGATGTCAGAGGGACAGGTGACTGGCAGGTGAAGGTGTCGCTGACCTGTCCCTGTGGCATTGAATCGTAAAAACGGTCTCAGAATCGTAAAAATTTACTGTTTGCACGATTTTTTTTGCGTATTTCATATTTTTTATTTACCTTTATCGCCGTTTAGGAATCTCACGCCCGACTTAAGGTGCGAACATATATATTTTTTATCTATAATTTTAAAACAAAAACAACATGAAAAGAAAACTACTATTATTGATGGCCCTCCTCGTGAGTAGCACGATGGCGTGGGGAAAAAGTGGCTATTGTGGCGATAAGCTCACATGGAGTTTTGCAGAAGGTGTGCTGACTATCAGCGGCACTGGTGCGATGTCGGATTATAGACCTGGTGAAGAAAATTTTACTCCCTGGCATAATTTTGATATCAATTCTGTTATTATTGGTAATGGTGTGACGAGCATCGGAGAGAGTGCTTTCGCCGATTGTGGACATCTTGCCTCCGTCACCTTTGCCGAAGGCAGTAACTTAGAGACCATTGGAGTAAATGCGTTCGCTTATTGCACCAGCCTTAATTCTATCGACATCCCGAGCGGTGTGACGACCATCGGGGATTTTGCTTTCCAAGAAAGCGGCTTAACCTCCATCACTATCCCCGCCAACGTGACGAGCATTGGATCTTCTGCGTTCAGTGGTTGCACCAGTCTTGCCACCGTCAATGTTTGGACAGCAAAAGCACCAACTTTAGGAAATGATGCTTTCACTTATTGTAACGTCAGCCTTACCATCAACTATCCAACTGGTGCTACAGGTTTTGACGAAAATAACTGGGCATCATGGACTCCACAGGCAGCCAGCAATGCCTGGGTCACCGGCAGTTGCGTGGCTGTATTAGATGGCTCGGCATTTACAATCAGTGGCAGCGGTGCGATGGCGGATTACAGTTATGATGCGTTCTATAATCCGTCAACCCCGTGGTACAGCAGTGCAAGCGATATCACCACTATTTCTATTGGTGAGGGTGTGACACGCATCGGAAATTTTGCGTTCTATGGTTGCGCCAGCCTTGCCTCCGTTACCATCCCCTCTGGCGTGACGAGCATCGGAAGAAATGCTTTCGACGGTTGTGTTAACCTTGCCACCTTAACCTTCGCTGATGACAGCCAGTTGGAGAACATCAACAAGTATGCATTCAGTTGTGGGTCCTTGACCTCCATCACCATTCCCAGCAGTGTAAAGTCCATCGAAGACTATGCGTTCTTGGGTTGCTATTTCCTGGAAAAAGATTTTGCCATTGAAAATGGAAGTAGTCTTGATGCGGAAAGTGCAGTTTATTGGGGCGCAACAATATGTGATAAGATTGAGGATGGTCTGTGCATCAAGGGCAATTCAATAGTAAACGCTCGTAAAAACATAACAACAGCCACCATCCCTGAGAGCGTGACAAGGATTGAAGATGGTGCGTTCTATCATTGCACCAACCTTGCCACCATCACCATCCCTGCGAGTGTGACAAGCATCGGAGATTTTGCGTTCCAGAATTGCACCAACCTTGCCACCGTCACTATCTTGGCAACGGCTCCACCAAGTTTAGAAATTTATGTTTTCACAATGCAGAGTAATTATGACTTTATCCCCCTTCCTAACCTCACCGCTATCAACGTGCCTGGCGGTTCTATCGATGAGTATCGTACTGGCTGGTCTGACTATGCTGACAAGATTAAGGGCTTCGTGACGGGCGGCCAAATTGAGAGCGGTGACTTCGCCGGCTACTGGTCCACCTATTATAATAGTGGTTGCGCTGTGACGGTAGATGCGAACACTCGGATCTATTACATCAGCGCCATTGATGGCACCAACGCAACACTCACAGAGAATACCGACGACAAGATCATCAAGGCAGGACAGGGTGTCATCCTGAAGTCAACAGCCGCAAATGTCACCATGAGCTATAGTGCAGACGGCTCTGGCCACGGCTACTCCGACAATCAGCTGGCAGGTGTCGATGCAACCACCACCATCAGCGAAAGTGACTATGTTAGCAAGGTCATCTATACGCTGGCAAAACCTGATGGGAATCTCGGATTCTACAGGTACTATGACAATGTGTCTGAAGAAAAACACCCCTCTGAAGATGCTACTCGCAACGCCAGAACCCTTGGCGCCAACAAGGCCTTCCTGGTACTGGATGCCGTTCCTTCATCGGGTGCCCGTGGCTTCACCTTCACCTTCGAAGACAATACTACTGGCATAGATGATGTAAGAAGTAAGAAGGAAGATGTAAGCGGACAGTACTACAACCTCAACGGACAGCGTATTGCTCATCCTACGAAGGGACTGTACATCGTAAATGGTAAAAAGGTCGCGATTAAGTGAGAGAAGAACTGAGCTCGTTCAGGTTCTTCCGAGCGTGAGCGAGCTCGAGCGAAGCTCAAGGTAGTAATCAAATAATAAATAATAGGAGGACACAGATATGAAAAAGAACTATAAGAAACCAGAGATACAAGTCGTGAAGATCGAGAAGCCTCAGCTGCTCTCGGCAAGCCAGTTTGACCTCATCAACACAACAACCGATGTACAGATGTAACAGCAGATCAGGACAACCAGTCCCTGCATGCTGAGACACATCAAAAGCCCCTCGACAA
>JAIKWS010000088.1 GCA_024684515.1 Prevotella sp.
CTCGTGGCTACGCGATGTCCTTCACTCGTGGCTAGCGCACGGCTGGCTAAAGCGATATCTGCCAGTGAGCTTCATGCCAATGGTCATGATAAAAGTCTATTTTTTTTCATCAAGTATCAATCTTCAACCGCACAGGTCGAAAAATTTTCTCCCTAACTAGGGAAATATTTTTTCCTAGTTAGGGAGCAAGAATCTGCTTTCGTAGAAGGGTATATGCTTATTTGTTCTTCTCGTAGTATTCTACAGCCAGTTTTACATTTTTCTTGATGGCGTCACACGAGTAGGTGGCACCCGTCCGTCCGTCTACGTCCTTGGTCTTGGCATCCTTCACCGTCATGCCGTCCCATTTGTTCTGGATGTGGTTCACTGCTGCCCGCCAGTATTTTGGCGTCTCTTGATTCTCCAGGAATTCTATCTTCTGGATCTTCCCGCTCTTGATGTAGACTTTCAGGGGTGTGGGACCTTCATATCCGATGACATCTTTCCCCAGTGTGGTGGTATTGACAATGTAGACGCCATTTTCCTTCACCATCACGTTATCCTTCTTGTTCGCGCTAATCAGTACCAGACTCAAGGCCAGGCAAGCGCATGATACTAAAATCTTTTTCATTTCTCCTATTGGTGTTTAAATTCTTTTTATTTGATGATCTTCCATGTTTTGTCGCCACACTTCACGATATAGATACCTTGTTGCAGTTGCAACTGCTGCAGGGTGGCTATTGTTCCTTTTGCGGCCAGTCGGCCGTCAGAGGTAAACACCAGTATGGGTGTTGTTGCGTTGGTCTCTGTCAGAGCGGCATTGATATGATCGATGACGGGTGCTTCGACTTCTGTCAGGGCTTTTGTGAGGGCAATCTCGTTGATGACTTCGTTTTTCAGCAAGTTGGTATGATAGATTCCCGTAATGTCGTAGTACTTTCCTTCGTATTTGGCTGGCACTGTGATATTCTTCAGCTTGAAGGTGTTGTATAGACGTATTTTGTTCTCGCCTCCCACGGCCCAGATGCCGCTGGCGCTTTCCAGTGGTGCTGCCTTCAGGGTGATCAGGTCGCCGTAGTCGTCGTTGGTGACGTCAGCCACGTTTATCTCGCGAGGCTTCACTTCGTGATCAGAAGTCAGTGTGAAGGTGTTGCCGTTGGTCATGCCTGTGATACCTGTCAGGAGTGGCTCTCCGTTGTTGAAGCTTAGTTTGCCATAGATGCTGCCGCTGAGCATGTCGCCTGTCCGTAGTGCCAGTCCCGTGTTGCTGAGGAGGATAGCGCCAGAGTCGTCACGCAGATAGACGTCTGAACCATTGTTGAATAGTACGAGAGCCTTGTCCAGCAGCAGTGCTGATTCCTGATCCGTCGACTGTTTCTTGAAATCGGCAATGGTCTTGACGATGGGTATGTCTTTCACGATGACGTGGCAGGTGTCCTTCAGTTGTTGGTCGTCATTAGCCGTTACGATGATGTCTGTTTCGCCTGCCGCTACACCTGTAATCATCCCTTTGTTGTCGATGGCAGCAATATTACTGTTGCACGAGGTCCAGTTCAGTGTGTAGGGGGCTGTCTCAGGATAGCATTCCTCTGTCAGCTGCAGGGTGAGTCCGCTACCCAGTGCCACTTGTGCTGGCAGTGAGATGCTCTTCAGCACGTTTACGTCAATAATGTCAAAACTGATCTCGCCTCTATACTCCTTGATATTCTCAAATCCGAAGACGTTGGGCTTGCCTGCCCAGGTGAGCAAGTTGGCTGGCGAGGTGGAATTGTTGAGCATGTCTTTCTCCGTTGAGCCTGGGAAGGGGTCGCTGTCGCGAGCCTCTGATCCGTTGGGGCCTCCAGCACGTAGCAGTTCCATATAGTTGTGCTTGGGGTTGACATTTGCCTTGTTGTTCGTCCATACCTGTGTGCTGGTAGAGTCTACCCTGTATACCAGCATGCCGTGTCCAGGCAGATAGCGGTCCCATTTGGTGTTCTGCTGACGGTTCTCAATGAGGAAATATTCTTTCTTCACTGGTGAGTTCAGTCGATAGCATTCGTTCGACTCGCTGATGGCTGTCAGGGTGTAGCTTCCCTCTGCCTCGATGACTTTTGGCTGTAGGAATCCCATGGAATAGCGCTCGTAGGCGGTATAGCCCACAGGTGTACGTCCGAAGTTCTCATAGCTGCCTCCTGCCATGATGGACCATGTTGACGGGTGTGAACTCTCTCCGCCACTGCCTTCATAGTCCGTGTCGTAGAGGTCCATAACTCCCAGCACGTGACTGAACTCGTGACAGATGGTGCCTATGCCATCAATGATGCTCCAGTCGTTGGTGCCGTAGAGCTCTGTCGAGCATGCATAACGTCCAAGCACCACTCCGTCGGCTCTTACCTGCCAGTTATTCGAGTTGGGGCGGTAGATGGAGCTGGCGTGTGGCCAGATGAGACGTGAGTCGTTGCCAGACATGTGTGAGCCTATCCCAGCGAAGATGAAGTAGACCATGTCTACTGTTCCGTCGCCGTTGCCATCATACTGGCTGTAGTCAACCAGCGAGTCGGCAGCCTCGATAGCCTTCAGGGTCAGTGTGGCTGCGTTGGCAGTGCCCTTGGCATAGTATTGACTGTAGTTTATGGTGATGGGGCCTACCACGTCAAACTGTGGCGTGAACATCCCCATAGAGTTGTCATGGAAATAGTCGCGTACGCTACCAGTATATTTCCCATAACGGCTGTTGTCAAAGCCTGTATAGTTCTCTTTGTTGGCCATGTCGTTGATCAAGGCATTGTAGTCGCTTCTCGAGAATGCCTTGTCGTTGAATTGTACCAGCAGGATAAGTCCTTTGAAGCCGTTGTCTTCGTCTTCTGACAGTTTGATTCTGCTGGTCTGGCGTGCGTTGGCCCGTCGTCCGTATTCAGCCTGTCGCTCGCTGGTGGTTGCCTCGTCCATCAGCGGGGTGAGATGTTTGCCGATTTGCTGCAGCCAGGACTGCTCGTCGGCAGTACGCTCCTGCAGATTGTGTGCCACCCTGTTGGTGGCTGACAGCTGTCCCTGTTGGTCGAGCTGTGCATAGACGTAGCATCCATCATGACGTCTGACGATGGAATAGCCGTCGTCGGTAGTGTTGTAGTGAAGATATTCGTCGCCCCATAGACGGATGGTCAGCATGGTACCGTCAGGCTGCCTGACCATTGCCTTGCCTGGATGGGCAGGAACTGCCATTGCCATGCTGTAGGTCAGCATGGCAATGGCAAAGATCATGAAAAGTCTTTTCATGTGGTTTAATAGGTAATCTTTGGCTCAAGCTCTTTGGCCTGGTCAATCATTTTCTGTACTTCGCCTGCTGTTGGCACACGACCGCAGATGTGGCGCTCCTCATTGATCTCAGCCAGTTTGGGCTGAAGGTTTTCTGCCACACGGTGACGGAACTCTTTGACAGTGTCAACGCCAGCAGCCTCGAGTAGCTCGGCAAACTGTGGGCCAACGCCATTGATACGGAACAGGTCAGCATGATTGGACCAGCGGAGAATCAGTTTCTCGCTGATGCCTGTGGCCTCAGCCAGCTCCTTGCGGCCCTTGGGGGCTGCACATTTCTCCAGCAGTTCGCTTACCTTGTTGATACCTGCTGCAACCAGCTTCTCTGCATAAACGTCGCCTACGCCTTCGATGTCGATAATCTTGTAATCCATAAAGTGTTCTTTTTAGTTATTAATGATGTGTGTGATTTTTGACGCAAATTTACAACTATTTGTTCAGTGCACCAAATAAATTAATAATAATTAAGTAAGAAGTTATCTTTAATGCGTTTTTTTTGCTACCTTTGCGGCCGTTATGAGCATCATTCGTTTTGTAAAGGATTGGACATTGCCGATGTCCATGGGACTTGGGGCTCTGCTTTATCTGCTGTTTGCCTTTGTCCCTGTCCTTGATGGTCCGTCGCGTTTCTTTGCGCCAGTCTGTGACTTTCTCTTGCCTGTGTTCATGTTCCTGGTCTTGTTCGTCACGTTCTGCAAGGTTGATTTCCGTCAGATGCGTCCTGTCTGGTGGCATTTCTGGGTCAGTGTCTTCAACGTTTTTTTCGTTGCCATCGTGATGATGCTCATTCTCTGCCTGCCTCAGTTTTCCTCGTCTGTGGATGCCGTCGTGCTGCTCGAGGCTTTGCTGATGTGCATCATAGCCCCGTGTGCCACAGCCGCAGCAGTGGTGACGCAGAAATTAGGGGGCTCGCTAGAGCAGATGACCACCTTTACCTTCATCTCCAACTTTCTCACGGCATTGCTGGTGCCTGTGTGTTTCCCAATGATAGAGAAAGGGGCAGATGTATCGTTTCTGGCAGCATTCTGGAAGATTCTCTATCAGGTGGTGATGCTGTTGCTGTTGCCTATGCTGCTGGCCTATGTCGTAAAGCACCACATGCATCGCTTTCATCGTAAGATAGTCAGTATCAGGGATTTGTCATTCTATCTATGGGGGTGCTCTCTGATGATTGTCACAGGTACCACTGTGAAGAATATCGTTCATGCGCAGGCCTCGGTCTGGCTTTTGACGGCAATTGCCCTTTTGGCGTTGGTGCTCTGTGTGGTACAGTTTGCGGTAGGGCGTTTTGTGGGACATTATTTTGGACATGCACAGGAAGCAGGACAGGCCTTGGGTCAGAAGAACACCGCTTTCGCCATCTGGATGGCTTATACCTATCTTAATCCGTTGTCGAGCGTAGGCCCTGGTTGTTACATTCTTTGGCAAAATATTGTCAATTCTGTAGAAATTTGGCAGAATAACAAAACAAAATCAACAAAAAGTGTTTGAAATCTGATAATTTTTTGTATCTTTGCATCGTTATCAGAATTAGACCTTTATGAAAATGTCGGCTTATAACCTTTTTGCCGCTCTTGCTGTTCTTGTAAGTCTGGTGTTTTTCTCGTGTAGAAGCGGGAAAGAGGAGGTTAGTGTGCAGTCCACACATGCTGACAGCGTCATTTTCGATGCTGGTGCTGTGAAGGACTATGCTCGCATGATGCAGCTGGTTGACAGTTTCGAGTTGAAGGGTGAGATTTCTTCTATGGATGCCAACCGCTGGCGTGGGGTGGCATACTATCGCCAGGGGCAGTATCGTTCCTCTGAGTTCTATTATAAGAAAGTACTGGCTTGCGAAATCCATAACGATCAGGACTTGTTGTGCTATGTCAAGGCAGCCCGTCGCCTGTCGGAGCTGTTGCTGGTGAAACGCGACTACGAGGGGTCGTTGCAGGTGGCGCTGCCTGCTGTGGCCAAGATGCGTGAAACGGGATTTGGCTCAGATATCGATTTTGCCATCCTGCTGAACAATATAGGCTGTTGTCAGTTGAACCTGGGACGTGGTGAGGAGGCTCAGGAGAGCTTCTATACTGCACGTCAGCACTATATCAATCGCTGGACCACTGACACTACCAGCCGGGGGTTCCAGGAGGCTGTCATTGGTACTGTCTACACCAGCCAGGCATATACCAACACACACAGGTTTGGCGAGTCGTTATACTGGATAGACCGTACGGAGATGCTCCTCGGCAAGTATAGGGAGATGCCAGATGCACGCCTGGAGTATTTCGACGAGTATCAGGCACGTATCGAGATTATGCGAGCTGTGGCACTACAGGGTCTCGACAGTGTTGAAAAAGCATCACAGGCCTATCAGCGATTCCTTCAGACGGCATTTGCCAAGACCAATGCTGGACGAGTGCATGCCACAGACTATCTGCTGGCTGCCAGAAGGTATAAAGAGGCGGCAGACAATTTCCGCTTCCTCGATCAGATGCTTCTCGACGCAGGGGTGGATATGACGCTCGACAATATTCAGCTGTACCTGCTGCCAAAGGTGCGGGCCAATGTGGGGGCTTTGCGTCGTGACTCCGTGGTGGAGCTCAGCATGGAACTGTGCAATGCCCTTGACAGTGCCATCATCCAGAACAAGAATGACGATACGGCTGAGCTGGCAACCATCTATGACACACAGCACAAGGAGGCCATGATTGCCCAGCAGCAGGCAGACCTTACCAAGCAGCGATTCACCACTACGGCAGTGGCACTGGGGCTACTTCTCCTGTTCTTGCTTATCTATACCATCCACCGTCGAAAGTCCATGCGCAGACTGGCCGCTGCCCATGAGAAGCTGAAGATTGCCTACGACAGGCTGGAGGAGACCACAGCCCAGAAGGAGCGCATAGAGAGTGAGCTGCGTATTGCCCGCGACATACAGATGTCGATGGTGCCCAGCACGTTCCCTGACTATCCTGGCCTCGACATCTATGGCTCCATGACGCCAGCCAAGGAGGTGGGTGGCGACTTGTATGGCTATGTGCTTGTGGAAGACAAACTATACCTCTGCATTGGTGATGTCAGTGGCAAGGGCGTTCCTGCATCGTTGTTCATGTCGCAGACCACACGGCTATTCCATACGCTGGCGGCAACGTTGATGATGCCTTCTGAGATTGCCACTCGTATGAATGCTGCTCTTTCTGAGAATAATGAGCAGGGGATGTTTGTCACCATGTTTATTGGATTGATCAACCTGAAGAGTGGCAGGATGGATTACTGCAACTGTGGGCATAATCCGCCTGTGGCGGGGGCCGGAAAGGATGTCTATCTGCTCACTATGGAGCCTAATGCACCTATTGGACTGTGGCCGGACCTGGAGTTTGTTGGAGAGCATGTTGATGACATTCGTAACTGCCCGTTCTTCTTCTATACAGACGGTCTCAGTGAGGCAGAGAATACAGAACACCAGCAGTTTGGCGAGGCATACATGATGGAACTGCTGTCAAATGGCAACTTTGGAAGTGCCAAGCGGGTTGTGGAATTCATGAAGGAGAAAGTGGAGGCGTACCGCAATGGTGCCGAGCCCAACGACGACTTGACGATGCTTTGTCTGAAGTTAGACAAATAACCGGCAGATCCTAGATGTTTTTCAGTAGCTTGATCATTGTCTGTGCTGCATTCCTGGGGGCACAGGCGGTGCCTAACCGATGCTGCACCTCTTCATAGCCCCTCAGCATTTCCTGGCGTGCCGTGCTCTCAGCAGGCAGGATGGCAGCCAGTTCCCGCTCGATGTTCTCCTGCGTAAAACTGTCGGCTACCAGTTCCCTAACCACCTCACCATCGGCAATGAGGTTTACCAGTGAGATGTATTTCACCTTCAGGATCTTCTTCCTCAGCCAGCCTATGAGACGGGGTAGGGGAGTCTCGTAGCACACCACCTGAGGCACGCCAAACAGGGCCGTCTCCAGTGTTGCCGTACCACTGGTCACAAGGGCTGCATGGGCTGTGGAAAGCAGTTCGTAGGTCTGGTTCATTACCAGTGTCACAGGGCTGTCGTGAAGAAACTCATGGTAGTATTCTTCTTCGATGGCAGGAGCTCCCGCTACTACGAACTGGTAATCCACGAACCTTCTGGCTGCAGTCACCATCGCAGGCAGGTTGTCCTTTATCTCCTGGCGTCGAGATCCGCACAGCAGGGCCACGATGGGCTTGTCCGAGTCGATGGGAATCGGTTCGTGACGATGATTCCTGAAGCTTGACACCTCTTCGTTGGTAGGATTGCCCACATAGTGGATGGGGTATTGGTGTTTCTTCTCGAAGAAATCCACCTCGAAGGGGAGAATGCTGAACAGCTCATCCACATCACGCTTGATGTTCTTGATGCGATACTCCTTCCAGGCCCATATCTTTGGCGATATATAGTAGTAGACGGGTGCGATACCCTTTTTGTGTACATATTTGGCAATGCTCAGGTTGAATCCAGGATAGTCAACCAGTATCACTACATCGGGCTTCCATGCAGCAATGTCCTTTTTGGCATGCTTCATGTTGCGGAGAATGGTGGGCAGGTGTAGCAACACAGGTACGAATCCCATGTAAGCCAGTTCGCGGTAGTGCTTAACCAGCTGTCCACCAGCAGCTTTCATCTGGTCTCCACCATAGCATCTGAATTCCGCCTCTCCGTCCTGTAGCTTCAGTTCCTGCATCAATCGTGCGGCATGCAGGTCGCCACTGGCCTCGCCAGCAATGAGATAATACTTCATACTTGTCGTTTCTTGGTGGCAAAGGTACGAATAAGTGGTAAGAAAACCAAATAATCTTCGCTCAATTTTTTATTATTGCTGCCCAGCGGGTGAGTGCTAGCACGTTGGTACTTGAGAAAAAAGGGGAACGATGCGGGCATCGCAGTCAACTAAAGGTAATGCAATCTACACCATACGCTTGTGCTGCACATCATATAAGTGCCTGTGATCTGTACTGACCTAATGCACCATGAGAAGTGCCAGAATAGTCGCTGGCCTAATGACAAAAAAGTGGATTAGTTCGCCCTACGATACCGTATCATCCCCCAAAGTTATTGCTCCAGCAGGTCGTTCGTGAAGTTGAGTGTCTGTATCTTCATGTCCAGTTCGCGATATTGCTGCGCCAGCTGGTTTATCTGTAGCCTGAGCGGCTTGATATCAATGACGTTAACAAATTTGATTTCGCTGCGCGAAAATCTGCCTGCAGGCCCAGAAGCCTGGTCGTAGGTATTGCGCAGTACAGCAATACGCTTTGCCAGCACATCGCGCTTTGCCAGCAGTTGCGTCATTGTAACGCCATTCTCGTCCTTGACGGCCATATTCGTCACGTTGATAACATAGATGTAGTACTCCAGCTGTTGCAGACATCCATCTAGTTCCTTCATCAGGTCGTTGGGATCTTCTGCCGGCTCGTCTCCTTCCTGCACTCTAATGGTGTTCTCCAGCAACTTCTTTATCTCAGAGATACGTTTCTCCAGGTCTTTTCTCCTGCTTAGTGCTTCTGCTAGTTTCATGGGTTGTACGTTTTGTTTTCAGGTCTTATGGTCGCTCATTGCTCCTTCTTCTTTAGTTTCTTTGCCGAGTAGACATCGGCTTCGTGTATGAGTTTCACCAAAGGTAATCTGGCAGCCAGTCGGTACGACATGCCATACTTCTTGTTGGCATCCTTAGTGAATGTTCCCATGTGCCAGGCAATGGCCTTTTTCTCCTCTTCGTTCAGCTTGAGGTGCCATTGATCCAGCAGCATAAGTGTTTTCATGCCGTGAGGTCCTCCCTCTACCCAATGTGCAGAATGACGCGACTGCTGGTTGCTGAACTCATATTCATCATACTTGCAGACATCATGCAGCAAGCTGCACAATACAACGCTTTCCCAATGGATATGGCAGGCGGGTTTCTCATCGATGAGCTGGCTGTACAGCAGGGTAGCCCGTTCGTAGACTTCCAGCGAGTGCTTCACTAGCCCATAGCGTCCACAATGGTGACGCACAGTGGAAGCGGGTATGGTATAGAAACAGAATTTCTCGTTTTTGTCATTCTCCCATTCAGAATGCAGCTTGTCTACAACGATTTCTATACCCAGGCGATGGGTGGCATAGAGGTGCGCATCAAACTGAGATGCCAGTGAGTCGTCAGCCACATAGCTATCGAAGAGTCCTGGAAAGTGCTCGCTGTCTCGACAAATGCAGCGGTGAATATAGTGCTGCAGCAGATGACGCGGATCGTAGCCTCCCTTTTCTGGCATCTCAGGGGCTTGCCCATGCATCAACAGGGCATGGCGCTCGCCCACGTTCAGCTTCAGCCGCAGCATTTTGAGCAATGCCAACGAGCGGCTGGCAGTCTGTCCTGGCTCTATTTGGTCAAAGCGTGGATGGGAGGTCATGTACAATCCATGCAGCAGGGCCACAATGATAATTGTGCTATCGGCAAATGGCACTTCCAGCCGTTTGCATTCTTGATAGACACCCAGCGAGTGTACCGCCAATCCTCCACGAAAACAATGATGGCCTTGGCATTTCGCAACGAAAAAATCGCTGGTTTCCAAATACCATATAACATTAGCCATGCCTGAACGTTTCACACTGCCCAGCAGTTTGAGAATCTCTCCTCGCGTTTTAGCAACCAGTTCTAGTCGATTCATCGCTTCTTACATTATCACTAACTGTTGCAAAGTTACGGATAAAGATTTAAATTTCCAATATAATTCTACTCTTTTACATAGTTTTAACATAATTCCGCATTTCGGAAACCAGTAAAAGGACAGCCTCACGGCAATGCTTGACGTGGGTGCTTTTGTCAAATAGGAAAGTGAAGTTTGCTACGTACTCCAGGGGAACTTAGTGTGTGGAGTAGCGAGTTCTGACAAGTGATGGAGAAAAAATCACAGAGAATTTTGCCACTCCCTAACGATCCTGCTTTAGCCGCATAGTGTTGTAACCTGAAAATTCTGTAGAGGATTTCAGAACGGTACTTAGTTCGAAATCTTACCAGCTATCGTCTCTTTCAGATCGGCAATCATCGTCTGAATCTTCTCGTAGGTAGACAGTTCAAGCGAATAGGTGATACGGGCGAAGAGAGAGTCGATATAGAATACGGTATGGCCCGTCTGCATAGCTCCCTTGTTGTCGTCGGCACGATAATGGTGCACGGCCTTATAGCCAATGAAACGACGGTTGTGCTGTAGGGTAGCGACGATATCTGACAGCAAGCTGTCGCCACGATATTTCACCTCGTCCAGCTCGGCCAGGCAAGCCTCGTACTTTCGTCTTGCTTCATCATACTGCTGCTCATCGGCAGCAGACATCGGCACGGTGAGCACCGCCATTGTGTCCTTTGCCTCACGCAGACTGGAATCGAGACGCTCCACATCCAGTCGCAGCGTCACCAGCGCTTCTACCTGATCGAAGAAGACAGGGTCGTCGTAGGGTGCGAAAGCGCTATCAAGACGGGTTTCCACCGACTGATAGGTGTCTGGATGGTATAGTTCTTTCTTCAGCGAAGCCTCGATAAGTGCTTCTGCACGCTCCTCGTTGGTCTGACTACATGCCGCTAGCAGAACGAGTGCAATCGTGAAACAAACGGTTTTTCTCTTCATCTTTTATAGTCTCTGGTTTTATAGGAAAGGCACGCATGGCTGTCTTACCCCTTCGTCTTTCGACTGCAAAGGTAAGCAAAATAATCTGATAATGAGCAGGATGGCAGAGAAAATATGCATTCGTGCGATTTCGTCGATAAGAAAAGTGGTATCTTTTGCTTGGCTTTTACACTTTTTTCGTAACTTTGTACCCAAAAATCCAAACGTCCGCAAAGGGGGACGATTAAGACGAAAGAATAACAGCAAAACGAAATGGCAATGAATAGGAATCAAAGACAATGTGGAATGGTTCGGGCTGCATTTATCCTGCTCGCAATGTGGCTCTCATCAACCTTTGCGTGGGCAGGCGGAACGTGTGGAGAAGGGCTTTCCTGGGTGCTGGGTACTGATGGCACCCTAATTATTAGTGGTACGGGCGCGATGGATGATTACCAATACGCAGCAGATCATCCTTGGCATGACAATAGATCAAGCATCCAAAAGGTCGTTATCAATGAGGGTGTTACGCATATTGGGAATTTGGCTTTTTGGGGCATCTCGAATATAACGTCGGTCTCTATCGCAGAAAGCGTAACTAGCATCGGAACCCAGGCATTCTCTGGTTGTACTCATTTAGCCACTGTTAACATCCCCTCTGGCATTACTAGCCTTGAATCTAGTGTATTCTATGGCTGTGCAATGACTTCTATCACCATTCCTGCAAGCGTCACCAGCATCGGCGAGTCATCTTTCCAGGATTGCAAAAGCCTTACTTCTGTCAATATTCCTGCAAGCGTCACCAGTATAGGAAATGATGCCTTTAGAAATTGTACGACGCTTGCGTCCGTTACCATTTGGGCACCCTCGCTGACAACGTATGGCTCGTATGCATTCTACAATAATGCCTCTGGCCGCAAGATCTACGTACTGGCAGACTGTGAGAATACTTACAAGACTGGCTGGGAAAGCTTCTCTAGTGATATTACCGCCATTACCGGCACCCCTAATGCCCCTACTGCAACTTCTGCCACGCTGAATGCTGAGACCGCCTATTGGTGTACCTATTATAATGGTAGTGCCAACGTGGTCGCCGATGCCAGCACGACTGTCTACACCGTTTCGCTCAGCAGTACGGCAGCATTGCTAAAGGAAGTGAGCGACAAGATAATCAAGGCCGGGCAAGGTGTCGTGCTGAAATCAACGAATGACAGTCCCACGCTAACCTATGCCAGCACAATACCCACTGGCGACTTTACGAGCAATGTTCTCAAGGGTGTGGACATAGCTACCACCTGCACGGCAGGCGACAACTATGTGCTAGCTAACGGTATAAACGGACTGGGATTCTATATCTACAGTGGCACCTCACTGGGAGCCAACAAGGCTTACCTGCCTAAATCGTCAGTAAACGCTGGCGCACGCGGAATCATCCTGTTTGCAGAGGATGAGACCACTTCTGTCGATGAAGATGTTAGAATAGAGAAGGGCAAGACGACAGGCGCAATGTGGTACACCATCGATGGACGGAAGTTGCAGGAAAGACCTACTCAGAAGGGACTCTATATCCACGAGGGACAAAAGGTCATAATAAAATAATGTAAGGAGAACGGGACTAAGAAAAGATGACGCAATATACCACCCCACAGAAAACTGGCGTAACTCTTGAACTGCCACAACTACTGACGGGCAGTCCTGGGAGGATGATTAACAGCGGCACAGGAAATTTGTGGTAAAGATAAATAGTGTCGGGCTCACTCAAACATTATCGGTTGGGAGTAGATAAGAGGACAATCAAACAGGGTCGTTCTTTCTAAGAGGACATTCAAACTGGGTTGTTCTTTCGATAATGACGGGTGAAACGAGCGGACGGGCATGGGGGGCAAAATTGCAGGGCATTTCTTGAGGAAACCTCCCATAGATTATTGTCAAATACTCACGGCAAGACAATAATCGGCACGATGCTGCGTTATAATAGAGAATGAGACGAATTGTGACGACCATCCTGCTAGCACTTGTCGTGATTACGGCAGCGGGGCAGAAACGCAAGGTGCAGAACAAGCCGTATATTGACTTGCGCCCCTTGCACTTTGGCATACAGATAGGTCTGAACATGCAGGACGTCGAATTGCAGAACAAAGGGCCGCAACTCATGCAGATGCAGGAGGGAGAGGAGCCAACGGAGCAACTGGTGCTCACCGATGCCGACACCTGGAACCCAGGATTCAGTGTGGGCGTAGTGGCCGACATGCGGCTGTCGCAGCATTTCAGCCTGAGACTGGTGCCGACCATGCACTTTGGATCGAAGCATCTGGTATTCAGGAACTATAAGGACCTCAACGATGGAGGACTGCCCCGAGAGACGACACAGGACATGAAGAACACCTACATCTCCCTGCCTGTTGACCTGAAGTTCTCTGCCGAGCGCTTCAACAACTACCGACCCTACATGATTGCCGGCATCAGTCCGATGATCAACCTCTCGGGCAAGGACCAGGACTATATCCACACCAAGCGCTACGACACGATGGTAGAGATTGGACTGGGCTGCGACTACTACCTGCCTTTCTTCAAGTTCATTCCAGAACTGAAGTTTTCCTTCAGTCTGGCTGACGTCTTCGACAAGAAACATATCGACGAACTGACGGATATGAACAAGCGGGTATTCGCCAACAGCGTGGATGCCGCCTACAGTAAAATGATTGTACTAACCTTCTATTTCGAATAACATCATGGACACAAATCAGCATCCTAACATGCCGGCATCAGATCCACAGGGAACTCAGCCGCCACAGGGACAGCCCACACCACAATGGCAGCAGCCGCCACAGGGACAGCCTATGCCACAATGGCAACAGGCACCACAGGGACAGCCCACGCCTCAGGGGCAACAGCCCGTGCAGGGGCCTCAGACACCACAATGGCAGCAGGCTCCACAGGGACAGCCTATGTCGCAAGGGCAACAGCCCCAGGCTCCACAGTGGCAACAGGCTCCACAATGGCAACAAGGGCAGCAGGGACAACAGATGCCCCCCATCCCCCCCAATCCACCTATGCAGCCTGTCAACCAGGACCAGCGAACCGTATTAAGCAACAAGCAGAAGAAAGGCTCGCGTGGATGGCTGATTGCTGTCATCGTCCTGCTGGTGGTTGCTGCCATTGGCGTCGGACTGTACTTCCTGCTTGGACAGCAGAAGGGACGTAGTCACGACATTGCTGACGAGGAAGAAAACGATACTGAGATGAGCAACGACGATAACATCAAGGACGACGAGCCCGAGGGGGATGACGACACCTATATAGTGGGACGGCAAGACGGCGACGATGAGGACACGGATGTGACCCGCAATGATGATGAGCCCGTTCAGGATCCACATGCCCCGCAGTCGCTGTCGCTCACTGGCGATGCTGACGGCTATCCCCTGACGCTGACGCTTGAGATTGCCAGCGATGGAAAAGTAACGGGATCGTATACGAACGGAACAAGCAACACAACCATACAGGTGTCTGGAACAAAGAATGGTGATGCCATCCAACTGACGGGCAGAGCCAATCGCACCACCTACACCTTCCGCATCCGTCCTGATAGCCACCTCTATACTGGCACGCTAAGCACTTCGGGCGGCAAGAGTCAGGAACTGCACTTGACGGCGGTACGCTAGCAAAGGAGATTGTCCTAGGCGGCTTCACCGGTGGAAATACTGCATGGAGCACGGGGGAACGGCGACGGCTATACCTGCTGCATATCGTGCAACTTGCGATAGTAGCCGTCGTGCTGCAACAGCTCTTCGTGTGTGCCCCGTTCTACGATACGGCCCTCGTGGAGCACACATATCTCATCGGCATTCTTGATGGTTGACAGGCGATGGGCAATGGCAACAGTGGTACGTGTCTTCATCAGTCGCTCAAGGGCATCCTGTACTAGTCGTTCGCTCTCCGTATCGAGTGCACTGGTAGCTTCGTCAAGAATGAGAATAGGAGGATTCTTCAGGATAGCACGGGCTATTGACACACGCTGACGCTGTCCTCCACTGAGACGTCCACCCCTGTCACCGATATTCGTGTCGAAGCCCTGCTCTGACTGCATGATGAAATCATAGGCATTCGCAATCCTGGCTGCCTCGGCCACCTGCTCGTCGGTAGCCTCGTCCACACCAAAGGATATATTGTTGCGGAACGAATCGTTGAAGAGGATGGCTTCCTGATTGACGTTGCCAATGAGCTGTCGCAGGTCGTGGACGCCAAGATCCTTCACGTTGATACCGTCTATAAGCACCTCACCCTCCTGCACATCGTAGTAGCGCGGGATGAGGTCTACCAGTGTGGACTTGCCTCCTCCGCTCTGGCCTACCAGTGCCACCGTCTTGCCTTTGGGTATGACCAGGTTGATATCCTTCAGCACCCATCCGCCATCGCTATTCCCCTGTGGCGTGGTATAGCGGAACGACACATGACGGAACTCTATCTCGTGGTCAAAACTCTTGATATGCTTCGGATTCTCAGCCTCCTTGATGGTATTCTCTGCCTTCAGGATCTTGTCGATACGCTCCATCGACGCCAGTCCCTTGGGAATATTGTAACCTGCCTTTGAGAAGTCTTTCAAAGGCTGGATAATACTATAGAGGATCACCATATAATAGATGAACGTGGGACCTGTGATAGTCTGATTGTTGAGCACCAGGATACCGCCAAACCACAGTACGATGATAATCATCAGCGTACCCAGGAACTCACTCAGGGGGTGGGCCAGTGACTGTCGGATGTTGACACGCATGATGTCATTACGATAGTGGGAGTTGACATCGTCGAAACGCTGGTTCATCTTCTCCTCGGCACAGAAGGCCTTGATGATGCGGAGTCCTCCCAGCGTCTCCTCCACCTGGCTCATTGTATCGCTCCACAACGCCTGTGCCTCGATGCTACGGCGTTTCAGCTTACGGCCTACCATCCCCATGAACCATCCGAAGACGGGTACGAAGACAATGGTGAACAGCGTGAGATGCCACGACACGAAGATCAGCGTGACAAAATAGACGGTGATGAGGATGGGATTCTTGAACAGCATGTCAAGACTCGACATGATGCTCGATTCAACCTCCTGCACATCACCACTCATGCGTGCAATGATGTCTCCCTTGCGCTCCTCGCTGAAGAAGCCCAGCGGAAGCGAGGTGATTTTCTTATAGAGCTGGTTGCGAATGTCGCGAACCACACCTGTGCGGATGGGGATGATGGTTGCCGAAGACAGAAAATAGGCTCCCGTCTTCATTGCCGTTGTCACAGCCAGGAATAGACCGATGAAAAGCAACGTGGTGGTCTGGCCATAGTCGGCGATGAGACAGTTGACCAGATAGTTGAGATTGTTCATCAGCACACCCTGTACATTGCCCCAGTCCCAGGCCATCCAGGCGGTGGCAGCCTCGGCATCGCCCGTCTGGAAGAGGATCTGCAAGATGGGGATCAGTGCGGCAAACGAGAAAATATTGAGTAGTGCCGAGAGAATGTTAAACACTACCGAGGCAACGAGATATTTTTTGTAAGGAGGCACGAAACGCCTCAACACTTGCAGGAATTCTTTCATTTTAATGCAATTTGGCTGCAAAGTTACAAATTATTTTCGTAACTTTGCCAACGAAACAGAAAATATAGTGATAACCAGAGATAAATGGAACAAGTAAACATTGCCGTCTTTGCCTCGGGCAGCGGATCGAACTGCGAGAATCTGATCAAGTATTTCAATGAGGCCAAGCATAGTGCCAGAGTCTCGCTGGTGGTCAGCAATAAGAGCGATGCCCAAGTACTGGAGCGTGCCCAACGGCTGGGGGTACCCTCGGTGGTCATCCCGAAAACTGACCTGCAGCGACCTGAGGTGGTCTTGCCAGTCTTGGAGAAGTATCATGTGGGATTCGTGGTGCTGGCGGGATTTCTGCCTCTTATCCCCAACTATCTCATCGATGCCTTCCCCCAGCGCATCGTGAATATACACCCCTCGCTACTGCCCAAATATGGCGGCAAGGGCATGTGGGGACATCATGTGCACGAGGCCGTCAAGGCTGCTGGCGAGACAGAGACGGGTATGACAATCCACTGGGTGACACCACAATGTGATGCAGGAGACATCATCGCACAGTTTCACGTCAGACTTTCACCCAACGATACTCCCGATGATATCGCAGCCAAGGAACACGTGCTGGAGATGACCTATTTCCCTTACGTAGTCGAGCAGCTGATTGCTATGATGAAATAGTCATGCTACCAGTGGCTGCAGGTGTAAAGACTTACGGATTCCAAAAGCCAAAGAACATGAAAATTCAGGTAGACCTACCGACCAACCATGACCACGCTGAAATGCCGATGTGCAAAGGGTTGGAGTCATGGTAGGTCTATGGTAGGTCTTCGATAAGACCTACCATCCCTCAAACCCCGTGTGGCAGGGTGTTTGCGAGGGGGCATGGTAGGTCTATTGCTAAAATCCTGTTTCCTGGCAGATGACCAGCTAGATGTATAGTTTCATGTGAGTTGCCTGCTGCCAGAACTCTTGTCAGGAATAATTACTGGCTTGCTGAGGCTGGCTTTCTTCTGCCAAACTCGTGAGTATTGCGAAAATTTTTCCCAAGGCTGGGAATATTTTTTTCCCAGGGTGGGAATAATATTTTCCCAGGCAGGGAACAATTTTTTCCTAGGCAGGGAACAAAATTTATTTAGGCAGGGCAGAAATCCTTGCCTATTCAGGAAATATCGTTGAACAGAAATGTTGAGTTTTTTCTGTGTGGTGATAATAGCACCAACAATTCTCAAATAGCAGTATGTCACCACAGTTTATTACTAACATGTGGTTTCGTACCCTGACTGTTGCATATTGTAATTAAGATGAAGGCTCCTCTCTGCGAGAATTTCCTAAGAGTAGGAGCCAGATACTCGAGCAGGCAAAAGGAAGTCCCCACGGCATGTGACTTCGACTCGCTTTTCCTACGGCTATTGCTGCAGTTCCCTTAGCTGTTCGAGGGCTTCGTAGGCTGTGACATCCATGTGCGTTGGCGTGATGGCTACATATCCATGGTTCAGTGCCCAGTTGTCTGTATCCTCTGCCAGCGGCTCATCGTTCTGATAGTGGCCTACCATCCAGAAATAGTCGTAGCCCCGGGGGTGGTGGCATCGAGTGACCTCTCTCGACCATGTGCCATGAGCCATCCGGCATATCTTGACGCCATTGAACTGTGCAGGTGCCTCGAGCAGCGGGAAGTTGATGTTGAGGCATACACCCTGTGGCAGGCCCTGACAGAGCACGTGGCGGGTGAAGCGCTCGATGTAGGGCCGCAGCGGTTCGAAGTCGGCATCCTCGCGATGGTCGCATAGAGAGTATGCCACGCTGGGAATATATTTCATGCATCCCTCCATGACGACTCCCATCGTGCCGCTGTAGTGTGTGTTCACCGATCCGTTGTCGCCATGATTGATGCCTCCCAGTACGATGTCTGGCTGTCTGGGCACCAGTTCGCTCAGAGCCAGCTTGACGCAGTCGACGGGTGTACCGTTGGATGACCATATCTGCACTCCCTGCTGCTGCTCCCTGAGTGTGAGCGTCAGCGGTGTTGTGGCAGAGAAGGCACAGGCGAAGCCCGATCGCGGTCCTTCAGGAGCACATACGATGATGTCGGCCATCGGTTGTACCATATCCACGAGGCAACGAAGGCCTTTGGCATTGTAGCCGTCGTCGTTAGAAATGAGTATAAGTGGTTTCTGCATGAGTGTCAATGTGTGTTTTTTGTTGTGCAAAGTTACTGCTTTTTCGTAAGACGGCCAAAAGAATAGGTCAAGAATGTGTGCAAAAATACTTAAATTGTACGAGAAATGCAGGATGTTTCACAGAAAATGTGTATCTTTGCAGTTCAATTCAAAAGGAAAAAAGATTGAAATGGGAAAAATCATTGCGTTAGCTAATCAGAAAGGCGGTGTGGGCAAGACCACGACGACCATCAATCTGGCAGCGTCGCTAGCAACGCTGGAGAAGAATGTGCTGGTAGTGGATGCAGATCCGCAGGCCAATGCCTCGAGTGGCCTTGGTGTGAATATCCAGGAGATAGACTGTTCTCTCTACGAGTGTATCATTGATAAAGTAGATGTTCGCGAGGCTATCTATACCACCGACATCGAGGGCCTGGACATCATACCCAGTCATATCGACCTGGTAGGAGCAGAGATTGAGATGCTGAACCGGGACAACCGCGAGCGAGTCATCAAGAATTTGCTGACTCCCATCCGGAATGATTATGACTATATTCTCATCGACTCATCGCCATCGCTGGGTCTGATCACGGTAAATTCGCTGACAGCTGCCGACTCTGTCATTATTCCTGTGCAGTGTGAGTATTTTGCCCTTGAGGGCATCACCAAGTTGTTGAACACCATTAAGATAGTGAAGTCGAAGCTGAACACGAAGCTGGAGATAGAAGGCTTCCTGCTGACGATGTACGACTCGCGTCTCCGTCTGGCCAACCAGATCTACGACGAGGTGAAGCGCCACTTCCAGGAGCTGGTGTTCAAGACCGTCATCCAGCGTAATGTGAAACTGAGCGAGAGTCCCAGTCATGGACTTCCTGTGATTCTATATGATGCCGATTCTACGGGAAGCAAGAACTATCTGGCACTGGCGAAGGAGATTGTCTCGAAGAATTCGTAATTTCCCCCACACCGACAGATTATGGCAGTAAGAAAGAAATACGACAAGAGCGTGCTTGGCCGAGGCCTTGACGACATCGGAACAGGCCGTGGCCTGGATGCGCTGATTGATACTAGTGACGTGAGGACGCAGGGCTCTTCGAACCTGAACGAGATACCCATCGAGCAGATAGAGCCCAATCCCGAACAGCCACGCAGGGAATTTGACGAGACGGCCATGCAGGAGCTGGCCAATAGTATTCAGACAATGGGCATCATCGCACCTATCACGCTGCGACAGGTGGCCTCCGACCGTTATCAGATCATTGCCGGTGAGCGCCGGTGGAGAGCATCGCAGCGGGCAGGACTGAAGACCATCCCGGCATATATCCGCACGGTGGAGGACGAGAACGTGATGGAGCTGGCACTGGTGGAGAACATACAGCGTGAGGACCTGAACGCCATCGAGATAGCACTGGCCTACGAGCATCTGGCAGAGACGACGGGCATGACGCAGGAGAAGATCAGCGAGCGTGTGGGCAAGAGCCGTACTGCTGTGACCAACTATATGCGGCTGCTGAAGCTGCCGGCACAGATACAGATGTCGCTCAAGAACCACGAGATAGACATGGGACATGCTCGTGCGCTGCTGGCACTTGACTCGCCATCGCTGCAGCTGAAGCTCTTTCGCGACGTGCTGAAGAACCAGTACTCCGTCCGGAAGGTTGAGGAGATGGTGCAGATGCTGAAACAGGGTGAGGATGTGCAGACCGCCAAGAAAAGGCTCACCGCGAAGGCACAGATGCCACAGGAGATGGTGGAGGCACGCCAGCAGCTGGCTGACAAACTGCAGGCAAAGGTACAGCTGAGCTGCTCCTCAGGTGGCAAGGGACGCATCACCATATCCTTTGCCGATGCCGACGAGCTGTCTCGTATCATGAGCCTGATAGGCAAGAAATGAATCAACCGTAAAGGAGGAATGATTGTGACGAACCACAGGAACAGACATGCTGCGCGTACACTGAGAATGCTGCTGATAAGTATCGTCAGCATGTTGCCGTTTGCTAGTTCGTCAGCACAGACAGAACTGTCCGACTCAATCGTCATGGCTATCGACTCTATGTATAATGCTATGCCGCAAGACTCGTTGTTCCATCCTGTGCAGGAGATCAATACAGCCATCGTGGCAGAGAAGCCGACAGCACAGAAACGTGACTGGGACAACTGGCGTCCAGATCCCCAGCGTGCGCTGTGGCTGGCACTGGTCATTCCTGGTGGCGGACAGATCTACAATCGCAAGTACTGGAAACTGCCCATCGTCTATGGAGGCTTCGTAGGCTGTATCTATGCCATGCGCTGGAACAATATGATGTACAAGGACTATGCGCAGGCCTATCTCGACATCATGGATGATGATCCAGGCACGGCCAGCTATAACAAGTTCCTTCACCTGGGCCGTCAGATAGACTCATCGAACGAAGACCGATATAAGAACATTTTCAAGAAGCGTAAGGACCGCTATCGCCGTTATCGCGACCTGAGCTTCTTCGTGATGGTTGGCGTCTATGCCGTGTCGGTAATTGATGCCTATGTGGATGCCGAGCTGTCGGCCTTTGACCTGTCGAAGGACCTTTCGCTGAAGGTTCGCCCCACCTTCATCGGCAATGGTTCTGCATCGCTGAATCCGCTGACAGCAGCCTCGCTAGGCGTGAACTGCAGCATAAACTTTTAAGAAAGACAACCTAGAAATATGAAGAAGACAAACATTCTATTATTATTGACATTGCTGCCCCTGAGCACCTGGGCACAGACAGAAGTGACGGATATTGATGACGAAGAGAACGGTGTTGAGGTCGTCGAAGAAGACGAGATTCAGGACGGTACCACCTTTGATTTCCCTGAGGCGCTGTCAGACGCCAGCATCGACAGTCTGATGAGCCAGTATATGGCCAAGACCTATCTTCAGGCCGATACCGACTGCCAGATGCTGAGCGAGAACCCGTCTTTCGACCGTGAAGTGTATATCGACCGTCTGCGTCGCATGCCTACCGTGATGGAGATGGTCTATAATGACGTTGTGCGCTCGTGTATCGACCGCTATATGGTTCGTCTGCGCAGGCAGGTGAGCTATATGCTCGGTGCCTCCAATTTCTATATGCCCATCTTCGAACAGGCCCTTGATGCCTATCAGTTGCCATTGGAACTGAAATATCTGCCCATTATCGAATCGGCTCTGAATCCAACGGCCGTCTCGCGAGTGGGTGCAACAGGACTGTGGCAGTTCATGCTGAGCACGGGCAAAGCCTATGGTCTGGAAGTGACCTCGCTGAGTGACGATCGTCGCGACCCCGTGAAGTCGTCCTATGCCGCTGCACGCTTCCTTCGCGACCTATATAATATCTTTGGCGACTGGAACCTGGTCATAGCAGCCTACAACTGCGGGCCAGAGAATATCAACCGAGCCATACGACGATCAGGCGGCAAGCGCGACTACTGGGAGATCTATCCCTACCTGCCCAAGGAGACACGTGGCTACGTCCCCGCATTCATCGCTGCCAACTATGCCATGACCTACTATTGCGAACATGGCATCTGTCCTATGACGAGTAGCCTGCCCGTCAAAACCGATACGGTGATGGTGACCCGCAATGTGACATTCCAGCAGATAGCCTCCGTCTGCAATCTCGACGTAGACATGATCCGGTCGCTCAACCCCGTCTATCGTCGCGATATGGTGCCTGGCCTGTCGTCGCCATCAGTACTGCGTCTGCCTGTCGATGATGTGTCACGCTTCATAGACATGGAGGATTCGCTCTATGCTATGTCAGGACAGCAGCAAGTGAAGCGTGTTGAGATAGAGGTAGAAGAAAAGCCTGTGGTCACACAGAGACAGACAAGACAGAACACTCGCAACAATCGCAGAAACCAGACCCGGACGTCCTACGTCACGGTAAGAAGTGGCGATACCCTTGGAGCCATCGCACGTCGAAACGGTACCACAGTGGCCAAGCTCAAACGTCTCAACGGCCTGCGTGGCGACAATATACGTGCCGGGAAGAAACTGCGAGTGAAGTAAACATAGTTAGTGAAATCTTTTAACTGACATTTCTATAATGAGCGATGATGAGATTAAACGTGAGGCTGATGACGAGAAAATGGTCAGCGATGCCTTTGAACAGCTTGTTAATGACTACTTGAAGTCCAGACACAGGAAGAAAGTAGATCTCATTACCAAAGCGTTCAACTTTGCACGTCAGGCACACAAGGGGGTCCGCCGACTCTCGGGTGAGCCATATATCATGCATCCTATTGCCGTGGCCCAGATTGTGTGCTCAGAAATAGGACTAGGCTCTACCAGCATTTGCTCTGCCCTGCTCCACGATGTGGTCGAGGATACCGACTACACGGTGGAGGACATAGAGAATATGTTCGGGGCGAAGATAGCACAGATTGTAGACGGACTGACAAAGATCAGTGGAGGCATCTTTGGCGAACAGGCCTCAGCACAGGCAGAGAACTTCAAGAAACTGCTGCTGACCATGAGTGAGGATATACGTGTCATCATCATCAAGATTGCGGACCGTCTGCATAACATGCGGACGCTGGAGTCACAGCCCGCCAACAAACAGTACAAGATAGCAGGCGAGACACTCTATATCTATGCTCCACTGGCTCACAGGCTGGGGCTCTACAAGATCAAATCGGAACTGGAGAACCTGAGCTTCAGGTTCGAACACCCTGAGGAATACGGAAGCATCGTCAGACAGTTGCAGGAGACGCAGATATCACGACACCTGTCCTTCGAACAGTTTACGGAGCCAATAGAGCAGGCTCTGATGGCAATGGGCCTCGACTACGAGATACGCGAACGGGTGAAGACACCATATTCCATCTGGAACAAGATGGAGAACAAGCATGTCACCTTCGACGAGATATATGACATCCTGGCCGTACGCATCATCTTCAAGCCCCGGAACCGTCAGGATGAGGTAGACGACTGCTTCAAGATCTATACGGCATTGACGAAGATCTACCGCCGGCATCCCGATCGCCTGCGTGACTGGGTGACCAAGCCCAAGGCCAATGGCTATCAGGCGCTGCACGTGACGCTGATGTCGAAGCAAGGCCACTGGATAGAGGTGCAGATACGTTCCGACCGCATGGATGAGATAGCCGAACAGGGACTGGCAGCACACTGGAAATACAAGGAGGGAGGTGAGGAAATAACCGAGGACGAGACGGAGATGAATGAATGGCTGCATACCATCAAGGAAATCCTTGACGATCCCCAGCCAGACGCGATGGACTTTCTCGATGCCATTAAACTGAATCTCTTTGCCAGTGAGATATTCGTCTTCACACCGAAGGGTGAGATCAAAACGATGCCTGCCAACTGTACGGTGCTCGATTTTGCTTTCTCCATACATACCTTCCTGGGCTCGCATTGCATAGGTGCAAAGGTCAATCACAAGCTGGTGCCGCTGAGCCATCATCTGAGCAGTGGTGACCAGGTGGAAGTCCTCACCAGTAAATCCCAGCATGTGCAGCCTTCGTGGATCAACTTTGTATGTACAGCCAAGGCAAGGGCAAAGATACAGGCCATCCTGCGACGTGCTCAGCGTGAGGTGCAGAAGGTGGGTGAGGAAATGCTGACAGAATGGCTGCAGAAGAATGGTTTCGAGCCCTTGCTTCCTGTCATCGACCAACTGGTGAAGTTCCATGAGGCCGGTAGCCGCGAGCAGTTCTATCAGGCCCTAGGCGAGAAGAGCATGCTGCTAGGAGATGCCGACATTGACGAGCTAAAGGGCAAGAACAAGAAGAAGAACGACAGTACGGGAGGTGGCTGGCGTAAGTTCGTGCCCTTCGTCAAGGCAAAGAAAACGGAAGAAGAGCATCAGCCGGAGCTGTTTGTCGTACCAGAGAAGTTCAATCGAAAGAAACCAATCTTCCTGAACGATGAGAATATCAAGCAGTTCCTCTTCCCTAATTGCTGCCATCCTATACCTGGAGACGACGTGCTGGGATTCATAGACAATCAGAATCGCATAGAGATCCACAAGCGTGCCTGTCCGGTGGCCAATAAGCTGAAGGCTAGTTATGGCAACCGCATTCTCGACGTGAAATGGGATATGCACAAGCGGTTGTTCTTCGATGCGACCATCCGTCTTGGCGGTATTGACAGAAGAGGACTCGTAAACGAGGTGACACGTGTCATCAGCAACCAACTCAGCGTAGACATCCGAAAACTTACATTCAGTACCGATAACGGCATCTTCGATGGCAGCATTGAACTGCGTGTGCACGATAGAGAGGATGTCAAGGAAATCATTGATAAGCTCAAGGATGTTGACAATCTGAAAGAGATTTCACAAATCATATAGACAAAACCTACCATCATGACGAATAACTACAACCTAACGAAAAGAACGTGGACGCTGTGCCTGCTTTTCATTTCCTTTTTCCTCAGTGGGGCACAGGCAGCCTCGAAGTATGACAATCCTGACACGATCGTAGTGGCTCGCGACGGCACGGGCGAGTTTCGTACGGTGGCCGAAGCCATCGAGGTGTGCAGGGCCTTTATGGACTATCATAAGGTAATCTATGTAAAAAAAGGTACCTACAAGGAGAAAATCATCGTTCCGCAGTGGCTACAGCATATAGAGATATGTGGCGAGGATCGCGACCAGACTATCATCACCTGGGACGACCATGCAAATATCCTCTATGCACCTACAGGTAAGGGCATGGGCACTTTCCGTACATATACCGTGCGGGTAGACGGCAACGATATCACTTTCAAGAATATCACCATCGAGAACAATGCGGCCCGGCTGGGACAGGCTGTGGCCCTGCATACACAGGGCGATCGTCTGCTTTTTGTCAACTGCCGTTTGCTGGGCAATCAGGATACTGTCTATACAGGCATGCCTGCCACACGTCTCTATTTCGAAGATTGTTATATCGAGGGTACCACAGACTTTATCTTCGGTCCTTCTACAGCCTGGTTCGAACGCTGTCATATCCATTGTAAGTCCAATAGCTATATCACGGCAGCCTCTACCCCCAAGGATGTGAAATATGGCTATATTTTCAATAATTGCCGGGTTACCATAGGCGATGGCGTGAGCAAGGTCTATCTAGGTCGTCCTTGGCGTGACTATGGCTATACGCTGTTCATGCATTGCCAGTTGCCTGCACAGATAGCTCCCCAGGGATGGCATCACTGGCAGAAGGAGCGAGAGAAGACTGCACGCTATATGGAGTTCGAGAATAGTGGCGAGGGAGCCGCTATCGACCAACGGGTAGCATGGAGCCGTCAGCTCACAAAGAAGGAAGCCCGGGAAGTGACACTCGAAGACGTATTCCAGCGTGCAGACGGCTGGAATATCGGAAAGTAACAATAGGTTGGCATAACGGATTTTTTGCTGCCTAACTAGGAACATCTTATTTCCTAGTTAGGCAGCAAAACTTTTCCTCGTGAAGAAGAAAAAAGTGACAAACGTGACAAATGACAATGTCATTTTCCGAGCTCCTAAAGTGGGTTACGGCTCGCTCATAGTGAGATTACGGCTCACTCCTAGTGGGATTACGGCTCGTATTTCTTTACATTTGTATGGGGCTTTACGTATGGGTTGCCAGATTGGTCTTCTCCAATAGGCAAGAAAGTTTTTGAACTAGTTGTTGGCGTTTCCCGATTGTACATTGTTACAACGGGCAGTGTAGAAACTGCGGACATCCAACCACTTATAGTATGGCGCTATCTCTGTGCTTACAGGTAGGGTGGCCTCTTTACCATTGAGGAGGCACTTTACCAGTACTTCATTGGGCTGTTTCTTGTTACGATAGAAAATCAGCTGGATGTTGCCTGCCTTGCAGGTCTCCCAGTTCTGGTAGCAGTTCTTTACTTCGTAGGGATCCTCGGGGTCACGATCAGCACCATTGATGCCCATCAGCACAGTGAGGGGACCCAGACAGGTGTCGTGGCCAAATCTGAGATCTGCAATATGGTCGCTTTGCCCGTTCAAAACGGCATCGGCTTTCTTGATGATGTCCTCGAGAATGGGAATAGCCTCATACTGTGGCTCGAATACCCAGGTATAGGAGCCCAGGTTGGACGCCTCCCACTGACTTGCCATCTCCTCGTCAGTAATGATGTCACCCATCATCCCTTCATGTCCGATGTTGGGCAGCGAGGTGTAGAGGTTGATGAGATTGCTGCCTATGCGATTGGCATTGCCAGGCAAACCTTCTGTGCTAGTGAAGACACGTGCTACGACCTTCTCCCTGAGGTTGTTGTCGTTTTTGAATTTGCTCCTGTTTTTCTCAAAGCGTGGTCTTGCCTTGGGGAATTTCCGCTTATGAGGGTTCTGATTGTCAGAAGGTACCACACCGTCGAGCGTGAAGCGTGACGACTGTTCCCTGATTTCTATCTCTGGGTTGCATTGCACCAGCTCCTGGCAGAAGGCTGACATACTGAGCACGCAACGGCCTGATAACGAGGAGATAGCCAGCACGTTGCCACCTTTCTTGAATACTTCAGGGAAACGGTTGTACATCGTACGTGCGATGCCCTGATGTTGTTCCCATCCCAATTGTGTCAGTTCGCTGACACCCGTGGCCAGCTCATCCTGTACTATCTTTAGCTTGTCGTAGAAGGCCTGTCCCTCTGTCGTGAGCAACTGTTTCCTCTGTGCCGTAGCCATCAGCGTGTCAAGGTCTTTGTAGAGCCTGTCTGTCCAGTAGTAACGTGAACCGTGACGACTATAATGGCTGATGTAGAAGGGCTTGTAGCCACGTGGAGCCTTTGTCAGCTGGGTGGGCTCCTGCTGATAGGGGTAGTCGTTTCCGTAGGCTTTGCGTGGATTTGCCTTTAGCTGTTCCAGTGCGGGGATGCCTTGTGCTGCAGCTGTGATAATCACGATGCCGCTGATGAGGGTTAAGAGTAATCTCTTCATGTTGGTGGTTCTTTTAGGGTAAATATAGTTTAGGGTTATTGTCTGTTGATTCAGTGGTAGATATCCTCTTTCTTCAGCTCTACGATTCTTCCATATTTTGCGAGAGCATTGAAATCGGTGAGCTTACGGTCGCCAATGATAATCCATACTCGGTGGTTGTTTGCTACCTGTTCATGCTGGTAGCGTGCAATGTCTTCTACTTGCAGACTTGTCAGCTGCTCTACTAGCTGGGCATTAGGGTCGGATGTATAGCCTTCTTGCTGTCGGTTGGCCACATAGAAGCCGATGGTGCGAAAAGTGGGATAGCTGTTCTGTATAGAACTGAGCAGTTCCTGTCGTGCTGCTTCAAGGTTCTCTGTGCTTCCCCCTGTTGCTCCCCATACGAGAGGCTGTGTCAACAGCGAGTCAACGGCATCTACTACTTGCATGGTTTTGTCGGCCTGGGTTCCTGTAATGGTGATAAAGGCCAGCGGATCGTCTTGATGTCGGGCATCGATAGATCTCAGTAGGTCTCCCTGCGTGGTATAGGCTAGTGAACGGAACTCGCGGATATTTTGGAAGAGCACACCTGACATGCCGCCTCCCGTATAGCGTGCCCACAGACGAGCGGTAGCACGACCTTTTGCCGTCGGTTGTGATGCCAGCTGTTCGTAGGAGCAAACATAGTTCTGACGAGCGTGTGGCACATGATAGAAATAGACGATGGGCTCGTCAGAAGCCTGCAATTTATATGTGGTGTCAGTTTTGCGATGCCGACATTGTTGTAGTGGCAGTATTTGCTGTGCCAGTTGTGCTACGTCAGCAGGGGTGTGGGTACCACAATAGACGATGTCGCAGTCCGATTGTTGCAATTCCCTGAATAGCGACAGCAGGTCTTCGCTTGTGAGCTGCCTGATTTCTCTGAGTGAAGGCTGTTTGAGGTAACTGCTCTGATGGCCGTAGCGCACATAGTCTATCATAGGTATAAGCACGTCGTCCTTCTGCTTGCCAAAGGCTTTGTCAGTCACTTTAGCCTCTTGCTTGAGGGCTTTCAGCGCGTTGTCGTCACCCTTTGCTGATGTCAGGAAGTGAGCAAGCAGTCGAAGGGCTGGCTCTAGGTAGGCATCACGGGCTGTAATCCTGAAGGCAAAGCGTTCGTCGCCACTGTCGATTGTCATTGTGGCACCAAGCTGTTGCCATGCTGATGCCAGCTGTTGCTTGCGCAGCGAGTCTGTACCGATGGTGCTGAGGTAATTAGCCAGTTGCGTCAGCATGGGCTTCTCGCGCGTACCACTATGATATCTAAGGGCTAGCGTGAAGATGTCGTTCACGGGATTCTCCTTGCTGTAGAGGGTGGCATGTTCGTTAAGTATGGTATGCACCACGTCGTTGTCCATGTCAACCAGTCGGATGGCTTGACTGCCCTTTGGACGAGTCTCGAGCCACTGTGCAAAGGCCGACTTGGCACCTGCGTTCCTGGCTTTCAGCGGGGTATAGCCTGGCTGTAGTAGCGTCTCTTTCTTGTCCGAGCCGTATTTCTTCACTAGCGTGAGGTAGTTGTCTCCATAGTATTTGCGTGCTACCCGCATCACGTCGGCCTTTGTGACCTTTCTGCAGGCTTCTATCTGCTCGAGATACTGCTGCCAGCTATAGCCTCGCGAGTAGACGTCTATCATGTGCTCTGCACGCATGTCTATGGTCTCAAGACCCAGTTCAGCTTCCATGAGCAACTGTCGTTTGATGGTCTCCAGTTGTACATCGGTGAAGTCGCCATCCATTAGCCGTCGTACCTGTTGGAGACATGCTGCCTCTGCCTTTTTCATCTTTCCGAATGGTATCTTCGGAATGATGTAGAGGGCATCGAGGGCGGCATCAGCCAAGTAGTCGATACCCATCATCCCCGCCATCATCACTACGTGTTCGTTGACTAGCGAGTCGAGCATGCCTGCTTCCTCATTGGAAAGAAGTTGGCGAGCCAGTTCCAGGGCGGGAGCATCTTCTTCGAAGGCTGTCGGCGTCTTGAATACCAGTGCCTTGGCACCAATCAGGGGGATGGGTAGCTTGATAGATGTACGTTCGCCTGCTGTGATGGCGGGCATGGGTGAAGTCCGTCGCACAGGTACAGTACCTGTCTGCACGCGGCCGAATGTTTGTTCCAGAAGGCTGATAAGTTTCTCAGAAGGTGTGATGTCGCCAACCAGCATCAGGCACATGTTCGATGCAACATAGTATTGCTTGTAAAAGGCTTGCATGTCCGACAGGCGTGGATTCTTCAGGTTTTCTGTAGAGCCTAGCACGGGATAGGCATAGGGCTGTTCCTTGAAGACGGCCTTCAGAGCTTTGTCCAGGGCACCGCCAAGGTTGTCGGAGCTACGGTTTTTTTCTTCGTAGACATTTTCCAGTTCGCCCTGGAAGCCACGGAATACGGGATGGATAAGCCGTTCGCTGTTCAGCCAGCACCATTGTTCGATATATTGTGGCAGGAACTGGTTGTAGTATACGGTCTTATCGGGTCCTGTACCGGCGTTTAGTCCAGTGCCTCCATACTTTGAGATGAGTCGGCTGAACTCATTGGGAATGGCATAGTTGGCAGCTTGCAGGCTTAGTGCATTAATATGCCGTTGGATGCCTGCACGCTGTTGTTCGTCCTTTGTCTGGCTCAGCAGGTCGTATTGTGCTGCTATGCTGTCCAGCCATGGGCGTTCTGCCTCATAGTCAACGGTCCCTATTTGGTCTGTACCCTTGAACATGATGTGCTCGAAATAGTGTGCGATGCCTGTATCGGGACAGTCCTTGGCACCCGCTCTGACCACCACACTTCCATAGACTTTGGGTTGCGAGTGGTCTTCGTTCAGCCATACGGTCATACCGTTTGACAACTGCAGTTCTTTTACTTGCAGTACTGAGGGCTGAGCAAAAAGTGCAGCCGACAGCAGGGCTGCACTCAGCGATAGTGATAGTTTCTTCATATCATAGCAATGCCAGTGTGAAGAGGTAGACCACCACAGCGGGAATTGCCAGTAGTGAGGAGTCGAAGCGGTCGAGCATACCACCATGACCAGGCAGCACGTTGCCCGAGTCCTTGATGCCCAGCGTGCGTTTGAAGAGACTCTCAATCAGGTCTCCCCATGTACCAAAGACCACCACCACCAGCCCCATGCCCATCCATTGCAGGGTGGTCATGTTGGTCGTTATTTCATTCTGTGTGGTGATAAACGAGATGGCCCATGCGGCTACCAGTACGAATACTCCGCCGCCGATGCTGCCCTCCCACGACTTGCCTGGCGATATGCGTGGAAACAGCTTGTGACGTCCCAGCAGCGAACCACAGCAGTAGGCACCCGAGTCGTTCACCCAGAGGAAGATGAATACTGAGAGTGGCAGCAGCCATGGGAGGTCGCAGTTGGTGAACTGGAACGCTAGTACGTTGAGTAATGAGAAGGGTAGGGCGATGTAGATTTGTGACATCATCGTATAAGCCCAGTTGTGGATAGGGTCTTTGCCCTTCAGGTAAAGTTCACTCACCAGCAGGTAGGTGATGGTGGCCAGCCAAGGCATGAATGCCAGGTTCAGAGTGTCAAGACCACGCGTGTGGACAGACATAGCCAGGAAGAACAGCACACCTGCCACACTACTGATAAACTGATTGATTTGTATGTCTTCACGCTGGTTGACCAGTCCTGCAAATTCCCAAATGGTCATGAAAGTGACAATCGAGAACAGGAACATCATGGCCAGCGGGTTGAGAAAGCCCACGACGATGGCTGCCACGAAGATGACGCCAGTGATGGTTCTAACGATGAAATTACTCATGCTGTCCTCCTTCCGCTCCTGCTGGAGCCTCGCTGTCAGTGTCTGTGGAACCCTCTGCGCTCTTCAATGACTCCTCCTGCTGCAGCTGCCGTTCTCGTTCGGCTGCCATTCGTTCGGCATCAGCACGCATCTGTGCCTCCAGCAGTTCTTCCGAGCGGCTCACCCACGGACGCTTACCAAAGATTTTCTCTACGTCGTCAGCGAAGATAACCTCACGCTCTATGAGCAACTGTGCCAGCTGTGCATGTCCGTCTTTGTGCTCCAGCAGAATCTGCTTGGCACGCTCGTACTGTTCGTTGATGATACGCAGCACCTCGTCGTCCATCACCTTGGCCGTGGTTTCGGAGTAGGGACGCTGGAACTGGTACTCAGAGTTGTTGTAGTAGCAGATATTGGGCAGTTTCTCGCTCATGCCTGCAAAGGCTATCATGCCATATGCCTGCTTTGTGGTGCGCTCCAGGTCGTTCATGGCTCCTGTTGAGATGGTGCCGATAAACAGTTCTTCGGCAGCACGACCACCTAGCAGCGAGCACATCTCGTCGAGCATGGCTTCTTTCGTCTGCAGCACACGCTCCTCAGGGAGGTACCAGGCAGCACCTAGGGCACGTCCACGAGGCACGATGCTCACCTTGACCAGTGGGTTTGCAAACTCTGTAAACCACGATATGGTGGCGTGTCCTGCCTCGTGAATGGCGATAGACCGCTTCTCTGCCGCTGTCATGATCTTGGTCTTCTTTTCCAGACCACCGATAATGCGATCCACAGCATCCAGGAAGTCCTGCTTGCCTACGGTCTGACTATTATGTCGGGCAGCTATGAGGGCAGCCTCGTTGCATACATTGGCAATGTCGGCCCCCGAGAAACCTGGTGTCTGACGGGCTAGGAAGTCTACGTCCACGCTAGGATCCAATTTCAGAGGCTTCAGATGTACCATAAACACTTCCTTGCGCTCGTTCAGGTCTGGAAGGTCAACGTTGATCTGGCGGTCGAAGCGTCCTGCACGCAACAGGGCCGAGTCGAGCATGTCCACACGGTTGGTGGCTGCCAGGATGATGATGCCACTATTGGTTCCAAATCCGTCCATCTCCGTCAGCAGGGCATTCAGCGTGTTTTCACGCTCGTCATTGCCACCCATAGCGGGGTTCTTCGAGCGGGCACGGCCTACGGCATCGATCTCGTCAATGAATATGATACATGGGCTCTTTGCCTTTGCCTGAGCAAACAGGTCGCGAACTCGTGAGGCACCAACACCCACGAACATCTCCACAAAGTCCGAACCGCTCATGGAGAAGAAAGGCACGCCAGCCTCACCGGCAACGGCTTTCGCCAGCAGCGTCTTGCCAGTGCCTGGAGGGCCTACCAGCAGAGCACCCTTGGGAATCTTACCACCCAGGTCGGTATATTTCTGTGGATTCTTCAGAAAGTCAACTATTTCCTGTATCTCCTGCTTGGCGCCAGCCTGTCCTGCCACGTCCTTGAACGTGATGCCCAGGTCGCCGCCTTTCTCATACATCTTGGCTTTCGACTTTCCCACGCTGAAGATTCCTCCTCCGCCACCCATGCCTGAGCCGCCACCGCTCATACGGCGGATGAAGAACATCCAGATGGCTACGAAGAAGAAGATGGGAAGTAGCATGCTTACCAGGCTTCCCAGGAATCCGCTACCCTCCTCGTGCTCGTAGGTCAGACTGCCTGTGAAGCGCTCGTTCTTGCGGGCTTCCTCCAGAAATGATTCCACTTTGTCTATACTGCCAAACTCTACCGACAGGAAAGGCTCGTTGCCTACCTCGGTGCTGCTGCGATTGAACACCTCGCGGATATATTCCGGCTTGACGTACATCTTTAGGATTTTCACATCTTTGTTGATTACCACCTTCGAGGCATAGCCACTGTCTACACGGGCCTTGAACTCGTCGTAGCTGGCTTCCTTCATCGATGAGCGTGGCTGAGTGATGCCGTTCGACTCGCCAGTGAAGTAGAATATTGCCAGGGCAGCAATCACGATCAGATAGATCCAGTTCATATTGAACCGGGGCATTTTGGGTTGGTTGTTCGATGGTTGACTCATTTGAACTAATTATTAACGACAGCTCGAAACACGCAGGCCATTGTCTTACTGGCTGCATGTCGTTCTCAATTTAATCAATGTCGGGGATAGAGGTCAGTGGCGCGTCGGCCCAGAGATGCTCCAGGTCGTAGTACTGGCGCACCTCGGGCAGGAAGACATGCACCATCACGTCGCCATAGTCCATAGCTACCCAGTGGGCATTCTCAAGTCCTACCACGTGTGCAGGCCGTTCCTGCAGGTCCTTGCGGGCCATCTCGCCAATGCTCTCGGTGATGGCTTCCACCTGTGATGGCGAGCCACCCTGACAGATGACGAAGTTGTGGCATATAGCACCCTCGATGCCTCCAAGGTCAGCTACCACGATGTTACTGCCTTTCTTCTCCTGTATACCTTTTACAATAGTACTTACTAGTGATTCTGTTTGTTCCATTACAATAATTTCGCCCCGTTTTTTCTATGGGGCAGATTAAAACGCTACAAAGTTACTTCTTTTTATCTGATTACAACGCAAAAAAGTGCATTTTTTGAGATTTTTTAGAAAAAAGTTCGCAAAAGTTTTGGTAGTTCGAGAATTTGTAGTACCTTTGCACCCGCAAAAGCGAAAACAACGCTGAGTGCACAAGTTCATTGGGGTATGGTGTAATGGTAACACTACAGATTCTGGTCCTGTCATTCTTGGTTCGAGTCCGAGTACCCCAACAGAGAGAATCGCTAAGTAGCTTAGTCAAAAGCACTTAGCGGTTTTTCTTTTTCACTTTTGGCATGATTTTGGCGTGATAGATTTTGAATTAGCCCAGAATGCTATGCTCGAGTGTCACACGGGGTCAGACACCATGGTACATTCTCCTTCGTCGAACATCCCACAGGTGTCAGACCCCATGAGACACCCCATGAGACACAATGGGCGAGCGGAATATTACATTGTTACATTAAGCGTTTTTTACTAATAGCAGAAAAGCCCCGAGGTTTTCCCTCGAAGCTTTTTTCCTATTTCTTACTGCAGGTCTATACCCTGATGTAATAGTACATTCTTACATTTTCCTCAAATTCCTTCCCCCCAGTATTCCTCGTACCCGCGCGACCTCTGGTAGGTTGTTGTGGCGTTGCTATCCACGTAAATGCTGTTGGTGTTGAGCAGCCGTGGTGCTACGATGATGGTTCCCCTGACCTCGGGAGAGCTGTATTTTCTCTTTTTCATAATTCTTTTTTTACATTATATCCCTGCATGATAGCTATAAAAACAAGTAGTTACCTTCTTATAATGTTGTTGGTTTTAGTGAATAATATAATAAAGATATGTTGTATCGTGGGTTAAGTCTAGTGCCAGATTGTCCAACGAAGGAATAAAGGTAAAAAATATCCTTGAAATATGCAATAGGAATACCCGTGTAAACTGCAAACTTTTGCGATTGTGAATAGTAAAATGACGATTTTGATTAGCAGATTTTTACGATTTCGAAAAGAAAGTCTCCCTTGACCCCTCATAAAGGAAGGAAGGCCATGCGGAAGAAGGGAAAGATGTAAGATGTGAGATGTCAAAAATGGAAAAATGGAAATTTGGTGATTTTGCGAAGTGTTCTTTTAGTCGAGCATAGCTCTTGGTAAAAGCGAGACAAGCTCGAGCGAAAATGGAAAAATGGAAAAATGGAAAACGTGAGATGTGAGATGTCATTGGAGGGCATCGCGGCCACAAATTGCATAACAGGCAATTAAAAGAGAATATAATAATGCCTACATTCATTTAACAGCAAGTGCTCTCAGGCACTCTCAGAAAGTGAATAGGTATGGGGCGGATTCTGCAATCTGCGAGCTTGATACTTGTATTAGCATCCACAAGTTCCTCGAGCGAGAGTGAAAGGAGACTGAAGCGAAGGAAGACGATGAGAGCATCGACCTATGGTTCCTTTCGATTAGTTTGGAGGCACACCTTATAATATGTTATGATGTGACTCCCAGCAATAATGGTGGGAGGCTCTTTGCTGCATTGAACATTTTTGGAACCTGATTATGAAGTAGCTCTCCAAACAGCTTATGATGATAATCAGAATTTCGTTTTCCATAATGAACAAATGGACTAGAATATAAGATGTACGCGAGAAAGCCTTTCGTTGGAGAATAATCATAACTATACCATGATGAGGCTTTCACATACCGCACATTTGCACCGTTTACCAGTAACTTAACAACTCCTTGTTATTGTTGTGTGCTGTCAGACAGACACTAGTGAAATGTAAACTATTTTCGAACCTGTTTTTAGTGCTATACGACGGAATTTTTGCTGCCTCACTAGCGAAAAATATTTCCCTAACTAGGGAAAAAGTTTTTCTACGCGATGTCGAAAAGACAGCATTGTGGCGTGTAAAAATATTTCGCTACTATCATATTTTTATTAGAAATATTTTGCCAACACCCACCCCATTCCGCTCAAACACCGATGTACAAAGGGTTTGCGACGTGGTGGGTGTTGGTCAAACACCCCGTCAAACACCCCCCCCCCCTTCACCCCCCGTGATAACCCTTCGTGCTGCGTGAAGATACCATTCCCTTGACAGGTGGGTGTCTGGGTGGGTGTTGACGGGGTGTTTCGTAAACACCCACCCCTCCTCAAAGCCTTTGCACATCGGCATTTGAGAGGCATCGGGGTGGGTGTTGGGTGATTTTCGTTGTTATTGTCAAAAATATCGCCAACATGATAGAAGAAACTCAACAATACGGGGGTTACTGATGGCCCACGAAGGGTCTGTACATTGTGAATGGACGTAAGGTCATCATATGATGAGTCTTAGTGTTTAGAGAAATCATTATGAAAATTTTAGAGAAAGGAATATGAAAAAGACATATATCAAGCCTGAGATGGAAATCTATAGTGCTAATGGTTCTTTTTACGCCATTCCTGTGTTCTTACTTTTATATTATTTGCCAGGCACTCGCTGTAGAGCCACGGCTCGCAGCTGTGTATGTCGCCCACATTGATGAAATCCCTGTATGGTGCGTATTCCGAACCGCTATAGCCGCTGACGACGAGGACGTGACATTCTGGTGAGACGGTGACGGTGATGGTATCATGAAGGGTGGCAGGTGTGGCATCTGTGTGCCAGTTGACAGGGTTGATGCAGATGTCTGAAGACGCGATGATGGGCTGGATGTATTTCACGTCCTTCACCGTGTTGTAGCAGATGGTAACACCCGTGTCGGTCTCGCCTTCTGCAGGTCGGATATGTCTGCATTGTTCCAAGTCGGCGTTGGTTACCTTGTAGCCCATGACATAGGCTGCCGCTAGCTGGTTGTAAGTCTCGTCGTCGATATGCTTCAGCAGTTCGACAACAGCACGTCCGCCCTGACTGAAGCCGGCGATGATGAGTGGTCGATGCGTGTCGCGATGAGCCTGGAAATGGTCAAAGGCATTGCAGACATCGTTCATCGCCAGTCGCAGACGATGACTGAGGAAATCTTCGTCCTTCGTCATCCAAGCCTCAATAGTAGTATGGCGATAGAACGGGGCGAAGAAACTGTTGCCAGGTGACATGTAGGCAGCTATCTTGTTGAGCTCTAATGTTGCCATGTGTTCGCGGTGCAGGGGGTTCCACACGTCGGCGTAGTGACAGATGCGACCATCCTCCGTATGCCAGTCTTCTTCACATGTCGACACGACGTAGAATATGTCGGCGCCTGTGCCATTGGTGTCGTTGTTGGCGGTCACCCACATTGTTGCGTCGTTATAGTCGGGTGGTTTGGGGATGTATTCTGCCTCTGCAGCAGGTGTGTTATTATTATCTACCGTGCACGAAGTGCTGGTGAACACCATACATCCGCACAGCGAGGCTATGAGCATGGTGCTAAATATCCATAGTTTGATTTTTTTCATGTGCGTGGGTTTATCCTGATCTCAGGGTTTACATCTGTGCTTTGTCGTCGTAGACGTGAACATCATGGGCAGCTGACGTGTCCTCATTTTCAAAAGACAGCTGACTCGCTATGAGTGAGATTACGTCTCACTATGAGTGAGATTACGTCTCACTATGAGTGGGATTACGTCTCACTATGAGTGGGATTACGTCTCGCTATGAGTGAGGTTACGGCTCGCTATGAGTGGGATTACGACTCTGTGACGGCAAAATCGCCATAACTACTCTTTGACGGTGATTACTAGCGACATATCGCAGTTGCGTAGTATCTCCACCATCTTGTCCTCATCGAAGGCTATGCAGCCGCCCGTATATTGCTTTTCGCCTTTGACATGAACGAAGATATTGCTGCCATTGGGATAGATGCACTCTTTGTTGAAGTCGGTTGCCAGTCCATAGTTGTATTGTGGCTGATAGGTGTACATATCCTCTCCCTTGCACAGGTGGTGTACGACGGCGGTGTCGATGATCTGGTTATAGTACTCGCAATCCTCGTCGCATGCAAATACCGTTGGCGTCACGTTGATATAGGGCATGCTGGTGCCAGGATTGGCCTTTATACCGAAAGCCGACAGCACATGCATCGTGCCTATGGGTGTCTTGCTGTCGCCCTCTCCTGTCTTGCCCAGGCCGTTCTTGCCCACATACACACTTGTTGTAAACAATACCTTTCCGTCGACCGTTAGTCTGGCTGTGCCTTCGCTTCCGTGTACGTCGTAGATTTCCAATAGTTGTCCTTTCACTACTGGATTGTCGTCGCTAGTTGTGCAGGACAAATAGAATGTCGTACCGCAGAGAAGGGTGGCGGCTAACACCCATTTTGTGAATCTTTTCATCTGTTATACCAATCTTTATTAATGAATATCTGGCTAATGGACTAATCTGTGCGCAAAGTTACGAAAAACCGGGGTCAGAACAAAGAGAATTATTCTTTTTTTTCATGCCGAGATGGAGTAATGACCGTGAGAGCGGCTACCTTCAATATGGAAATCCCTCAGAGACATGCTCGTCTCTGAGGGATCATCATTTGCTACAGGCTGTGTGACTATTATTTCACCACAACCTTTTTGCCATTCATGATGTAGAGGCCTTTCTTGGCCTTAACCACCTGTCGACCGCTCAGATCGTACATCCTGTCTTGGGTGTTGCTGTCGCTGTCGACGAGCTTGATGCCGGTATAGATGGCTGGCGATACGAACTTCACGTTGTAGACATACTGCTTGTTGTCGATGAGGAAGCAGAACTTGCCCGAGACGTAGTAGTCGTCGGCCACCTTCTCGTCGCAGAATACGAGTGCATTGGTTGCCTCGCCATCCTGCTCGAACGACAAGAAGATATTGCCCTCCAGGTCGTAGAAGCCGTCCAGGTCGAAGTTCAGTCCGTCGAAGACGTTGCATTCAGGTCCGTAGACGCTGGCATCGGTCATGCCGTGCAGATAGGCGTTCGCCTCGTCCATCAGGTCGTCGACGGTGACACCCAGTGCGGCAGCAGCCTTCGACAGGTCGATGGGCACTACCTGCTCCTCGCCAGAGACGGGCAGCATGAGGTATTCCTCGCCTACCACGTCAGCCTTGATGATCTGGTCAACGAAGTTAACAGCTATATTGAAGGTGATCATGTCGCCAGTGGCTGCATTGACCAGGAATAGCTGTGTCTTAAACACATCGCCCACATTGTTGACACCAGGATACTGGAAGAACTGGAACTTGCCATCGGCAGCGTAGCAGATGCCCACTGGCGATGATGAGCTCCATGTCGACACACGGCCATCGGCATCGAGCCAGAAGCCAGGCTTGGGATCGCAGCTGTACTTGTCGCTATAGATGCTTCCCGTGGCCTCTGCATTGGCATCGGTAGCCAGGCCATAGAGTTTGACGTCGGTGGTTCCGACGATGCGCTCCAGCACATCGAGATCGATAGACCAGGTCTCTTCAATGGGATAGTCATTCAGAGGCACGGCCTGTATGCCAAAGGCCATCGTACGTACGTTGTTGAACTCGCCACTAATCTCCTGTGGCTTGACCACCGTCAGATGAACGTCGTAGCTGCAGTACTTGTCGCCCTCGGGACCATTGAAGAAGAAGAGGTGAGCGGTACGCTCGTCGCCTACATTCAGCACATTGGGATACTGACCTACGTTGAAACTGGTCAGGTCGGGCAGGTTGGTCGTTCCATCAGGTGCATTGGTAGGCTCCACGAACATGGCAGCGCTGGCACCCCATCCGCATACGAAGCCATCGTTGTCGAACCAGAAGCCACCATTGTTGGCCGTCGATCCGGCGAAGCTATTGCTCGAGTCGAGGGCCCGCATACGGATATCGCCGACCTCGCATCCCAGCGTGGCAGCAATAGCATCCAGGTCGGGCTTCACCACCTTAGGCGTATAATCGGAAGTGGGTTCCTGCTCTACCTCGGCTACGAACGAGCCCACCTTGGTATAGCCCTCCAGGCCGTTGCCCTGCTCTTTCACCAGTGCCTTGAAGTTGACGCGCAGACGGGCAGCCTTCTCGCCATAGACGAAATAGATGTAGGTGAAGAACTCCTCGCCGCCATTGAGCTTGCTGGGCTCCTGGCCCACGATGAACGACAGTGTGTCGCTCTGTGCATTATAGGCGATGTCGGCCACGTAGAAATAGCAGGCCTGGCTGTAGGCGGCATTGGCACATTCGCCAGTAGCCTCCTTGCCTCCCACGCGGATGTCCGTATACCAGAAGCCTGGCTCGGGAGTGGCGTTGAACACATTCGTCAGCGTGTCCTTCTTGTCGATGGTCTCCGTGTCGTATTCGGTGGTGTAGACCATCTGTCCCAGGGCTTCGGTGAAGAATGCGGCATCGGGCAAGCCGAGCTTCTCTATCACGTCGTCGAGCTTCAGATAGTAGGTGTCAGCATCGTAGCTGGTGCGCGGATACTGCTCCACGTCGAATGTCTTTTCAACCACCACGTTCAGGTCGCTCTCCTTTAGTGAGGGGATCTCGGGCAGCACGAGTGGCTCGAGGAACTTGATGGTGACATCGAAGGTGGCCTCCTTGTCGTTGAACTTCAACACGAACTTCGGCGTGAACACATCGGTGGCAGCGCACTGGTTAGGAAACTGACCAATGTTGATCGTGAGCGTTCCTGCCGTGACATCCCACGCCAGGGTGTTGTACCAACGCAGCGTGGCATTCGTCTCGTCGCTCCAAGCTTGTGGCAGTCCGTCGGCATTAACCCAGAAGCCACCCTTGCCACCCTGCGTGTAGTTGGCACTGAGGCCATCGGGAGTGGTGAGGAAGAACATGTCGTCAGTACCCATCACCCAGGCATCAAGGGCAGAGGCGAGAGAACTGGCAGAGGTGCCCAGTTGCGTGGCCACCTCGTCGAGGCTGAATTCCACAGGAGCGGTATCGTAGTTCGATGCCACCCGCTGCTCATAAGTACCTGTGAACTGAGCCTGAGCCGACAGTCCAAACAGGCATACTACTGCAGTAAGCAGATTTCTAAGTAAAGTTCTTTTCATACCTTGTTAGAAATTAGGTTATTTATATGATGTTAGTTAATAATTCTGCGTCTTGATGACCAGCCTCTGCCAGGTATTATAAAACGCCTCTGCTTTCGGCCAGTCGGAAACTTTGCTGCAAAGATATACATTATTATTGAATTGCGCAAGAAAAATGTCACAAAAAAATGGTTTTCCCAAACATATTGGAAGTGTTCAACAGTTTGCAGGCCAAACAGGTTACTACTCATCTCCAACTCAGGTTAACTGCATAAGTGCATTGGAGACATTTATGATGCTTTCCCTGTTAAAGGAGGAAGGAAAGGGAATCTTTCTGCTCAAAAAAATAGCATTTTTCCCGCTTCTTTCCATTATTTTCGAGATTTTCTTTGTGCTTTCAGTAAAAATCGCTATCTTTGTCCCCAAAAGATGCGGGAAATGACCGTGATAATATAGAATTATTCACCAAAACATAGATTCTGCTATGAAAAGAAAGTTATTGATTTGCGTCATTGCACTATGCAACTTCCATCTCCTCCAGGCGCAGGAAACTGAGTTTGGAATCTTCAATCATCTCGCTGTAGGCGTTGAGATTGGAACGGATGGTATTGGTTTCGATTTGTCAGCACCTGTTACTGACTATGTCCAACTGCGAGCCGGCTATAATTTCCTCTCTGGCGTTAACTACAAGACCGATGTCGACTATCGTGCGAAAGGCTCGAAAATCACCAAGAGAACAGAAGTCGAGGCAAAGCTACATATGAACAATGCTAAATTTCTGGTTGACCTCTACCCCTTTAGGAAAGCCACTTTCCATGCTACCGTAGGTGCCTTCCTTGGTTCAGAAGAGGTAGTCACAGCAGAGAATACCATTCCTGTGACCGCCTTTTCACCTGGCGAGGGTATCGTCATTGGTGACTATATCGTGGGTTTCAACGATGATGGTATCGCCCGTGCATCGGTCAAGGTTAAGAAGTTCAAACCTTATGTAGGCATTGGCTTCGGTCGTGCCGTTCCCCGCAGCAGGTTTGGTGTCTCTGCCGACCTGGGTGTAATGTTCTGGGGCAATCCTGGCGTCTATGAAAAGCAGACCGGTTCCGACCAAAAGGTGACCAGCGACGATGTGGGTGGCGAAGATGACGGATGGATCGACAATATTTCGAAGATTGGCGTTTGGCCGTTGCTTACCATTCGCTTTACTGGCAGAATTTTCTAATTTAAATCCAAACTACAATGAAAAAGTATTTCTTTCTAATGGCACTTGTGGCCGTACCCCTGTTGCTGATTTCATGTGGCGACGACGATGAAACGGAAGGCAACCAAAGCACGCCAACTGTCAACCTGCCCGTTCCCAACCATAAGAACGATGCTGTCAAGTTCACGGTTGACAATGCTGCAGCTAGAGTCAACGGCAAGCTAGTCACCATCACTGGCGTGGAGTTCACTGAATCGGGCAATTATATCATGACCTACCGGGAGGCAGCAGCCACACGCGATGGCAGCTTTAACCTGGGCTACTACATGGGCACATATCTGCTCAGTGGCGATAGTGAGTATAAGCTCAGCGACTTCGGGACCATCATCATCAAAGGCAAGAGTGGCAACGACTATGTGCTGCTTATCAGACCTGCGTCGGAAGACGAGTTCGAGACCCCTGCCACGAAGTGGAACGATATTGCCGCAGGTACAGAGACCGATTATCTATGCCGAGAATGGACCGTCACCAACACCCGTATCATAGGTACTGTGAAAACCAATGGCAAGGAGGTCAAACTAGGTAGGGATTTTCCTGGTAAGTGCGATCTCAACCAGCTCATCGACTATGCCATTGAAAATGGTGCCAACATCACCGACCATATTGACGACAACTCTATCATCCAGGGCATCAACTTCACCCAGGCAGGAACCTATTGCATCCGTTTCAATAGAAGTACTTACGATGTGGGCACCTGGCGTTGGTCTGATATGACGAAGGGCACCTTGACTTATACTTGGGACGATCCTGCCGTTATGGGCAATCCTCTGGAATCTGGCTATGCTCAGGTGGCTTTTGCCAACAACCAGTGCAAGCTGACGTTGAAGACCATCGTCAGCGAGTTTGACATCCAGGTGATTTATACATTACAGTAATGCCGCCACGCTGCCGGGCAGCATTATTTCTTTGGTTTGCGACGGGCCCAGCCTTCCTCTGTGAAGTCGGGCTCGTCGCCCTTTAGTTGCCAGTTCTTGTCGCTAGCCGCCTTCATCAGCTCGCGCCAGTCATCTTTCTTCCCTTTTTTCTTTGGCTGCCACTCGTCACGTCCTTTTGACTGGCTGTCCTTGCCTCTCGCCTGGCTGCCCTTGCCCTTCGAATGGCTGTCCTTGCCTTTCGCCTGGCTGTCCTTGCCTTTCGCCTGACGGTTATAGCGTTCCTTAGCGGCTCCACGAGTCCTCTCAGCCCTTGGACGTGCGGTCCTGTCGCTTTCTGCTGGTCGTTCTTCCTTCTCGTCTTCTGAGTTACATCGCACGATACGGCCTTTGTAGCGGATGCCCGTCAGCTGTGTCATCACCTTTCTGGCGTCTTTCTCAGGAACCTCGAAATAGCTGATGGTGTCCAGCAAGTCGATATGTCCCACCTCCTGACGGCCGCCCACATAGCGGTTCAGGGTCTGCATGAGTTCGCCGGGATAGAAGCCATCGCGTTTGCCCAGGTTGATAAACAGTCGGTGATAGCCCTCCTGAGCCTTGTTCATACGTTTCTGCTTGTCCGACTGTGGCTTGCTCTCATGCTTCTCCTTGACGGGTTTCTCAATCTCAGGTGCGTCGGCATAGTAGGCCAGGAATCGTCCAAACTCCAGGGAGACGATTTTCTTGATGATCTCCTCCTTGTCGATATACTCGAAATAGCGGTTGATATCTTGCATGAAAGGTGCAATCTCCTGATCGTCCACATCGGTTTTCACTATCTGGTCCATCACTTTGTAGAGCTGCTTCTTGCAGATTTCCTCTGCCGAAGGGATCTCCGCCTCTACAAACGCCTTGCCAATCTCCTTTTCGATGGCCCGGATTTTGTGTTTCTCCTTCGAGTGCACGATGCTAATGCTTGTGCCTTTCTTGCCTGCTCGTCCCGTTCGGCCACTTCTATGCGTATAGTTCTCGATGTCGTCGGGCAGTCCGAAATTGATCACATGTGTGAGGTCATCCACATCCAGTCCCCTTGCTGCCACATCCGTAGCCACGAGCAACTGCGTGAGATGCTGTCTGAACTTCTGCATCGTCAGGTCTCGCTGCTGCTGGCTCAAGTCACCATGCAGCGACTCGGCATTGTAGCCGTCTTTGATCAGTTTGTCGGCGATTTCCTGCGTCTCGAGCTTCGTCCTACAGAAAATAATGGCAAAAATCTTGGGATAGTAGTCCACGATGCGTTTCAGGGCGAGGTATTTGTCCTTTGCCTGCACCATATAAAAGATGTGGTTGACGTTCTCCGCCCCTTCGTTGCGGCTGCCCACGACGATAGTCTCGTAGTTCGTAAGGTATTTCTTTGCCACTCGCTCCACTTCCTTGCTCATTGTAGCGGAGAACATCAGTGTGGCATGCTGTTCGGGCAGCGATTCGAAAATCTCGTTGATGCTGTCCGAGAATCCCATGTTGAGCATCTCGTCAGCCTCGTCAAGCACGATGGTAGCTACCTGTTCGAGGTGTACAAATCCACGATTCTTCAGGTCTATGAGCCTCCCTGGCGTAGCGACCACGATATTAACTCCCTTTCGCAGGGCTCGCATCTGCGGTTCGATGGCTGCGCCACCATATACGGCCTCGATATGGATCCCCTCCATATATTTGGCAAAGTCACGCAGGTCGTCAGTAATCTGCAGGCAGAGTTCACGCGTAGGACTGAGCACCAGTGCCTGTGTGTCGCGACTACTAGTGTCTATCCGCTGCAGCAGTGGTATGCCGAAGGCTGCAGTCTTGCCCGTGCCCGTCTGAGCGAGTGCTATCACATCTTTGCGCAGCAGTTCGCCGTTGTCCTCTCTGTCTTTCTGTCCTTCAAGCAGAAAAGGTATTACTGCTTCCTGTACTGGCATCGGACTTACGAATCCCAGTTCTTCGATAGCGCGTCTGATGGCTGCGCTAACGCCAAGTTCTTCAAATGTCTTCATATTCGGATACAAAGATAATGTTTTTTGTTCAGATGGCCAAACCTTTCTGTAGATTTTGATGAATGGGATAGAATAAATCAGGGGATAGCGCATCAGGAGACGGGGCAATTCGCACAGTGATACAGTCAGTTGCGTCTACCCTGTGTGAAGTCATGTCCTATGAGAAGGTATGGCTTTGAAAAAATTTCAATAGTTTTTTTCTTTTATCTGATTTAATGGTAATAAAACTAAACAGATATCGTTATACCCCCGACGTTTGCAGACCACGATGTACACCGCATGCTGACGAAGGTGGGATGCCGGCAGCGTGTACCATCTACGAATACCAGATCTGGATGGTCGAGAGTATGGTGGCGTGAGAGGATAAGTGGTCAAAAAAAGGGAGGTGAGCCTCTGAACAGGGGTCACCTCCTACTCGATTTTCCGTCCCTCTCGCACACCACCGCCAGTGTAGTTTCGCATGCGGTGGTTAGGAAGGAGATTGCTTGCTACAACTTGGCCAGTTCGATAATCTTATCGACAGCAGCGCTGAGACCATCGACGTTCTTGCCGCCTGCCTGTGCGAAGTGGGGCTGTCCGCCGCCACCTCCCTGTATGCACTTGGCGGCCTCGCGCACCATCTGGCCGGCATTGAGTCCGTGCTCGCTTACCAGATCGTCGCTCATCATGATGGTGAGCTGTGGCTTGTCCTGATGCTGGGTACCTAGTGCACAGATCATAGGTCCGTTAATGGCAGCACGGAGTTTGAATGCCAGATCCTTGGCGGCAGCAGGCTCCATGGGGAGCACGCTGGAGACAACCTTCACGCCATTGACCTCGCGTGCCTTCTCCACCAGTTGCTGGCAGAAGCGCTCAATGGCTTGTGCCTCGAAGGCCTCTATTTCTTTTTTCATGCTGTCGTGCTCGTCGATATACTTGCGGATGACGGTTTCGAGGTCCTTGGCATTGTTGAAGAAGCCCTTGATGGCTTTCACCGTGTCCTCGATATGATAGAAGAGCTCCTCGCATTCCTTGCCTGTCTTGGCCTCGATGCGTCGTATGCCAGCAGCCACACTGCTCTCGCTGATGATTTTGAACATGCCGATGCGGCCTGTTGAGCTGGCATGGATGCCACCGCAGAACTCGCACGACGGTCCGAAGCGTACCACACGCACCTTGTCACCGTATTTCTCGCCGAAGAGTGCGATGGCTCCCAGTTTCTTGGCTTCGTCGAAGGGCATGTCACGATGCTCATCGATATGGATATCCTGTCGGATCATATCGTTCACCATGCGTTCTACCTCTCGCAACTGTTCGTCGGAGACTTTCTCGAAATGACTGAAGTCGAAGCGCAGGGTGTCGGGACTGACGAAAGAGCCCTTCTGCTCCACGTGGTCGCCAAGCACCTGTTTCAGGGCATAGTCGAGCAGGTGGGTGGCGGTATGGTTGGCAGCCGATGCATAGCGCTTGTCAGTATCGACACAGGCCATGAACTCTGCTGTGGCGTCCTGTGGCAGTTTCTTGACGATGTGTACCGTCTGGTTGTTCTCGCGCTTGGCATCGATGATGTCGATGGTTTCGTTCTCTGATACCAGCACGCCACAGTCGCCTACCTGGCCACCCATCTCTCCGTAGAATGGTGTGTTGTCGAGCACGAGCTCGTAGAATTCGTTCTTCTTCTGAGTGACCTTGCGATAACGCAAGATGTGACAGGTATATTCTGTGAAGTCGTAGCCCACGAACTGTTGTTCACCGCTCTTGAGCTCCACCCAGTCGGAATTCTCCACCTGAGCGGCATTGCGAGCACGTTCTTTCTGCTTCTGCATCTCCTCAGCGAACTGCTTCTCGTCGACGGTAAAGCCATTCTCGCGACAGATGAGCTCTGTGAGGTCGAGGGGGAAGCCGTAGGTGTCGAAGAGCCTGAAGGCCTGTACACCGTCTAGTTCTGTCTTGCCTGCTGCACGCAGCTGTTCCATAGCCTTGTCGAGCATGGAGATACCTTTGTCGAGTGTGCGCAGGAAGGAGTCCTCCTCCTCTTTCATCACACGACCCACCAGCTGTTGCTGAGCCTTCAGCTCGGGGAAGGCATCGCCCATCTCCTCGATGAGTGTGGGCAGCAGCTTGTAGAGGAATGCCTCTTTCTGTCCGAGGAAGGTATAGGCATAGCGTACGGCACGACGGAGGATGCGTCGGATGACGTAGCCGGCCTTGGCATTCGACGGCAGCTGGCCATCGGCAATAGAGAAGGCAACAGCCCTGAGGTGGTCGGCACAGACACGCATGGCGATGTTGATGTCATCCTGTTGCTTGTCGATGGGGGTCTCTGTCTCTTCCTCGAAAGTGGTATATTTCAGCCCTGTGATGTCCTGCTCAGCCTTGATGATAGGCTGGAAGACGTCTGTGTCGTAATTGGAGTGCTTGCCCTGCAGCATGCGTACCAGGCGTTCGAAACCCATGCCCGTATCGATGACATTCATGGATAGCTTCTCGAGCGAGCCGTCAGCCTTGCGGTTGAACTGCATGAAGACAAGGTTCCAGATTTCGATGACCTGTGGGTCGTCCTGGTTGACGAGCTCCCTGCCGCTCTTGCCGCTTTGCTGTCGCTGTTCGGGGGTACGGGAGTCGACGTGAATCTCAGAGCAGGGGCCACAGGGTCCTGTGTCGCCCATCTCCCAGAAGTTGTCGTGCTTGTTGCCGTTGATGATATGATCCTCCGGCACGTGCTTGGCCCAGTAGCTGGCCGCCTCGTCGTCGCGAGGGATGTTTTCCTCGGGTGAGCCTTCGAACACGGTGACATAGAGGTTGTCGGGGTTGAGCTTCAGCACGTCGACCAGGTATTCCCATGCCATGTCGATGGCACCCTCCTTGAAGTAGTCGCCAAAGGACCAGTTGCCCAGCATCTCGAACATCGTGTGGTGGTAGGTGTCGTGTCCCACCTCCTCGAGGTCGTTGTGCTTGCCACTGACACGCAGGCACTTTTGGGTGTCAGCCCTTCGTCGTGGCTCTGGGTCACGAGTGCCCAGGATAATGTCTTTCCACTGGTTCATGCCGGCGTTGGTGAACATCAGCGTCGGGTCGTCCTTGATTACCATCGGGGCCGAGGGGACGATGGCGTGTCCTTTCGACTCGAAATATTTCTTGAACGAGTCGCGGATTTCTTTTGCAGTCATCATGATGCTTTTAATATTTGTCGTTCTTGTTGTTTGCGAATGAGCGTGCAAAGTTACTGCTTTTTCCTGAAATAGCAAAGGAATGACGGCAAAAGTCGCTGGAGGGCTATCGTTAAAATTTATTATAAGTTTGGCTTTGCTGCTTGTTGTATGGCGGGGAATCGTTAACTTTGCATAATAAACTAAAACGTATAGAATATGTATGACAAGGAACACGGGCTCTATATTGCCCACTGCGATGATGGTGCACTGAGCATCGTTGGTAAGATGGCCAATCGGCATGGATTGATAGCTGGTGCCACAGGTACGGGCAAGACGGTCACCCTGCAGGTGATAGCCGAATCTTTCTGCCAGGCTGGTGTGCCCTGTTTCATGGCCGACATGAAGGGTGACCTGAGTGGCATCTCGCAGGTGGGACGCCTGAGCGGATTCATCGAGAAGCGTCTGCCTGAGTTCGGACTGTCGAATCCCGAGTTCCAAGCCTGTCCAGTACGCTTCTTCGACGTCTTTGGTGAGCAGGGACATCCCATGCGTGCCACCGTCAGTCAGATGGGACCGCAGCTGCTGAGCCGTCTGCTGGACCTGAATGATACGCAAGAGGGTGTGATGAACATCACGTTCCGTCTGGCTGATGAGCGAGGCCTGTTGATACTCGATTTGAAAGACCTTCGCTCGATGCTCACCTACGTGGCCGATCATGCCAAGGAGATCAGGGAGCAGTATGGCACGGTGACGAGTATGACTGTGGGTGCCATCCAGCGTGCACTGTTGCAGCTGGAGGAGCAAGGGGCCAACCATTTCTTTGGCGAGCCGTCGTTCGATATCCACGACCTGATGCAGAGCGAGGGTGGCAAGGGCATCATGAACGTGCTGGCTGCCGACAAGTTGATGATGCAGCCCAAACTCTATTCCACCTTCTTGCTGTGGCTGTTGTCAGAGCTCTATTCGAAACTGCCCGAAGTGGGCGATATGGAGCTGCCAAAGCTAGTCTTCTTCTTTGACGAGGCTCATATGCTGTTCGATGGCACTTCAAAAGCGTTGCTGGAGAAGATTGAGCAGGTGATCCGTCTGATCCGTTCCAAGGGTGTAGGCATCTATTTCATCACCCAGAGCCCAAGCGATATCCCTGAGAGCATCCTTGGACAGTTGGGCAATCGTGTGCAGCATGCCCTGCGTGCCTATACGCCAAAGGATCAGAAGGCTGTGAAGACTGCTGCTGACACCTTCCGAGCCAACCCTGCGTTCAAGACCGACGAGGCCATCATGCAGCTCGAGACGGGTGAGGCACTGGTGTCGTTCCTCGACGAGAAGGGTGCTCCAAGTGTGGTACAACGTGCCAAGGTGCTCTTCCCGCTCAGCCAGATTGGTGCCATCACAGAGGGACAGCGTAACGATCTCATCAAGCAGAGCCGTCTCTTTGGCAAATACGACGAGATGATTGATCGCGAGAGTGCCTATGAGCAGCTGATGAAGGAGAGCGAGGAAAATGCAGAGGAACAGAAGGCTGAGGAAGAGAAGAAGGCAGCAGAGAAAGAGGAGAAAGGCAAGAAAAGCAAGCCCGGCTTCTTCAGCAAGATACTGAAAGCCATACTCACGGCTATCACCTCAACCCTTGCTGCCATACTAGGCACTTTCGTGAGCAATAAGGTGACTGGCAAGAAGACCAAGAGCCGTACTTCGACCACAGGACGTGTGGTGAAGAATGCCACATCGGCGGCTACTCGAACCATCACACGCGAGCTGACCCGCGATATCCTTGGCAATCTGAAGTAATCTACACATCTTATATTATAAAGAGTCTATGCAGAATGAAGAGGCAAGGCTCTCTGCCTTTGTGGGTGCTAAACCATGAACTAATGGGATGGTTTTTCTGAATTATAGGAATTTCATAATAGACCTACCGACCTACCATGACCTCTCTCAAATGCCCTGCCACAAGGGTTTGAGGCATGGTAGGTCTTTTCGAAGACCTACCATAGTCCTACCATAGACCTACCATAGTCCTACCATAAGTCCTACCATAAGTCCTACCATAAGTCTTACCGTAAGTCCTATCTTCAGCAGCTACTTTGGTGTTTCGTATTCCATTTATGTTGGAAAGGCTATGCTATGGCAATCGCTGGGTAATGGTGTGTGTGTCCCTGCTGACAAAAACGAGGAAAGATGCTGGTTTGTAAATTATTTTGCTTTTCCAAAACACTCCGTTATTTCTCCCTCTCGCAGAAAAAATATTTTCCTAACTAGGAAAAAATATTTTTCTAACTAGGGAAAAATATTTTGCTAGTGATAGCGGGAAATTGTGCTCTTTAAGGCTTTTTCGTTTGTAAATATTTTTCTGAGTTGTGAGTGCTAGTCTGTTTTCTCTTACTTCAGGAAAAGACAGCTCTTCCATCGTTTGAAAACCAGGAACTATTACGCAAATCTAACTGCGTAGTCCATGACTAGTCCGTGAGGTGTCCATGAGGTATCAATGACGTGTTTGTGGGGTGTTTGGCAACCCTTTGCTACTTATTTCGAACTCTGTAAATTGGTTTTTCCCTCATTGATAAATCCTCTGGCTTGTAGCCATTGCATCAATTGGCTACTCCACATCTCAGTAGTGGTCTTGCCTGTTTGGTTCATCAGTTCGTATGGTCCCGTGCCATCGCCATAAATATGTAGTTCAGCATTTGCACCGGCTTTTTTCCATTCCATGAAGAGTGCGACGAGTCCTGCTGCTACATTGGGATGATCAGCCCTAGTCATAATCAGTAGTGGAGGGGCATCTGCAGTCAACGTGACAGGCATGAGCGAAGGTCCGTAATTGGTGCATAAGAAACTTGGGCGTTCGAGGGGATCCTTTGCCCCCATAGTCGCAGCAATGGCAACACCTCCTCCAGCCGAGAATCCAAGAAATCCTATCTTGTCTTTGTCGATATGCCAAGTTGAGGCATGCTCTCTGACCATTCGTATGGCGGCCTTGGCATCGCAGGCTGCCAGTTGGATGATGGAATCGCCAGTGGCATCGTGCATGGGGTTGGCATCTGCTTGTGGAAATTGCTCTGGGTGTGTGACATCGACGGTTGAAGGCTTGTTCATTCCTTTAGGGAAGGAACTCTTGTTCAGATGATATCGTAGTCCGATGGCTGCAATACCGTGTTCGTTAAGATAGGCAGCCATCTTCACTACATCATGGTTCCACGATAGCCATCTCATGGCACCACCAGGGCACAATACGATGGCACAGCCGTTGGCCGTTTCTGCTTTAGGAAGATAAACTTCGATTGACGGCTTGTCTACTTCGCTTGCAGAGGCATCTGCAGAAGGTAGGACATATCGTGTCTGGGCAGATAGGCCCAAAGATAAGAAGATGATGTTGAATACTATGGCTCTTTTCATGTCTGACTGTCGTTTTGTTGTCTTATTGGTTTCTCTTTTGGTTTTTATGTGGCAAAGGTAGCAATAAATTTTCAGTAATCAGCATGTAAGCGGACTTTTTTGCTTTATTCGAACAAGGAGGCTATGGGAAAAGGTGCAACGACAGTCGCTACATACATAGCAGAATTGTCGCTTTCTCTTTGCATGGTGTCTTCTGAAATACAAATGTGTGAAAAATACACCTAATCTTGTGTTGTAAAACGTAATATAATTGTGATTCTTTTTTTATTTTCGAATTTGAGCCAAAAAACCTACATTCTTTCGCTTTTCTCCCTTTATGAAACAAAAAGAAAAGAAAATGAAACATACACAAAAGAGGTGTATTGTTATTTTTACTAAATTTGCAACATCAATTCAATCATTTTAACTAAAAAACTATCGCTTATGAAAAAATTTTTTACGCTAATCGCAGCAGCACTGCTGAGTAGTGGTGCTTTTGCTCAGGCAGAATGGCAAGACTTAGTAGTGAATGGCAACATGGAAGGAGAGCAGAATCCCGAGTGGTCTTGCTTCTGGACCCATGACTTCCCTGAGGGAACGGTAGGTGAGCCCCAGCGTCAGGGCTTTGCCGACATTGTTGAGGATCCTGCCGATCCTACCAATCACTGTGCCCGTGTGGTAGCCCGTAGCGAGGAGGTGGCCAGAGCCAATGAGAACATTATTCTTAATGGTGAGAACCTGGCATCGTGGGACTGCCAGTTCTTCATCTATGCCACGGATACAATTCCTCAAGGCAAGGAACTGCGCATGACCATCCGTGTGAAAGCTGAGAAGGAAGGCTCGTTCGAGACACAGGCTCACTATGCTCCTGGCGACTACAACCATTATCAGCTGTTTGGCAATATCAATGTGACCACCGAGTGGCAGAAAATTCAGGTGACGGCCACTATCTCTGCTGATATGACGCAGGCAGCCAAAGACAAGCGCATGCAGTCGGTAGCCTTCAACCTTTCTACCAATGTAGAGGGCAACACATTCTATTTTGACGATGTGAAACTGGAGATCCGCGATCCGAAGGGACCCGAGGAGTTCACTGGCTGGTTCAACATGCTGCGTCATGAGACGCTGTCGGCCGATAAGATTGGCAACTATACCAATTTCACTGGTCGTGACGGTGCTATAGGTTCTGACGTACAGGCACGTATCGTAACAGATACCGACGGACAGCCGGCACTGAACGTCACCTCTGTTGGATGGAATGCCAGCAGAAAGGACCAGGTATTTGACGAAGAGGGCAATCCCGTGCTCGACGAGGAGGGCAATCCTACCTATAACGAGGTGAATATGTGGATCAAGGAGAATGGCGATACTGTTACCAATATCGACAACTGGCAGACGCAGTTCTTCGTGACCGTGCCCCATAAGTTTACCGCTAATTCAAAATATCGCCTGGTGATGTGGGCACGTGCCGACAAACCCGCACAGATTGAGTCGCAGACGCATGCTATGCCTGGTTCATACATCTACTGGCAGGGAGTTGGTAACCTCGATCTGACGGAAGAGTGGCAGCGCTTTGAGTTTGACGACCAGACGGTCAGCAGTGACCAGAGTGGTAATGGCTCGTTCCAGACGATGGCCTTCAACTGCAACGTGCTGAAGGAGATTAACAACTATTATTTCCGCTTCGAGGAGTTCTCGGCCAACGCTGCCGACGTGACGGAAGCTGAGCGAGTGCTCGCCAGCGAGACCACGGCACTGCCCGTACCAGAGCCTGGTAAGCAGGAGGGAGCAACAGGTACCATCAACTTCGACAACTGTATTGCCATGCTGGAGTCAAACAGCTTTGAGAACCTAGTCAATGAGAACATGACGGTGCAGAGTGGTGAGGATACCTTCGGCAGCATCGATCCTACGGCAGGTTTCTACCTGGCAGACAATGGCTGGCTAGCAAACTCTGAGACCCCCATGATTTTCGAAATGGAAGAGGTCAATGACAGCGATCCAAACCTGAACATTACTATTTACAATGATGGTGAGTCGTTTGCCAACAAGACTGTCGAAACAAAGTTCCGTTACTCGTACAACAACTGGTTCTACGTATTCAACGTCACGCTGATGCCTGAGGATAAGTATACGGGTATCGACGAGGTGAAAGTTCCTGCTTCGCAGAATGTGATTTATGATCTCTCAGGACGCCGTGTTCAGAAGGCTACGAAGGGTCTTTATATCATTAACGGCAAAAAGTATGTAGTGAAATAGTATAATTTATGAAGAAACTATTAGTAATCGCTGCCGCGATGGCTTCCTTTATGGGGGCCATCGCGCAGCCGCGTGTATATGATAAGGAGAATACTGGCTCCCAATATGCACTTAAATCATTTAAGAATGCCATTGAACTGCCTGTTGTTCGCGAGTTGCCAGATGCCCTGGAAGGAGTCAATACCTTCAGCGACTGGGAGCGACGTCGCAACGAGATTAGTTCGCTCATCCAGCACTATGGCTTAGGCACCAAGCCAGCCGTAGCGCCAGAGCAGGTGAAGGCCCGCATGGAGGGTGATACCATGCTGGTGGTAGACGTGACAGTAGGGCAGCAGGTGCTGACACTGAAGTCGCGCATCTATTATCCACAGGTGGGACAGCCTCCCTATGCCTTGGTCATAGGCACAGACATGGTGTCTATACCCCGTCAGCTGTTCCAGGGACGTCCCGTGGCAATGACCACCTTCCACTCTGCCCAGGTGAACGACTATAAGCAGTTTGGTCCGCACAAGGATCGTGGTGGCCACAATTTCGACCGTCTCTATCCCGAACTGAAGGACAATGGAGCCTATGTGGAATGGGCATGGGGCATGAGCCGTCTGATTGACGGTCTGCAACAGCTGGGTCCTGAGGTCACCAAGATTGACACCCGCCGTATTGGAGTTACTGGCTGTTCGTATGCAGGTAAGATGGCCCTCTACTGTGGTGCTTTCGACGAACGTATTGCCCTGGTCATCGCACAGGAACCTGGCGGTGGTGGTGCTGCTGCCTGGAGGGCCAGCTATGAGTTGACGGAGAACGTGGAGAATCTGGACAAGACAGACTATCACTGGTTTCTGGAGAGTCAGAAAGAGAACTTCGGTGGGGAGAACGTGTATCGACTGCCCTATGACCAGCATGAGCTGTGCGCAATGGTTTGTCCACGTGCTCTGTTGCTGTTAGGCAATCCCGACTATGTCTGGCTGGCCGATCCGGCCATGAAGCGATCAGCAGATGCTGCCCGTAAGGTATGGGAGCGCTTTGGCATTGGCGACCGCTTTGGCTGTGATATCATTGGCGGACATGGCCACTGTCAGCTGCCTATGACGCAGTATGCCGTCACTCAGTCGTTTATAGACCGTTTCTTGTTGTACTAATATTATATAAATAATGAGAAGAGCCCTTGTACTGTTCTGCTTGTGTGGTCTGTGTTTTTGGATGCAGGCTCAGAAGCCGTTTGTCATCCAGCCTGAGCAATGCAACATGCCACTGTTCCAGACTAAATATACGGCAGACCCCTCGCCACTGGTAGTGGGCGACACACTTTTTGTCTACACCTCACATGATGCCTCGCCGGAAGACATCCCCGACCTGAACGAGAAGAGCTCGGCAGGCTTCTTCATGTACGACTGGCTGCTGTGGAGCACCACCGATATGGTGAACTGGACGGAGCATGGTGCCGTGGCCTCACTGAAGGATTTCAGCTGGCGTAGTCGCGACAATGGTGCATGGGCCATCCAGACCGTCGAACGTAACGGGAAGTACTACCTCTATGCCCCCCTGCATGGACATGGTATAGGCGTGTTGGTCAGCGACTCTCCCTATGGTCCTTTCAAGGATCCTTTGGGAAAACCATTAGTCTGGCAGAAGGAGCATTGGGACGACATCGACCCTACGGTGTTCGTGGATGATGACGGACAGGCCTATATGTACTGGGGCAATCCGCATACTTATTATGCCTTGCTCAACGACGACATGATTTCGCTGAAGAGCGATATCGTCAAGCTCGACTACAAGATTGAGCACTATCAGGAGGGCCCGTGGTTCTATAAGCGCAACGGTCACTACTACCTCAGCTATGCCACTACCTGTTGTCCTGAGGCTTTGGGCTATGCCATGAGCACATCGCCCACCGGTCCCTGGCAGTCGAAGGGCTATATCATGCGTCCCACAGAGCGTGATCGTGGCAATCATCCCGGCATCTGCGACTATAAAGGCCGCAGCTATATCTTTGGTCAGAACTACGACCTGATGCATCTCGAGACTTTCGTCCATCATGAACGTCGCAGTGTCAGTGCCACGGAGATAGCCTATCAGGCTGATGGCACCATTGCTGAGGTACCCTATTGGCTTGACCAGAAACCGATGCAGCAACTGCAGTGGCTGAACCCCTACCAGCGTGTAGAGGCAGAGACGATGGCGTGGGGCTATGGGCTGAAGACGGCCAAGATGGGTATTGAGAATACCGGTGTGGTGACTAAGATGCCCTATTCAACAGGACGTTGTAATATGTACGTCAACAATATTGACGAAGGTGAGTACATCCGTTTGCGTGGTGTGGACTTTGGTTCGTCCATCCCCCAGAGTTTTAGTATGGTGGCTGCAGCGGCAGGCAATTGCACCATCACCCTTCGAGTGGATGGCGTCAGCGGTTCGGTCATTGGAACACTGGACATCACACCAACTGTCTCACTCGACAGTTATCAGACGTTCAGTGCAGAGGTGAAACATGCCATTGGCGTTCATGATCTCTATTTGTGTTTCAGCCGGCCCACAGGCGAAGTGCGGCTCGACTGGTGGAAGTTTAACAAGTAAATACCATAACAACGAACAATTATGAAAAGACACTATCTATCAACAATCTTTTTATTGGCATGCGTTGGCACAGCCAGTGCACAGCCTCGTGCCAATGCCGACGGCACTGTGACCTTCCAGTATCAGAATGATTCGGCCAAGACCGTACAGGTTGATGTTCAGTTTGCAGGACGCAAGGATATGACACGCGGAGCAGATGGTCTGTGGACTGTAACTCTAGGTCCTGTAGCACCGGATATGTATCCCTATTGCTTCGTGGTAGACGGCATCAGCGTGATGGATCCAGAGAATCCGCAGTATTTTCCCAATGAGGGGTTTAAGAACAGCCTGCTCGAGATCTCTGGCAATGGCACGCTGGCCCACGACATCCGCCAGGTGCCACATGGACGTCTGGAGTATGTGCATTATTACTCCAAGAGCCTGGGAGGCACTAACAATGCCATTGTCTATCTGCCACCCAACTATATGATGGACCAGCAGAAGAAATATCCCGTGTTCTATCTCATCAGTGGTACCACCGATACCGAGGAAGTGTACTACAAAGTGGGACGTGTGAACTATATTCTCGACAATCTGCTGGCCGACAAGCAGGCTAAGGAGATGATTGTGGTGCTGCCCTATGGCAATCCTGCCAAGCTTCTGCCCGCCAAGGCCAATGAGGCTAATGGAGCTCCTGCCACCCGCTTTGGAGGTGATGTATTCAGCAAGGACCTCATCAACGATCTGATGCCTTATATTGAGAGCAACTACCGTACGAAGAACGATGCCGACAGCAGGGCCATTGGCGGTTTTTCGAGGGGCGGTAACCAGGCACTGCACATCGGACTTACCAATCTCGATAAGTTCAGCTATCTGTGCAGTTATAGCTCGTTCACCTCGACTGATATCCCTGGTGTGTATGACGATGCCAGCGCCACGAACAAGAAGATCCGTCTCTTCTGGCTGGGCGTGGGCACCGACGACTTCCTTTATGGCAATGCCCGCGACTATATGGCTTTCCTCGACCAGAAAGGCATCCAGTCGGTCAAGGAGTTCACGACCGATAAGTTTGGACACACCTGGATGAATGCCAAGTATTTCCTCACCAAGACACTGCCCCTGCTTTTCAATAAGAAAGATGCTGAGGCTGCCATGAAGGGGGGTAAGCCAGCTCCTGCCGCAACGGGTCAGGAACAGCAGTTTACTCCTGGCGTCATGGCCCGCATGTTCCCGCGTCCCATCATCTCGCCAGAGTATACTGAGCAGGACGTAACGTTCCGCTTCAAGGCTCCTGATGCCAAAAAGGTAGAACTGGAATGTGAGATGCTGCCGGAGAATATTGCCATGGAGCGCGATACCGCTGGCGTATGGGCAGTCACTCTGAACGAGTATCTCTATGAGACCTTCAGATATTGCTTCGTGGTCGATGGCACACGTGTGGCTGACCCTAGCAATATGTTCCTCTCGCCAGACCAGGGATTCAAATACAGCATTGCCGACAATCCGTCGTCACCTTTCAACTTTGCCTCTCAGGGCGATATCCAGCACGGACGAACGGGTTATGATGTGGAACGCCAGGAGGCTTGGTATATGTCGCCGATGCCTAGCCAGGGGATGACCATTCCCAAGTTCGTACAGCTGATACCTGGAAAGGGCGACACCATGGAGAGCTGGTTTAAGGTGGGCGGTGCCGATGCCATTGCCGACAGACTGCTGGCCGATGGCAAGACCAAGCCCTGCATCATCACTACTAGCAGCCTGGAGTTCATGCAGCAGGGAGGTGGCATGCCTCAGATGCCGGGCTTCAGTCCGAAGGTGCTGCGTGCTGATGACTTCCCCACATGGACTCAGCGTCGTCGTGCCCTCGTCAAATTGCTCCTTGATATTGGTAGGGAGAAGGATCCTGAGTTCCCACGCTTTGGCGGCGGCTTCGGAGGAGGCGGTGGCTTCGGAGGAGGAGGCGGCTTCGGAGGAGGCGGTTTCGGAGGTGGAGGATTCTAGTCTTTCATCGAAAAAATGTGCCAATTGGAACAAAAAGAATAAAATCGGAAACATGCCACACGTCCTGTGTGGCATTTTCTTTGTAATTTTGCACATCGATAAACAACGTAAAAACCTGCAAAATGAAAAAACTGATATTGACCGTCATTGCCGCAGCCGTGAGTAACACACTGGTCATGGCACAGGACAAGTATCCGTGGCAGAACACAGAGCTGTCTCGGACTGAGCGAGTGGAAAGCTTGTTGGGTATGCTGACTCCCGACGAGAAGGTAGGACTGATGATGAACAAGTCTATCTCTGTCGATCGGTTGGGCATTCCTAGCTACAACTGGTGGAGTGAAGCCTGTCATGGAGTGCGTCAGGGTGGCTATACCGTCTATCCGCAACCCATAGGCATGGCGGCAGCCTTCAGTGCTCAATTGGTATACGATGTATTCTCGCAGGTCAGTGACGAGGCTCGTGCCAACTGGAACCGTTCCGATCATAGCGTGAAGCATGTCGGCATGGGCGAGACCTACTATCCTGGCAATCCAGAGCTGTCGTTCTGGTGCCCCAATGTGAACATCTTCCGCGATCCGCGATGGGGACGTGGACAGGAGACCTGTGGCGAAGATCCCTATCTGAATGCTGTGCTGGGAGTGCAGACCGTGCTGGGTATGCAGGGCAATGATCCACAGTATGTGAAGACTCATGCCTGTGCCAAGCATTATGCCGTACATAGTGGTCCGGAGCCACTGCGCCACTCCATGAATGTAGAGCCCACCAACCGCGACCTGTGGGAAACCTATCTTCCCGCTTTCAAGGCACTTGTAAAGAAAGGACACGTGCGCGAGGTGATGTGTGCCTATCAGCGTTTTGAGGGAAAGCCCTGTTGTACTAGCGACCGTCTGCTTATCGATATCCTACGCAACAAGTGGGGCTATGACGGACTTGTGGTGACAGACTGCGATGCCATCAACAACTTCTTTAATAGAGGACAGCACGAAACCCACAAGGATGGGCTCTCTGCCTCTGTCGATGCCGTGCTCAACGGTACCGATCTCGAGTGTGGCAAGGTGTTTATGAGTCTTACGGAGGGACTGAAACGAGGACTCATCCAGGAGGAAGATCTCGACGGACACCTGCGCAAGACGCTGATGGGTCGCTTCGAACTAGGAATGTTCGACCCTGCCGACCGCTTGCCGTGGGCTTCGCTGGGTGAGGATGTCATTAGCAGCGAGCAACACGATGCACTAGCCACTCAGGCGGCTCGTGAGTCGATGGTGCTTTTGGAGAACAAGGGTGTGCTACCCTTGTCGAAGACCATCCGTACGCTGGCTGTCATAGGTCCCAATGCCGACAATATAGAGTTGCTGAACGGCAACTATGGTGGTACACCAACCAAGGCTCACCAGCACTCGTTGCTAGAAGGTATCAGGAAGGCTGTGCCAGGGACAAAGATTATCTTCCACAAAGCCTGCGAGCTGAATGACGACTATCAGACCATCCATCACCTGCAGGACTTCAACGATGGCAAGGGTGTGCTTGTGGAGTTCTGGAACAATAGGGAACTGAGTGGCGATCCTGCCAAGAGCGGCTATTACAATGAGCTGAACTTCTCGACATTTGGTGCCTGGGGATTTGCAGAGGGCATCAACAACGATTCGTTGTCAGTCCGTGTCAGTGGTCAGTACAAGGCATCCTTTACAGGTGAGATGAAGTATACGTTGTCGACCGATAATGGCTACACGCTGAGTGTAAACGGACAGGTGGTGGAAGAGGCTAAGCCAGGTGGACGTCGTGGCGGTTTTGGCTTCGGACGTCGTGTGGAGTACAAGTCGTTCCCTGTCATTGCTGGTCAGACTTACGATGTGAAAATAGAATATCGTCGTGGTGGTGGCAACTTCGCCATGCTGCGTGGTGACATCTGCGAGCGTAAGCTAGTCGATTTTTCTGATCTGGCCAGCGAGGTGAAGGCTGCTGATGCCATCATCATCATAGGTGGCATCTCCGCACAGATGGAAGGTGAGGGTGGTGATAAGCAAACCATCGAGCTGCCAAGCGTGCAGCAGCGACTCCTGAGGGCTATGCACGAGACAGGACGTCCTGTGGTCTTCGTCAACTGTTCTGGTTCAGCCATCGCTTTTGGTGCCGTAGAGGGACAGTACGATGCCCTGTTGCAGGCATGGTATCCCGGTCAGGGAGGTGCTAAGGCATTGGCCGATGTGCTCTTTGGCGACTACTGCCCAGGCGGCAAGCTACCTGTCACGTTCTATCGTTCGAACGACGATCTGCCCGATTTCCTCGACTACTCGATGAAGAACCGCACCTATCGCTATTTCACTGGCCAGCCTCACTATGCTTTTGGCTATGGCCTCAGCTATACCACGTTCAGTGTGGGCAAGGCCAAGCTGTCGTCAAAGCAGATGAAGAAGAACGGCAAGGTTACCATCACCGTTCCTGTGAAGAACACAGGAAAGTGTGAGGGCACGGAGACCATACAGGTCTATGTGAAAGCCCTGGATGATCCTGGTGCACCCATCAAGGCCCTGAAGGGCTTCCAGAAGTTGCAGCTGAAGCCGGGTGAGACGAAGATGGCCACCATCACCCTCGATGGTGAGGCTTTCGAATACTATGATGAACAGATCGACGAGCTCAGCACCCGGGCCGGCAACTATCAGTTGCTGTGTGGCACCTCCTCGCTCGACAAAGATCTTCAGTCACTGCCATTTACTGTAAAATAACCTTATATTATTATGAAGAAGACTTTATTGGCAATAGCAACGCTGTTCTTTTCTTTCACAGCGTCGGCACAGCCTGGTGGCTTCGGAGGCTTTGGTGGCTTCCAGCAACAGGCACAGTTGGAAACCTCTCAGCAGTGGAAGGATGTGGACTATGCTGGCGACGGCCAGCCCTTTCACACCTGCGATATCTACCTGCCCAAACAGCAACAGCAGGCCTATCCAGTAGTGATTCATATCTACGGCAGCGCCTGGTTCAATAATAATGGTAAGGGCTCGGCAGACCTTGGCACCATCGTGAAGAGCCTGCTCGATGCGGGCTATGCCGTGGTGTGTCCCAACCATCGTTCTAGCATGGATGCCCAGTGGCCGGCACAGCTTCACGATATCAAGGCTGTGGTACGCTTTGTGCGTGGCGAGGCTAAGAAATATAAGTTCGACACCTCGTTTATCGCCACCAGCGGTTTCTCGTCGGGTGGTCATCTGGCCTCGATTACTGCCACCACCAGCGGTATGCGTAATGCCACAGTGGGAACGGTCAGTATTGACCTCGAGGGCACGCTGGGCAACTATACGCAGGAGAGCAGTCGTGTGAATGCCGCCTGCGACTGGTCAGGACCTGTCGACCTGACGGCAATGGATTGTGGCGAGCACATGCAGATGGGCGATCGTAGCCCGGAGGATGTGCTCCTGAAATCCAAGCTGTCGGACGAGCCCGACAAATATCTCAGTCTGAGTGCCACCAACTACGTCGATGCCGGCGATCCTCCCATCATCATCTTTCATGGCGAGAAAGACAATGTGGTACCCTGCTGTCAGGGAAAGAAATTCTTTGAGCTCCTGAAGACGGCAGGTGTGAAGACCGAAGCAACCTTTGTTCCAGAGGGTGGTCATGGCATGGGTATGTACGACGATGCCAACCTGCAGAAGATGGTCAGTTTCCTGAATGCAGCCCGTCAGGGTGGTGGTGCCAGACAACGCATCGTGGAGGAGGGAGGCACAGGCCCCAGCAAGGCCATGATGAAGGAAGAGGCCACACTGCCTGCCCACACCATTTTCGTGCCCCAGGACCTCTCGGCTTTCAGTGCCAGCAATCCGCTTCCTGTGCTGGTATGGGGAAATGGCGCCTGCAACAACTCACCTTTCGAGCACTATAAGTTCCTCAACGAGATTGCCTCTTATGGCTTCCTTGTCGTGGCAACAGGCTATATCCCCATGGACGACAAGCCCTATCGCGGTCCGATGTCAACCACGCAGCAGCAGATAGAGAGTATCGACTGGGTCATCGCACAGAATGCCGACCCTGCGTCACCGTACTATCAGAAGATAGATGTGAAGCATATTGCTGCTGCCGGTATGTCGTGTGGCGGGCTACAGACCTTGTTCAACTGTGCCGACCCACGTATCACCACGTTGATGATTTGCAACAGCGGACTGTTCAATACCGACAATGCCCATCAGGCAGTGGGTGGCATGCCTATGCCTCCGAAGTCGAAGCTCAGCGAGATCCATTCCTCCATTATCTATATCCTTGGTGGAGAACAGGACATTGCTTACGGCAATGGCATGGATGACTTCCACCGCATTAGCCATGTGCCTGCCTGTGCCGCCAACCTACCAGTTGGTCATGGTGGCACCTACGGTCAGCCCCATGGCGGCGAGTTCTCTGTGGTGGCACTGGCATGGTTGCAGTGGCAACTGAAGGGCGACAAGCAAGCTGCCCGTATGTTCAAGGGCAAAGACTATTTATTGCAGCAGCGGCAGGGATGGACGTTTGAGAAGAACGGTCAGTTCGACAAACTGAAATAATCAAGGTATAAATGAAGAGATATATGCGACGGTTCCTTTCCCTATTGTTCATCGTATGTTACGGTTTTTCCGCATCGGCACAGGAGCCTTTTGGCAATGGCGTGCTGACAGTGAAGAAGGTGGCACGCAATGCCGTGAGAATCCAGTATACGGAGCATGAGGTCTGTGACACGATGCCCGACTGGATCTATGTGAAGCACGATGAAGTGACAAAGCAGGATATAAGCGTCAGGGTGGATGCTCACCGCCAACTGCTTACTATCAGGAATCGCAAGGGACGAATTGTTTTTACTGCTAATTGTCATCAGTTGAAGGGTAGGGAGGCAACATTGGCTTTTGCCTCCCAGCCAGATGAATATCTCTTCGGACTGGGACAGTTTCAGGATGGCTATGTCAATCTGCGTGGACTCTCCCGTAGGCTGACGCAGGTCAACACACAGATTAGCTTGCCGATGTTATTGTCGAGTAAGGGCTATGGGGTGCTTTGGAACAATTACGGACTGGTGGATTTCAACCCTGCCAGCCTTTCTGTCTCTCTGAAACCCGTTGACGCACCGTCGCAAGCCACAGAGGTGGTCAATGTCACCTCTACTGAGGGTGGACGGCAGGAAGTGCGTCAGCGTCATGTCTTTGAGGGGATGATCGATGTGCCAGTCGATGGCGACTATTCGCTGTTGCTGGATGTTGGTCAGAAGATGGCCCGTCGTCATCACTTGTCCATCGATGGTCGTACGGTCATAGACCTTCAGAATCTCTGGCTACCTCCTACCACCTCTGCTATTGTCCATTTGCAGGCTGGTCGTCATATCCTCGCTGCTGAGCTGTCGAGAGGTGACACCCCTGTGGTCTATTATAAAAAGGTAGACGACGAGACCGTCTTTCGTTCTCCCATTGCACAGGCTGTCGACTACACGGTGTTCGTTGGCACTCCCGACGAGATCATTGCCACCTATCGTGAGTTGACGGGCCCTTCTCCCTTGATGCCGTCGTGGGCACTCGGCTATATACACTGTCGCGAGCGTTTCCACTCCTCAGCCGAGATCCTGCAGACGGCCAGTCGATTCCGCAGTGAGCAGTTGCCTGTCAGTGTGCTGGTACAGGATTGGCAGTACTGGGGCAAGTACGGTTGGAACTCCATGCGTTTTGACGAGGACCACTATCCTGATCCGAAAGCACTGACAGACAGTCTTCATCGCATGGGCATCCGGCTGATGCTTTCCGTATGGTCAAAGATTGACAAGAGCTCAGAGGTGGGACGTGAGATGCTGGCATCCGGCTATTATATTCCTGGCACCGACTGGATAGACTTCTTCAATCCAGAGGCAGCAGCTGCCTATTGGCGACACTTTCGTGAACGGCTCGTTCCCCTGGGCATCGATGCCTGGTGGCAGGACGCCACCGAGCCTGAGAATGACGACCTTGTAGGCCGGCGTGTGAACAATGGCAGATGGAGTGGGGAAGAGGTGCGTAATGTCTATCCGCTATTGGTCAACAAGACCGTTTATGAAGGACTCACATCCCATTCTTCCGCTACTGCCGACAGTCCTTTCATCCTCACCCGTTGTGGCTTCCCTGGCATCCAGCGGTATGGCTCTGCCTTGTGGAGTGGTGATGTGGGTAACGACTGGGAGACTTTCCGTCGTCAGATATCAGCAGGTCTGGGTGTGCAGGCTGCTGGTGTCCCTTGGTGGACCTACGATGCCGGCGGCTTTTTCCGTCCTGGCAATCAGTATACCGATCAGGAGTATATCGAACGTATGTTGCGGTGGATAGAGACTTCTGTCTATCTGCCGTTGATGCGGGTACATGGCTATATGAGCAACACCGAGCCCTGGAACTACGGTCCTGAGGCACAGCGGATCATCGCCCAGTGCCTACAGCAGCGCTATCGACTGTTGCCATATATTGAGGAATGTGCGCATTGGATAGCCGACGAGGGCTACACTCTGATGCGTCCGTTGGTGTTTGACTTCTCTGACGATGCGGTTGCCCTGCAACAGAAGACCGAGTATATGTTTGGTCCTGCCCTACTCATCAGTCCAGTCACTGCTCCTGGTGTCAGCGAGTGGGAGACTTATCTGCCGGCCAATCCCGGTGGGTGGACCGACTATTACACTGGCCGTCACTATGATGGTGGTCAGACCATCACCACACCCGTCGACAAGAGTCGCATTCCTGTCTTCGTGCGACAAGGAAAGTTCCAGGGTAGTCATATCAGGAAGAAGCTGTGAAGCGCATCCATTTATCGAAATAGTATTCAAACCATCTTATTTATTAATACAAGCCCTGTTATGAGAAAACTATTATTGCTATTGCCGTTGTTGGCTTTCATGAGTTGTAACTCAAGTGAGAAACAAGCTGATTGTCCTGTACTCACCGTCGAGGGTGGGCAGATCAAAGGTGTCGCCGCAGAGAATGCTGGTGTGTTTGTCTATCGTGGCATTCCCTATGCCGCACCTCCCATTGGTGACCTCCGTTGGAAGGCCCCACAGCCCGTGGTGGCTTGGGATAGCATCCGCATGTGTGACAAGTTCGGACATCCTGGCTATCAGGCTGTTCACTATCCTGGTTTCTATGCTTCCGAGTGGGGCTATGGTGACGAAGCTCCCTACAGTGAGGACTGTCTCTATCTGAACGTTTGGACGAAGGCGCCTGCACAGACTGACCGCAAGTTGCCTGTTGCCCTGTGGATACATGGTGGCGGCTATCGCGAGGGATGGGGATCGGAACCTGAGTTCGACGGACAGGAATGGGCATCGAAAGATGTGGTGCTCGTCAGTATCAATTATCGTCTTGGCATCTTTGGCTTTATGACCTATCCTGAGTTGTCGGCAGAGAGTCCCAACCACGTCAGTGGCAACTATGGTATCCTAGACCAGATACAGTCGCTGAAATGGATCAAGGCTAATATTGCGCAGTTTGGTGGCGATCCTGAGAATGTGACGATTTTCGGACAGAGTGCTGGTGCCGGCAGTGTGCGCACCCTGTGTGAGTCGCCCCTGGCCCGTGGCTTGTTCCATAAGGCCGTCATCATGAGTGGTGGTGGCATCAATGTTCCTGCCAAGGAGGGTGAGGAAGCCAAGCCGGCAACGCCTAACAACCGTTTCTTCACTTACAATCCCACCCTGGCAGAAAGCGAGGCTGAGACCAAGAAGGTGATGGACTGGGCAGGACTGACAGACTTGCAGCAGTTGCGTGCTGCCTCAACAGAGATTCTCTACACGCTGCCACAGATATATAATATGGTGACCAAGAACAATGTGTTTCTGATGCAGCGGCCTATCGTCGATGGCTATGTCTCGCTGACCTCTTTCGACGAGGCTACTCGTGGTGGAACGATTGCCGACGTTCCCTATATGATTGGCTATACGCTCAACGATATGGGTAGCATGGGACCTGGTATTGCCGAGTTCTGTCGCGTGCGTCAGGAGCAGGGTGGCACCGCCTGGGCCTATGAGTTTGCCCGTCCGTTGCCCGACGACGGCAAGCATCCCGACATCACCAATCGTCTGAAGGGAGCTTTCCACAGCAGCGACCTCTGGTTCGTATTCAAGAGTCTGAAACACTGCTGGCGCCCGTGGACACAGGGCGACTGGGACCTGGCAGAGAAGATGCTTACGGCATGGACCAACTTTGCCAAGTATAGCAATCCCAATGGCCAGCAGGCAGACAACTCCGATAAGGTCCTGGGATGGGATCCTTGCACGGCAGAGTCTCCGAAGTTCATGCTCTTCAAGCTCGATGCCAGCGACAAGGAGGCATCAGCGATGGGTGACCCCATTTTGCCACAATAATCATTTACAAATAAACAAACCAACATGAGAAAAACGATTTTAGTTTCTATCCTAACAACGATGACCATCGGCATGCAGGCTGCTAGCCCCTGGACGAAGGGCGGCTTTGAGACGGGCAAGTACCGCAACCTGTTCGTAGAGATGGGCTATCAGCCTGCAGCTGTCGATGCCAAGGTGAAAGAAGTATTCAACGATGTGTTCCGAGGACCCAACAAGGTCTATTTCGAGGTGGGCGACTCGCTGGGTTATGTCTCTGACATCAAGAACCATGACGTGCGCACCGAGGGCATGTCCTATGGGCTGATGGTGGCCGTCCAGCTCAATGAGAAGGACATTTTTGACCGGTTGTGGCGTTGGGCCAAGAAGTACATGCAGCATCAGGTCGGTGATCGCATGGGCTATTTTGCCTGGAGCTGCAAGACCGATGGCACTCACAATTCGGATGGCGCTGCCAGCGATGGCGAGCTCTATTTCATCACCTCGCTCATCTTTGCCTCCAATCGTTGGGGCAACGATACGGGCATCGACTACAAGGCAGAGGCACAGCATATCCTCAACTGCATCCAGCCTAAGGAGTATGAAGTGACCCGTCGCCAAGGACCCTGGGGCTTTGGAGGACAGCAGAATGGTGGTGAGAAACAGAAACAGCAGATGTTCCTGATTGATCCAAAGACCAAGCTCATCACCTTCACCCCTGATGGATGGGGCAACAGCTTCACCGATCCCTCGTACCATATCCCTGCTTTCTATGAGGTGTGGGCAAAATGGGGCGACGACGGGCGTGCTGATTTCTGGCAGGCGTGTGCTGATGCCAGTCGACAGTACCTGCACAAGGCCACTGATCCTACCACGGGCCTGAATCCCGATATGTCTAACTACGACGGCACCTTGCGCACTGGCTTTGGCGGACGACGTGACGGGTCTTCCAATTTCCGTTACGACTCTTGGCGTGTACCTATGAACATCGCCCTCGACTATGAGTGGAGTTGTGCCGATGGTGCCTGGCAGCGTGGCTATGCCGAGCGGTTACAGAATTTCTTCTATTCGCAGGGTGTTGACAAGTTCGTCGACCAATATCGTGTTGACGGATCTCTACCCGAGGACAACGAGATTTTGCAGGCTGGTGGCTTCCGCAAACTGCGTCACAGTATTGGTCTTGTGGCCACCGTTGCTGCTGCCTCAGTGATGTGCAGCCACGAGAAGAGTCGTGAGTTTGTCGATGCCTTGTGGAATGCCCGTCATGTGCCCTTCGACGATGGCTATTTCGATGCTTACTACGATGGTCTGTTGCGTCTCTTCGCCTTCATGCACCTGAGTGGCAACTACCGTGTCATCACGCCGGCTAGATAGTTTCGCCGAGAGCGAACCCCGTCTGTCCATATTTCTCTTCAGGGTGGTTATACTGCTCTGAAGAGTTTTCTTTATGCGCCAGCGCTAGCTCCGTTCCTCCCTCTCGCTACACTTTGCCAATTCCTCCCAAGTCAATGCCGTCTTGGTGATCTCGGCTTTCTTCTCCTCAATTTCCTTTTCCAGAGCCTTTAGCTCCGCCTGAAGAGCGACTAATATCGTTCGAGATAAGTAGCTTACCGAGACTTGCGAAAGGGCCATTATGGTGATATACATTTTTTCTGCTAAGTGATATTATGTAACTACAAAAGTTACATTTCTGCCAATTCATTTTCGTCTCAAAAACATGGTGTGACAGTGAGACGTTCCACCTCTTGGTCACATTTCTTTTCTATTTGTTCCATATTGGATACAACACGGCGTATTGAAAGGAAATGAAACAAATACAAAAGGGGGTATGGTTAATCTATTTTAACTTTGCAGCGTGAACTACGTCTTGCAGTGTCTTGCAGCGTGAGCAAAAGAAAATATTACACCTATTCTAACTATCATAAACAATTACAGTATGTGGAATTTTAAATCACGACAAAAGCCATTAGTATTGCTTTTCCTGTTCTGTTTGCTTCCTCTGGGAGCGCTGGCTCAGAACATCGTAAGGGGAACGGTAAGTGATGAAGCCGGTGATCCTATTATCGGAGCATCGGTAAAAGTTGTTGGAGCCCGAGGTGGCGGCATCACCGACCTGAACGGTAAGTTCAGTGTCACCGCTGCCAGCAATGCCCAGCTGGAGATCTCGTATGTGGGCTATGTCACACAGCGTGTAGGCGTGAACGGACGCCAGAACATCAGTGTCACCTTGACGGAGGATGTCAATTCGCTCGACGATGTGGTGGTCATTGGCTATGGTGTTCAGAAGAAGAGCGACCTTAGTGGTGCCGTGGCCTCTGTCAAGGGCGATGACATCAAGAACCTCTCGACCTCTGATGCCGGTGCTGCCCTGCAGGGAAAGGTTACGGGCGTACAGATTATTAATAGTGGCTCGCCTGGTGCCGAGGCCGAGATTCGCGTGCGTGGCTACTCTTCTAACTCAGGAAATGTAGGCCCGCTGCTCATCGTCGATGGTCTGAAGGTTGACAATATCCAGTATCTGGATCCACAGATGATTGAGTCGATAGAGATTCTGAAGGATGCCGCCTCTGCTGCTATCTATGGTGCTCAGGCTGGTAACGGCGTGGTGCTCATCACCACCAAGAGTGGTGCCGAGGGTGCCGGCAAGTCGATGGTCACCTATAGTCTGACGGCTGCCAGTCAGTCGCTGGGCAAGAAGGCTGACCTCTTCAATGCTGCTGAGTACAAGGAGTATCACAAGTACCTGGGCGACCTCGCCGATGCCGATATGAATACCAATACCGATACCAACTGGTACGACGAGGTGTTTGGCAACAGCTGGAGCCTGCGCCACAACCTCACCGTGCAGGGTGGCAACCAGAAGGGACACTTCCTGGCTGGTCTTGGCATCGTGAACAACGATGGTATGGTGAAGGGCAACAAGGATACCTACAAGCGCTTCTCTGCACAGTTGAATGCCGACTATAAGCTCTTCGACTGGCTGACCGTGACGAGCAATACTTCTGTTGAGAAGTGGAGCCGCAAGTCGTTGGGCAATGGCTATCAGTCGTTCCTCAACTCGGTGGTCACCATCGATCCTCTCACCCCTGCCTATATCTACAGCATCGACGATATGCCTACCAACATGAAGAACCGCTGGAACGACCCCACGCTGGCCAATCATGGCGACGTGATGGTGGCTCCTGGCTATACCGATGCCAACCCCATCTGGTACGGAACATCCAAGATTCAGGAAGATGCCACTGGTAACCCCCTCGCCATGCGCGACCGTCAGAATGCCACCAACGGTGGTGTCAACGTGCGTGGATCGCTGTCTGCCAATATCACTCCTGTCGACTGGCTGACCTACACCTCGCGTCTGGGCTATCGCATCACCCACAGCAACGGGCATAACTATGCCGGCCCCTTCTGGCTGTCGACCATGGCTCTGAGCGACCGCTATACCATCTCGGCCAATACCAATGCTGGCCTCTACTATCAGTGGGAGAACTTCATCAACTTCAACAAGACCTTCGGCAAGCACAACGTGGGTGCCATGGTGGGTATGTCGTTCACCAAGAACCATTGGGACAACACCAGCAACTCATCGTCTGACACACAGCAGATCCTCGAAGGCGATGCAGCTTCCAACTATCAGTATATCGACTTCCTGAATGCCAATGGTAAGGCTCACCTCTCTGCCAACAACCAGCCTGGCGATGCTACCGAATTGGCTTACTTCGGACGTCTGTCCTACTCGTACGACAACCGTTACTTCTTCCAGTTCAACATCCGTCGCGATGCCTTCGACTCTTCAAAACTCTCGAAAGACAAGCGCTGGGGTACCTTCCCATCAGTCTCGGCTGGCTGGACACTCAGCAACGAGCAGTTCTTCAAGAATGCTGTCAGCACCGATGCCGTCTCCTATCTGAAGCTGCGTGCATCGTGGGGACGCAATGGTAATGTGAACATCCTCAACGGCTATAAGTACAGCTCGACCATTGGCATCGGCGGTTACTACAACTTCAGCGATGCGGCCACTACTGGTGGTGCTCCTACTGGCTTCGCCAATCCCGACCTGACCTGGGAGACCTCCGAGCAGCTCGACTTCGGTATCGATGCTCGTTTCCTGAGCAATCGTCTGATCTTCGGCTTCGACTGGTATCGCAAGACCACCAAGGACCTGCTCATCAACATCCAGCCCTATCCAGAGCTCGGTTTCAGCTCAGCTACCGTCAACTCGGGCGAGATCCTCAACTCGGGTCTTGAGTTCGAGATTGGATGGCGCGACAACATCGGTGACCTGAAATATGGCATCACCACCAATTTCTCGACCCTGAAGAACGAGGTGCAGAAGGTGAACTCGCTGCTGCCACGCTACAACGAGGTGGGCATCAGTGGCTTCAACAACAAGCTGCAGCCAACCTTCGAGGCTGGCCACACCATCTGGTACTTCCGCGGCTTCAAGTATGCCGGCGTCGATGCCCAGACGGGTCAAGCACAGTACTATGACAAGGATGGCAATATCACCAAGGCACCCACCGAGGACGACAAGTACGACCTGGGTTCGGCCATTCCCAAGTTCACCTACGGTATCACCCTCAACCTCGAGTACAAGGGCTTTGACTTCACCCTGTTCGGCACTGGTGCCGCAGGCAACAAGATCTACAACCTCATGGTCAGTGCCGACCGTCCCCGTCTGAATGGTATCGATACCTACTGGAAGGACTCATGGCGCCAGGCCGACGACAATGCCAAGTATCCCGACATGAAACAGGTGTCTACCGACTGGACGTTCTTCAGCTCTGATGCTGCTGTCTTCAATGGCTCATACTTCAAGTTCAAGCAGATACAGCTGGGCTACACCATTCCTAGCAGCCTGACCAAGAAGGCACTCATCAACTCGCTCCGTCTCTCTGTATCGCTCGACGATTTCTTCACCATCACCAGCTATCCCGGTGCCGATCCTGAGACATCATCGCTCAACAGCGGTGCCTCGCGTGGCTTCGACAATGGTAACTATCCTACCTCCAAGAAGATTGTGCTGGGTCTGAATCTTACATTCTAATAAAGGAAACAAGTATTAAAAAGCAATGACTATGAACAAGATTATAATTCCAATGTTTGCGCTTGCTGCTGGCGTAGCATTCACCTCGTGCGAGGATAAGCTGGATATCGAGCAGAAGGGTACGATTTCCACCGAGAACTTCTATGCCACCGATGCCGACTGCGAGAAGGCACTGGCTTCGGCCTACGAGGGCTTCATGGTGAATACCGTAGGACGTACCACCGTCACCAATGGTCCTGGCATCTACACACCTGCCAAGGTGCTGGCCAACCATCCTGGCGACGACGTCAACTATGGTGGTGGCAACTATGGCGACCACGAGTTTGGTGGCTCTATCGACGAGTTCCGCTACGACCACACGCCTGAGGCTATCAACTTCCACTATCGTGGACTATACCTCTCGATCTACAACGACAACCTCGTCATGCATTACTTCCCACAGCCCGCAACCCCATTCCAGAAGCAGGCCGTGGCCGAGGCCAAGGTGCTCCGTGCCTACAACTTCTTCCTGCTGGCATGCTACTGGGGGCAGCCACCACTGGTCGAGGACCTGCTGGCTCCCGATGCCATTCCTACCAACAGCGAGATGACGCAGAAGGAGTATTTCGAGTGGGTGGCCAAGCAGTGTGAGGAAGCACTGCCCGACCTGAAGGAGCGTGAGAGCACTACCGACAAGGAGGGTGCCTATCGCGTGACGCAGGGCTTCGCCAATGCACTCGCCGGCAAGGCCTATATGTTTGCTGGCAAGTATGACGAGGCCAAGGCTGCACTGAAGCGTGTCATCGACTCGAAAAAGTATGCCCTCGTAACGGGCGATCAGTATCTGGACCTCTTCCACAAGGAGGGTGACGGATGCCCAGAGAAGATCTTCGAGATCAACATGCGCTACAACCCTGCCGCTGGCGACTGGAGCACAGGTAGCGGACTGGGTGCTTATCAGCACTCTACATGGATGGAGGCCAACTGCTTCAACTGGCGTGCCGGCAACTTCAAGGTCAACCCAGCCAGCAAGTACATCGGCGGTTGTGACGGATGGGGATCCATTGGCGTGGCTGAGTGGTTCGGTGAGGAGTTCCACAACAACGATGGCGACTCCAAGCGCTTCAAGGCTACTCTCATGCATATCGACGATGCCGTCTATCAGACATCGGGTGTCGAGGGAATGGTATATGCCGACGAGGCTATCAACAATATGACCCTTGAGCAGAAGAAGGCTTCTACCGAGATTGGCATCAGCGACGTGTCGCAGGGACTCTATGGACAGTCCTTCTACCTGCCTTTCAAGAATATAGTACGTGCAGGCGACCTCGACGACGGAGGCATGCATGGTGGCAACCTGCGTCTGAACAATATCATCATCATGCGCTATGCCGAGGTCCTGCTCAACTATGCTGAGTGCTGTCTGCAGACTGGCGACAACGCTTCTGCCAAGACCTATATCAACCAGATCCAGCAGCGTGCCGGCTCGAAGACTATCAGCGATGCTGTGGACATGGAGGTGCTCAAGCGTGAGAAGAGCTATGAGCTCTGGTTCGAGGGATGCCGCTTCCAGGACGTCCTCCGCTGGAACGATGCCAATGCCATCGCTCGTCTGCAGAAGGCAGGATCGGCAGTGCCACACCTCTTCGACAAGCTGTTCCGTCAGCCACAGGCAGGCGAGAACCCAGTCTGGGAGCATGGCAGCGAGGCTAACAGCCGCTTCTATATCATCCATACTCACGAGGCCAAGGATGCTAACTTCACCGTTGGATTCCAGGATAAGCACCGTCTCTTCCCCTATCCATCGTCTATCATGGAAATGAATCCCAACCTCAAGCAGAATCCTGGATGGTAATCAAATGAGAGTTTTTTGGTTTTCACTCTAGTATTTGGAGTATAATTGTATGTGAAAAGGTGCTGTGTCGCGATGACACGGCACTTTTTTTGCAAGAATCTCGAGCCGCGGAAATAATTGCTGCAGTGGATCTTGAGCTGATGCAGCAATCGTTCCAGAATACTGCAGAAAAGCTTAGGAGCCAGGGCCGCTAGCGCATCCTTGTGTTACTTAGACAAATGTTTACTGCCATTTCCTTATTAGCTTTTAGTATCCAAAACATTTGGAAGTTTTGAAATTTTGCATTACCTTTGCAGCCTCAAACAACAAAACCATATAAGAAAGATGAATAGATTCAGACTAAGGGCACTTGCAGCAGCAATCATTCTCTGTGGTGCAACTAGCGTTCAGGCACAGGTCATGAAGACTGCTGATCTGGAGAAATACGCCAAGGAGCGCTATGGTGAAAAATGGGTTGATGCCGCACAGAGCATCGCAGCAGGACTGGCACTCGACAAGAACGAATCGCTGACCTATCAAGAGGTGATCGAGGCTCAGGGAAAGACAAAGGAGCAACTCTATGTGGCACTGAACTACTGGGCTACGGCCACTTTCAAGGATAAGCAGGCTATCACGCTCAACGACAAGGAGGCAGGATGCATCATCATCTCGTCAGCCATTCCTGCCATCGCTACCCACACGGGTACGCTGAACAAATATGCCGTCAGCATTACGCCACTGATCCGGCTCGACATCAAGGACGGCAAGGTTCGCGTGACCTATACCATCCAGAACTACGACATCCTGACCGATGTGAGTGGTGGCTGGCTCAGCTTGGCCGAACCCAACCAGAGCACCTACGGAGACTCCAAGCGCAAGCAGGATGACAAGACCAATGCCAACCTCTACGACGAGCAGTGGGAGATAGCCAAGCACTATCCCTTCGTGGAGAAGGATCCCCAAAAGCGTACCTGTGCCAAGGCACTCGTCATGACGCATGCCTACAGCAATGCTATCATCGACAAGGTCGAGGAAGCGGTAAAGAATGGCATCGTGGGCAACGAGGACGACGACTGGTAAACGGACTATCATACTAGCGGTACTTATATTCCCTTGTGAAGAGGCTTTCTCTCTCGCAAGGGATTTTTGTATGCTCGGCATGAGTATTGTCTAACGGGTGCAAGTCCCGAGTGAGCCCTAATAGTGGGAATCACATAGCCAAGAGCAAGGGTGTCCGTCGCGAGGCGGAATCTGAAAGAAGCTTACGGCAAACATCTGGCCTGACGAACAGAAACCACATATAAGGCGCGGCGCCGTGGGTAAGGCTGCAAAACAAGCCCAAGCCCGATAGCTATTCGGAACGGTGAGTGTAAATGTGGCAGGCATAAGATGGAAAGACG
>JAIKWS010000091.1 GCA_024684515.1 Prevotella sp.
AGAATATATTTGAGGGCGCGAAACATTAAGGGACTTAAAGAAGGGCGGGGCCTCTCTCCGTCAGTTACAAAGACTGACAGGGATCAGCAAGAGCTGTATCCACAGGCTGTGAGACAGGAGTCTGTCCCCATGTTTCATGGAGTCATTTGTTGGCTGTCCTTAATGTTTTCGATAATATCTCAATGAGGTGACTATGATAATCAATCGTAACTGAATCATTCAGATCGAAGACCTCTCCCGTGGAATTAATGATACACTTAAGTTGCTGATTATCGCACTTAAGCAGGCAAAGTGATAGCTGTTCACTATTGGCATTGATTGTTACCTTCATTGCACCATTAGCATCCCGCGTGGGCTTCAATGAGACAGGTATTCTCATATTCTCTGAAATTGCAGCTTTGATGTTGTTCACGCATTGGAGCATTCGGAACAGGCGTATCACTTCATGGATTCTGGTATAGTTGTGCACTTCGCCCTCAACCGGTTTATACTTACAGGCTTTGATAGAGTTTGCGATTGCGCGGTTACGGTTCTCCTGACTTAGCATGATCTCCTTGGCGAAAGTCCTGTTTGAGCGATAATAACGTTCCGTCTTTTCATACCCAGCAAGTACCTTCTTGAGTGGAGTGAGAACATCCTCATACACTTGGTAACTGGTCTGGCCGAACTTCTCCATCAGGTGGTATAAGAACCAAATTTCTATGCAGGGATAACTCTCAATGAAACTCACGCCCATCTTCTCATATTTGGCCTTGGTCTGTAGGTATTGAGCATATTGCTTATTGTCCTTTGTGATGGTGTCGGTGTCAATGACTAGAAATATTGCATCAGCACGCTCCTGTGGATTCTTCTTCAGCTCTCGGTCCATCAGTATGAGGTTCTGCTTGTATGAGCTTTTCCCGTTCTGAGGGATAGCTGGTTCCATACTGAAGTTGAACCTCTTGATTGCGCGGAGCGTATCGAAGTAATGCCATTCAGTGATACCCTCGCTGAATATCTTCACCGTATATCGTAGTTCATGCTTTCCCATCTTACTCGGCAATATTTGTGAAGATACTGCCAAGGTTTGGCTTGGCCCCCAGTTTCCCAGCACGGTAGGCATTTAGGATAGAAACTTCCTTATGCAGACCGAAGTCTTTGGCACGGTATATTTCCGTGGCTCCAGCCTCGTTCTTGTTCGTGAAGTATACCATGTCACGGCGGATAAAGTCCTCGTCGAGCAGCATTAAGCTGTGAGTTGAGAAAATCAGTTGTCCTCGTTCTGAGTTTACCAAGAATGTCTTGATGATGTGTGTGAACAGATCATAGTGGAGTGAGTTCTCCAATTCATCGCAGAGAAGAATCTGGTTTTGCTTAATAAGCAGGAACAAAATAGCTGCCAGCCCATACATCCTCAATGTACCTTCTGATTCCTCTGCTTCTTTCATGTCACCTTTATAAAATGGCGTCTGGTGGGTGAAAAACAAGTTATCCTGTGGGCCTGCCTCAAAAAGCATATTATCACTATCCACTTTATTAGCCATGATAAAAGTTCGCTCACTTTCTTCTTTTGCCTTCATGTGCAAATCTGTGATGTTGAAATCAGCCTGAACGAGCATTTCACGGATAAAAGGCTTACTTGCCTCTATATCCTTGACAATATCGTTTGCGAAAGAGACTATATCAGTCGCGGTGTCAAGTGATGCCAGGATCTGATGCTTCATGTATCTGAGAATGCCGTCAAGCATGTCGTTCCTATCCACATTGGAGTTCTGGTAGGTGGACAGTACCGTCGCATTAGCTACACAGTTAGACTCAATGAAAAGTTTCTGCGTGGCAGTAAGCTTCAGCATAGATCCGAAAGTGACAGAAGAAGATTTCTTTTCAGGATTCCATATGCGTTCATATACTAGAGCCTTTCGTGAATTGGGATAATAGTACATGTCCTCATGGAAAACCCTTTCTGCATCCAGTTCTATGGAATACTCAAACCGGGAATCTCTGATATAGAAGACTATCGACATGAAGGAATGTTCGTTCCTGCTGTCCTTATCCATCTTGAAGGGCACCAGTCCAGTACCGAGAGACTGTTTGCGAGGTTCTTCATTCGTCATAAACTGGAACAGCCAGAAAAGAGCCTTTAGGATGTAACTCTTTCCTGATGCGTTCGGGCCATAGATGATGCCTAACTTGGAAATCCTAACATTCTTTATCTTTACAACGGCATACTCCTCGTATGTATTGTCGGCAGAAGCCGTGAAATCCAGTGTCTGCTCATCTCTTATTGAAAAGATGTTTTTTGCTTTGAACTGCAGAATCATGACATGGAAATGTTATTTTCGTAATTTTTATGCAAAAATAGCTGTTTCAAATTTAAAATCCAAATTTTAAATGAATTATTTATGTTTTTATAACAGATTATTGGTATCATGATGCTATTTCCCATTGTTCGAGGCGCAACATTTCATAATGACCGCACCGTTCTTGATAAGTATGTAGAAGATCGCGGGGGGAGCATCGTTGAGGATACATAAAAACCCTTGGATGTGCTGCATCGTTGAGAATACAGAAAAAACCTAGAAAACCCTTGGATGTGTGGCATCGTTGAGAATACAGAAAAAAAACCTAGAAAACCCCATGCGGGACGTGTTGTAAGCAATAAGAGTCCATGTCGTTGAAGAACAAAACTAAAGCACACCATAGATAGTCGCGAAGCGAAGTGTTTAAATGACCACAAGGAGCAGTTCTTCTTGAACACGAATCTTACTAATCAAACGAATGAGCCATGCGGGAAAGTCGTTGGGAATACAGAGAAAAACCGAAAAAACCCCATGCGGGACGTGTTGTAAGCAATAAGAGTCCATGCCGTTGAAGAACAAAACTAAAGCACACCTATAGATAGTCGCGAAGCGAAGTGTTTAAATGACCACAAGGAGCAGTTCTTCTTGAACACGAATCTTACTAATCAAACGAATAAGCCATGCGGGAAAGTCGTTGGGAAGAGCATCGCGGAGGATACAGCACTACGGTAACTCCAAGAAAAAGTGGGTTACCGTAGTAAAATAACGTAATTATGCATCTTAATAAAAAACACACCAAGAAAAAGGCTCGGAACCAATCATTAGTTCTGAGCCTTTCTTGCCTATCGAGACTTTTTATAGTAAGATCAAGCTGAATGCCTCTGAGTAAGGAATAAAACCGCTCTGAGAGTTGTAGTTAATCCAAGCTGGCTCCTTGTGACTTTTATCAACTATCTCTTCTGTTGTTAGCTCCTGTGTAACAGCAAATACACTCCGTAAAGTAGCAAGTTCGTGCTCAGAGAACGATTTGGAGTCATAGCCATCACAAGCCAGACATGCGCTTTCTGAATTGTGACTTATCACAATATTCTTCTCCACACCATCAATGTTGTCGTAGATGGTGTCATAGTGGTATGGAACTGGCCCATATTTGAATGCCTTGTAGCGTAATCCGCTGATGGAGCGTCCATGTTTGCGATAGTGTGCAAAGTCGGCATAGAACATCTCTTTATTCAATTTTGTTGGAAATACACTACCTTCTTTATAGATGAAGAATTTGACCATATTGGCTACCTTATCAGTGTTCAGCGATCCGAACCCATTATAGACAGAACACTGTGTATCTGAATAGAACAAGGCTGTTAGCTTGTCGGAAGTGCTCTCTTCAGGAGCGGAAAGGATCGAACTCCTTATCTTCGTGTATTCAGCTTCGGAGAACTGTTCACGGGAAGAATCCAAAAGGCTGACCATGAAACTCTTGTTCCTTGCAGCAAGTATCATTTTGCCATTCGACTCAGAGGGAATCTGGCCGTTCTCGTAGTTCGCATATTGGTTGATGCCGAAGCCAAGAATCTTACTGATAGCAGCAAGGCTTAAGCCATATTTTTCCCTCGTTGCCTTAATCTGTTCAGGGAATGGTATTCCATGACGAACCCTATACTGTCCATAAAGCTCATTGAATGCCAGTTCATCCTGCTCTGTCGTTGTGAACTTTTCGCCAGTATCTTCGCAAACGTAGTAACGTGCATGAACAGTATAGTTCTCCTTACGGAACTCCTGTTCTTCAGTCGTAAAGATTTCCTTTACACGTCCACCGGTAAATGGACTCTTCATGTCTACATATTGTTGCATCATTCACCTCCTTTATTGTTTTTGAATGCATAGTCTAATTTGTACTCTGACTCATGGAACGAGATGCAGATAGTCTTGCTGCCGGGCTGTCCAAGGGTTATCTTGATGTATATTTCCTTGTCGTAGGCATCCTTTCCGAATACCCACATGTCACCCCATGAGGCAATGTCTGTTATTGTTTCAACATAGTCATCTGTCTCAATATTTCTGATGACGGTTTCACGAGCTTTAGGAGTAATACCCATTGCTCTCAGGGCGGCATCATTTTTCTCTCTGTCGATATAGATGATACCCCAGATATCCAATTTTGGCAGGAACTGCTTTAGGAAACGTTCTACCTCTTCTTTCTTTTTTATCTCTTTCATGTTCATGCTGCAAAATTACTAAAAAGTGATGAAATAATCAAATAATACCACTAAAAAGTTGTATTATCTGGTGAAATTTGTGTCAGGAGGACATCGCGGGGATACTTCTTTGATTCCGAAAGTATCCGAAAATACGAAATACCCGAAAAAATCGTTGCTATGCGGGTAGATCATTGGGAATACAGAAAAAAACCTAGAAAACCCCATGCGGACTGTGTTGAACAAAGCGAAATACAAGAAACCCCATGCGGCTGGATATCATTTAACCATATAACATCTAAAAACGCGAAAGGTACGAAAGATGTTATTTCTACTATGCTAAAACCCTCGTTGGGAAAAGCATCGCGGGGGGAACATCATTGGAATACAGAGAAAAACCGAAAAAACCACCTTTCTGTGGTTGGGACTATATGCCTAACCAGTCAACCGCTGACAAGTATTACATCTATGACTATACTCCGGACTATTTACGTCTGGACGAGAGATATCATGACTTGATGAGTAACCCTGCTGATGTGTGCCGGAGGAATCGTCTTCAATACGATACTACCCTCCGGGACGTCAGAATAGGTGGCGGTAATGTGGTACAAAGAGAAGATTACTACTTTTGATGATTGCTGCCACTTGTATGTTCACAGTCCCATCAGTTTTGTTTAAGAGGTCACTCTTGGCAGAAACAATCTCTCAACATATTCTTTCTGCTTTTCAAAGGGCATCTTGATGCCACCCTTTTCCATGATGCTGGCGTACTCCTTGGACTTCTTAGCGAAAGTAGCCCTGAGGGGTGTACCATTTAGCTCGGCTTGAAGACGCATGGCCCCATTGCCCATCTCTGTCCAATGAAGGTTCTTGACGGTAATGCCCCTTCCTTCGATGATGTAGTCGAAGGAGAGAGGCTTATATCCATTGAGCATTGAGAGAATCCTTGGTGACATTTCTGCAAAGTGTGCCTCGATTTTGTCAATCCAATAACTATCTACTCCAACTTGCTGGGCTACGCTGCGGAATTGTGCTACACACTCTGCCGTACATTGTATCATCTCATTCGGATTGGAGATGCTAAACTTCCTTCCAAATTCAACCAAGTCTTCGTATCGGATATCAACGGTCTTCCCTCCAATTCTCAGATAGTGGGCAGGATCGAACTTGTTCCCTGGATTAAAGCACGAGAATGTCAAGTCGTATGCCGGTGTTATATGCCATGATCCACCTTCCTCCATCATAAAGGAGAAGTTGCGGATGTGTGCATCAACATTAGTGGCCAGGATGTTGAACACAGTACGCCTGAATGTTTCTTCTTTCTCTTTGTATGGGATATTGAGTTTTTCTATGACGGTCATCAGATCCTCGTAGTTCCTGGCATTAGGATTCATGGCCGCCAGTGTTTGTGTGTGAATCTTCTTGCCATTCTTCCTGTCGTATCGCTCAGTAAGAAAATGTTCGTCGCCATCAACTGTTATCAATTCGGATGGCATCATGGTGATGCCCGCCATTGTGGCGAGTCGATAGTACACCATCTCGACCTTTGTTAGCGGGTAGTAGTCTTTCTCGGCGAATTTAAGCAGGTAATAGGTATAATCAGGAGGCAGCATGATTTGTCCCGAACGTATTTCTCCGGTTTTGTTGTTCCGCGCAATGACGGCTTTGGTATGCTGACCACCCGCTGATGTTCCTACCTCGTATAAGCTTTCAAGTGTGACGTCTTTGCCTGCAATAACCGTTTCTTCCCTTTGCTCCAGAATCTCTTGCGCCTTACGATACAGTTGATCGAGTTCAAGACTCCTCTCGCCTGCTCCAATATCCTGAGAAGGTTGAAATTCCAAGGCCCCCATCCCTCGTTTACCAATGAAAGATAGCTTGTCGACTGCAGTCAGATGCTCCTCGTCGAGATTGTTTGCAGATGCCCAGGCAGAGAAAACGGTATCTCCCCATTTACCGGGGAGACTGTCGCTGATGAAAGCGGGAAGTCCAAAGAACACCCCATTGTTAGCTTCTCCGTAAAAGGGTAGTCTGCTTCTACGGTCATAAATGGATGCCGTCAAAGGGGCAATGTCGAGTTCTCCTTTGAGAAAGTTCGATGCATACTCGAATACGGAACGCTTCCTATTCGCATCCCATGTGAGTCGCCCAACCTCCTTGCCCCATATTGTCACTTTAATGTTGTTGTCCATGTCTTACTCTTTTGGGTTTGCTGGCATCCTGTCTGGCCAGTGCATATGGCGAAACGGGTAATTCGGGGAGGATATCAGCGATGCCATCAGCAAAGTCTATAGCCTTCAAGAGTGCAATGAGATTACCAAGTTTGATGTCATATGAATAACCTTGCTCTAGCCGTCTGATTGTCAGAAGGCTTACTCCAGATTGTTCAGCGACTTCTTTTTGTGTCATTCTTGCTGCAATCCGATACTCCCTGAATCTCTTGCCTAATGCCTGTATTATTTTCACTGTAGGCATTGATTTAATATCCATGATCTCTTCCATATGGCTGCAAAGGTACATAAAATTTCTCTAAGAGCCAAATATTTTAGATAAAAATTAGTTTGTGAACGCTTAAATTAATTTCAATTAAGGTTCGCTGGTGGTGCCATCGTGGGGAATACATCGCGGGGAGGGCATCGTTGAGAATACATCGTTGAGGATACAGAGAAAAAACTAGAAAACCCTTGTCTGTGCTGCATCGTTGAGAATACAGAAAAAAAAACTAGAAAACCCTTGGATATGCACCATCGCGGGGAGGATAAAAGAAAACCTAGAAAACCCTTGGATGTGATGCAAATGCTCTTGGGAGCATTTTCTAAGATATCATCCCATGGGCTGTTGACACTTCGTGTCGAGCCTGCTCTCGCTCGGCAAATTGAAAGAACTTTCTTTGCGCTCGCTTAATCGCAGCCTTCAAATGCATTTGACATCCCCTGGAATAATATCTTAGAAAACCCCTTGGGGGTCTTTTGCATCACATCCAAGAAAAACAGTGCAAACCGAAGACAATAGAAAATAAATGCATTTATTTTTATTGTTGAGGTGCCGCCTGTGTTGCGCAAAGCGAAATTCCTAGAAAACCCCATGCGGGACGTGAAGGCCAGCGTTGGTAGATAACTATGCGACAACAACCCCTATAGATAGTCGCGGAGCGAAAAGATAAAGGAAGAAACATCGCGGGGTGCCATCGCGGAGATACAGATAAAAACCAAAAAAACTTGGATGTGTGGCATCGTTGAGGATACAGAGAAAAACCGAAAAAACCCCATGCGGCGGAGAAGCGATGCAAAATACAAGAAACCCCATGCGGGACGTGAAGGCCATCGTAAAGGGAACACAGAGGAAGCAGCATCATATAGATAATCGCGGAGCGAAGTGATAAAGGAAGATACATCGCAGGGTGCCATCGCGGGGATTCAGAGAAAAACCGGAAAAACCACATGTGGAGTGTGCTGCTACCATATAAAAAAGGACATGGGCGGGATGTAGCTCTAGTGTCGGACATACGCTTTTGGTAGGTTGGAAGTGCCATAAATGTGCTGATAGCACTACGGTAACTCTAAAAAAAAGTGGGTTACCGTAGTAAAATAACGCACTTTTCCTTTCTCTTATCAATAATATTTCTTATCTTTGCATCAAAAATAACCTTTTCGGATATGGAGAATAAGAATATCATGGTGGGCAGGCACCAGGAGCTTGCACTCCTGCAGGAAATAATCAGTTCGCCAAAGGCAGAGTTGGTAGCTGTCTATGGTCGTAGGCGTATAGGCAAGACATTCCTTATCGATAAGACGTTTGGTGCGAAATATGATTTCTATACAACCGGTATCTATGAGGGTACCCGCAAGGAGCAGCTTACCAATTTTGCAAATCAGCTAGGAATCTATGCGAAGAAGAAATATAAGGTTCCAAAGGACTGGATGACAGCCTTTTTCCTGTTACGTGAGTATATAGAGACATTGCTCGACAAGGATCGTATAGATATCTTCATCGATGAACTGCCATGGCTGGATACTCCCCGTTCACGTTTTCTTAAGGCATTTGATTTGTTCTGGAACGGCTGGGCATCGAAACATGACAATATCAAACTCATTGTGTGTGGATCTGCTACTACGTGGATGACCAACAAACTACTTGGTGATAAGGGAGGACTGCACAATCGGGTGACAAAGCAAATCTATCTACGACCATTCAATCTCAGTGAGACAGAGGAGTTCCTGAAGTTGCGTGGTTTTGACTTGTCTCGTCAGCATGTTGTTGAAGCCTATATGGCATTTGGTGGAACGCCATACTATCTGGATATGATGAGTAGGAGCCTGAGTGTTGCTCAGAACATTGATGCATTGTTCTTTTCAGAAAATGCGCCACTGCAGAAGGAGTATACCTTCCTCTATAAGTCGCTATTTAAAGAGTCGCGTGTCTATCGTCGTGTTGTAGAAGTACTCTCGAAGCAGATGAAGGGTTTGACACGACAAGATCTGATTAAGGAGATCGGAGTGGACGACAGCGGATATTTCTCAGATGTTCTCTCAGACTTGTGCAATTGTGATTTCATTCGTAGCTACACTGCTTTTGAAAAGTCAGAGCGTGACGTGATGTATCAGCTGACAGACCTCTATTCACTGTTCTATCTCCGTTTTGTAAAGAACTATCATGGAGGTGATGAACACTACTGGAGTCACTTGGGACAGGATATTTCGAGTTGGGAGGGATATGCTTTCGAACAGGTTTGCCTGCACCATATTCCTCAAATCAAGCGTAAGTTGGGCATCAGCGGCATACTGACAAATGTTTGTTCATGGTCGTGCAAGCCATATATTGGTAAGGATGGTCTAGAGCGCAAAGGTGCACAGATAGACCTGATCATAGACCGTGGAGATAAGACCATCAATCTCTGTGAGATGAAGTTCACCAGCAAGCCTTTTGTCATTTCCCCAGAGTATGCACAGCGAATGCTTGAACGGAGGGATACCTTCCGTGAGGTTACTGCTACCAATAAGTCCCTTCAATTGACCATGGTAACATCTTCGGGTTTGGTGCACAATGCTGGATGGCAAAGTGTCAATAATGAGGTGGATATCGATGACCTTTTTCATGCATAATTGAGGAAACACAGGAAGGGGTACGGGTGGATGATGAAAGCAACCATCGCGGGAATACATCGCGGAGGATACTTCTTTGATTCCGAAAGTATCCGAAAATACGAAATACCCGAAAAAATCGTTGCTATGCGGGTAGCTCGTTGGGAATACAGAAAAAAACCTAGAAAACCCTTGGATGTGCTGCAAATGCTCTTTGGGGAGCATTTTTCTAAGATATTATTCCTGCTTCTGTTCAAATGCATTTGACAGCCCCAGGAAGAATATCTTAGAAAACCCCCTACTGGGGTTTTTGCAGCACATCCAAGAAAAACCTAAAAAACCCCATGCGGACTGTGTTGTAAGCAATAAGAGTCCATGCCGTTGAAGAACAAAACTAAAACACACCTATAGATAGTCGCGAAGCGAAGTGTTTAAATGACCACAAGGAGCAGTTCTTCTTGAACACGAATCTTACTAATCAAACGAATGGGCCATGCGGGAGGAGAAGATTTATTCTTCGACGAGCGAAGCGTACTAAAGAAACGATTACCGAAAACATCGAAAAAGACGAAATACCCGAAAATCTCGTTACTATGCGGGTAGCTCGTTGGGGATACAGAAAAAAACTAGAAAACCCCATGCGGCGGAGAAGCGATGCAAAATACAAGAAACCCCATGCGGGACGTGGGTATCATCGCTGGTAGATAGCAATGCGATAGCAACCCCTATAGATAATCGCGAAGCGAAGTGGTAAGGAACAGAAATCTTGAACCATGAATCATGAACCTTGAATCGTGAACCTTGAATCGTGAACCTTGGACCTTGAATCGTGAACCTTGAATCATGAACCATGAATCATGAACCTTGAATCATGAACCATGAATCATGAACCTTGAATCATGAACCTTGGACCTTGAATCATGAACCTTGAATCGTGAACCTTGGACTTTGAATCATGAACCTTGGACCTTGAATCGTGAACCTTGAATCGCGAACCTTGAATCATGAATCATGAACCTTGAATCGTGAACCTTGAATCATGAACCTTGAACCGTGAATCGCGAACCTTGAACCGTGAACCATGAAGCTGTCTTTATGCCGATTTTTAAGAAAAAGTTGCTGAATGATATGATTTTGTATTTTATTTCTTTGTCTTGTAAAAGAAATAATGTAATTTTGCAGATAGATTTAGATAATATGCAATAAAAATTGCAAATAACGTCAATCGGAGCATAAAAAAGAAGTTATATGTATTACATTAAGGATTTTGAATACCGCATGATGTGGGACCGTTACAACCTGGTTTGGCACAACCTGCATGAGGACGTGAACGTACTTGTGGGCATTAACGGCAAGGGTAAGACCACTCTGCTGGATGCCATGAACAACTACTATAACCAGAAGTTGCCCACTTCGTTCTTCAAGAAATACGGCGATGACCGCATCTGGGGCACCCATCTGGACTGCCCGGTGTATTACATTCAGTCGTCTGACGTACCCGGAGGGGCCAAGAAGAAGGGCAACTCGCTGCTGTACGAACGCCTGATGAGCGTGGTCCTGCAAAATGAGAAGCAAGACTCGTTCTTCAACTACCGCATGAGGGCGCTCAACTATCCTGAAGAGAAAGGAAGGATTGAGTCGCGCATAGAGAAGCTGTTCGGAGTGATAAACGACTACTTCAAGGACTCTGACAAGCATATAGACATAGAGCGTGAAAAGAATATATTGGTGTTCAAAGAGGGACAGGACGGTAAGATGGTGACACTGGACCTGCTGTCGGCAGGTGAGAAACAGCTGCTGCTGATTTTGCTGACTGTGTTCCTGATGGACGAGAAGCCTGCCGTGCTCTTGATGGACGAACCGGAGGTATCGCTACATATAGAGTGGCAGGAGAAGCTGATCAAGAGCCTGCGGAAGCTGAACAGCAACTGTCAGCTGATAGTGACAACGCACTCGCCAAGCATCTTTGCCAGTGGCTGGGAAAACAATATCACCTACATAGAAGACCTGTACACCAATGGCAAGTAGCGATCAAGAAAACAAACGGCTGGCCCTGGTAGCCCGTAATCTGGCAGCTTCACGCCTCCTGTACAGGGTGAGCATGGTAGCCAGGGTGGAGTCGGAAGAGGACATCCCTTTCTGGCAACATGCCTTTGGCCATACCAGACCGGACTTGAAGGTGAAGTTCCTACCCAGCGAAAGCGGAAACGGGACGGATGCCCGTCAGCGGGGAAAGACGCTGTGTATGCGGTATGTTCCCTATCTGAACCGGTTTTTTGTGATATGTGTGGATAGCGACTTTGACAGGTTTACAAGACCTGGCGTGTTGACTGCAGACAAACATGTCTACCAGACATACACCTATTCGTTTGAGAACCACCATTGCTGGAGCGAGAGTCTGCAGCCAGGGTGGGATGCGCTGTCGGTATGCAATTTTGACTTTAAGGTGTTTCTGAAGAAACTGAGTGGAATTCTGTACCCCGTACTGATAGAGATGCTGACAACCAAAGCCGCGAAAAAGAAAGCGTGGAGTCTGACGGAGCTGTGCGGAGTGATACTGAGTGTACAAGTGAACAGGGCCGGCGCGTTAGCCAGCAACGGTGAAGCCCTATTGAATGAGATTGCGGGCAAGGTGGGCGCATGGAGCAGCGGTCAGGTACATCCCACTGCTGAGGCCTGCGAGAAGATGAAACTGGCGGCTGCAAAGGAAGGGATGACCGAGGAATCATCCTACCTGTTTATGCAGGGGCATTGTGTGTTTGACCTGGTGCTTCGTGTAGGCAAGACGTTGTGCAACAGGACGCATGATTTCCTGTATGAGGTGCTGATGCCCAGCCTGGAGCGTTGTGCCTCGGCGGAAATGGACCGTGTTTTGGTGGATATAAAGAATATACAGTAGCTTATATCGGTAAGGCAGCTGAATAGAATCAAGACCATACTGACGGAAAAGGGCCGGAGCAACCTCTGGCTGGCAGACCGGAGGATACAGAGAAAAACATCGCGGAGAATACAGAGAAAAACCTAGAAAACCACTTGGATGTGCTGCAAATGCTCTTTGGGGAGCATTTTTCTAAGATATTATCCCATGGGCTGTTTCAAGCTTTTTGGCTTGACATCCCCTGAAATAATATCTTAGAAAACCCCGATGGGGTCTTTTGCAGCACATCCAAGAAAAACCAAAAAACCCCATGCGGGACGTGAAGGCCATCGTAAAGGGAACACAGAGGAAGCAGCACCATATAGATAATCGCGGAGCGAAGTGTTTAAATGACAGCAGTTCTTCTTGAACACGAATCGCACTAATCGGACGATTGGGAACTATGCAGCACAGCCAAGAGAAACGGAAAAAGCCACGCGGAGCGTATTCTACCTATATACCATGCGGAGTGTGTCCTACCGATAAAACAGCATGCGGACAAGAAAACCTTCATGCGGGCAAGAGGAGACTGGGAACTAAACAGGGGACTGGTGCCTGTTTTATGGCTTCAAACGGAAAAGGGAAACGTTATAATAGATAGGTTTATATGAAACAGGTACCTGTCGCCAGTGTTTTTTTCTCGTTTTCCGCTGAAAAGTCAAAAAAATGTTGTACTTTTGCCGTCGCAATGCTAATCGACGAGGAAAAGATACAATGGTACGTGGTGGGATCCATGAGCATCCACCAGGAAATCAAGACCCGCGATGGTCTCCGCCACGCAGGCATAGAGAGCTACGTTCCTATGTGCTACGAGGCACAGCGGGTACGTGACCGCATACAGCGAAAGGCGAAGCCCGCCATCACTGGCCTTGTCTTCGCTCATACCTCCATCAGTGCCTTCAAGCAGTACACAAAGGAGACAAACGCTAAGATCTTCCTTCGTAAGTCCGCCTACTCCCACCATCAGGACTACCTCGTGGTCAACGAACAGCAGATGAGACTCTTCATCAATCTCACCACCTCCTATGCTGACAATGTGACCTACTACAAGCCAGAAGAGATAACGCTCCACGAGGGCGAGCTGGTTGAGATCACACTCGGGACGCAGACCTATCAGGCTGAGATCAAGCGTCTTGCAGGCAAACGCGGCAAAGAGCTCGTCGTCGAGATTCCTGATGTGACCATCGCCAGCATCAAGCTCACACCTGATATCATCAGACTCATCAAACAGTTGCCGGGCAAACGCGCGGAGGCCCGCAGACAGCAGCGTGAGAGCGCACGCAACAAACGCCTGCAGCAGGGAGGACGTATAGACGAGCGAAAGTCCAAGAACCTCGAACTAGACAAGAAAGCCCTCTTCGATACCGCTTTCCGCCTTCTGTTCGTCATCCGAGACGAATATCAGGACGAGCTGGAATATCACCTCGCCAAACAGGAGCTGCGGCGCATCCGTGAACGTCTGCTCACCTTCAAGGGTGTGACAGCGGCTCAGGAGGGAGAGCTGGCCCTGGCGATGTTCCTGGCCAACAAACAACTGAATATCGATGTGGACGAGAGTATAGAGCGTTTACAGGCCGCCATCGCCAGCCTTCAGGACACCAGCATGTTAAAGAAGCGCATGCGTTTCTTCCTAGCCCGTCTTACCAACGATGAAGAAACCCTCAGCGACATCCTTACCGAGGTGAAGACCTGGAACCGCCTCACGCTCTCGGACCGCCAGAAAACCTTCCTGGAGGAGATCCGGCTAGCCACCTAGTCCTTTATTCTTATTTTCTCTTGTATTCCGAAAGTATCCGAAAAGACGAAATACCCGAAAATTCTTTTACAGGACGGAAAGCATCGCGGGGGGAACATCATTGGAATACAGAAAAAACCAAAGAAACCCCATGCGGAGTGTGTCCTACCTATATACCATGCGGACAAGAAAATACCATGCAGGGGGTGTTGCCAACTTATAAACCCTCATGTGAGGTGTGCTAATTCATTGAAAATCATTACACTAGAAGCTATATCCCCTTCGAGTGAAGGAGCAGGGGTGCGTCTGTAGCTATTACACACTGAGCTGACTATAGTAGGAGCCTGGAAGAAAATAGGGGGAGATAGTAATCGGTCATTTTAGACCCGTTAAGGCCTACAACAACCATATTTTTAGTAATCTTTAAAATTTTGATTCGGTTTTAATAGATGGCAGGTGCCATTTGTGGTTGCCACTTATGGGCAACCAAGTTGACCAACTGAT
>JAIKWS010000096.1 GCA_024684515.1 Prevotella sp.
GTAGCCATTGCAGGCCATCACGACACTGACGATGTTCTTACCGATGTCATGCACGTCGCCCTTTACGGTGGCGAGCAGTACCTTGCCTGCCTTGGTGCCTTTCTGCTGTTCTGCCTCGATATGGGGCTGCAGGATGTCCACCGCCTGCTTCATCGTTCGGGCGGTCTTCACCACCTGCGGCAGGAACATTTTTCCCTCGCCGAAGCGTTTGCCCACGGTGTTCATGCCGGCCATCAGCGGACCCTCGATGATATCCACGGCGTGGGGATACTTCGTGAGGGCCTCGCGCAGGTCCTCCTCCAGCCGGTCGCCCACCCCTTTCACCAGGGCTTGCTTCAGCCTTTCTTCCAAAGGGAGTGATGCCTGGCTGGCGGTCGGCGTCACAGCACGTTCTGAAGACTGTCCCGACTTGGCGGCTTCGGCCTGTTGTGCCAGCTCGCTGGCGAGTTGTATCAGTCTTTCCGACGCCCCTTTCCTGCGGTTCAGAATGACGTCTTCTATGACTTCAAGTTCTTGATGAGGAATATCACTATAAGTAACTTTTGCAGAAGGATTTACAATTCCGAAATCCATGCCTTCCTGTATGGCGTAATAGAGGAAGACGGCATGCATCGCCTCACGGATATAGTTGTTCCCTCGGAAGGAGAAGGAGAGGTTGCTCACGCCCCCGCTGACATGCGCTCCAGGCAGGTGTTTTCTAATCCAGGCCGTAGCACGGATGAAGTCCGCAGCATAGGCATCATGTTCCGACATTCCCGTAGCCACTGCCAGCACATTGGGGTCGAAGATGATATCGTAGGGATTCATCCCCACCCGTTCGGTCAGCAGGCGATAGGCACGTTCTGCAATCGCGATCCTTCGCTCATAGGTCGTGGCCTGTCCCTCCTCGTCGAAGAGCATCACCACCACGGCAGCACCGTAGCGCATCGCCTCGGCAGCACGGTGCAGGAACACTTCCTCTCCCTCCTTCAGCGAGAGGCTGTTCACAATCGACTTGCCCTGCACGCACTGCAGACCTGCCTCTATGACGGTCCAGTCGCTGGAGTCAATCATCAGCGGCACCTTGCAGATGTCGGGTTCCGAGGCAATCAGGTTCAGGAAGTTCACCATCTCCTGACGTGCGTCGAGCAGGCCGTCGTCCATATTGATATCGAGCACGAGGGCACCAGCCTCCACCTGCTTGCGGGCAATGGAGAGGGCCTCGTCGTAGTTTTTCTCCTTGATGAGTCGCAAGAACTTGCGGCTGCCAGCCACATTACAGCGCTCACCCACATTGGTGAAGTGCTTGGCCTCTAACAGTTCCAGGCCGGAAAGCCAGAGCGCTTCGGGCTTCTCCACGGGCACATGCGGACGCTTGCCCTCCACGATGGGACCATAGGCCGCAATAAACCGTTCGTCCGTACCGCAGCAGCCGCCAATCACGTTCACCAGTCCCTCGTCCACAAGCTCTGCCATCTTCGGAGCCATCGACTCGGCAGTCTCGTCGTAGAGGCCCATCGAATTAGGGAGTCCGGCATTGGGATGACAGGTGATGTAATAGGGTGCACGTCGCGCCAGTTCGCGCAGGAAGGGTTTCATCTGGGTAGCGCCAAACGAGCAGTTCAGGCCGATGGAGAAAATGGGATAGGTGCTCACCGAAGCCAGATAGGCCTCGAGTGTCTGTCCGCTGAGGGTCCTGCCTGCCAGGTCGCTGACGGTCACACTGAGCATGATGGGCAGCTCCACGTTCCTGGCTTCCATCTCCTGCATGGCTGCGTCGATGGCACACTTCGAGTTGAGCGAGTCGAAGATGGTCTCTACCAGCAGGGCATCCACCCCACCCTCTATCAGACCACCTATCTCTTCGCGATAGGCGCCCAGCAGTTCCCAGTAGGTCAGCTCGCGCAAAGCGGGATTACTCACGTCGGGCGACATGGAGCAGGTCTTGTTGGTAGGACCGATGGAGCCCGCCACGAAACGGGGCTTTGCTGCTGAGGTATACGCATCGGCAGCCTTGCGGGCCAGGCGTGCGCCCTCCAGTGCCATCCTATAGGCATATTTCTCCAACCGGTAGTCGGCCTGTGAGATACGCTGACTCGAGAAGGTGTTGGTCTCGATGATGTCTGCTCCCGCTGCCAGATACTTCCGATGGATGTCAAGGATCACGTCGGGACGCGTCAACGACAGCACGTCGTTGTTCCCCTTCATCTGAAGGCGCTGAGCCATGCTGCCACCGATACCACTCACCTCAAGGCGCAACTCATCGTTCCAGAAGTCTGACTCCTGGAGGCCGTAGTCCTGAATCTTAGTGCCCATGGCACCATCAAGAATGAGTATACGTTCCTTTATGATATCCTGTAGTCGCTGCATCGATCGTGTTTCTCCTTTCAGAACGACTTGATAGCCCGGTCCATCTCACGCCGGTCTTCTTTCTCCTTCAGCGTCTGTCGTTTGTCGTAGACCTTCTTACCCTTACAGAGGGCAATATCCATCTTGGCACGTCCCTTGTCGTCGATAAACACCAGCAGCGGCACAATAGTGTAGCCCGTCTGCTTGGTGGCACTATCCAGCTGTCGGATCTCGCGCTTCGTGAGCAGCAGCTTACGGTCACGCTTCATCTCATGATTATTGTAGGAGCCATAGAAATAGGGGCTGACATTCATGCCACGCACCCACAGCTCACCATTGATGATGAGACAATAGGAATCCACAAGACTGGCCTTGCCCAGACGAATGGACTTTATCTCGGTTCCCGTCAGTACGATGCCGGCAGTCAGTGTTTCGATGAAAAAATATTCAAACGACGCCTTCTTGTTACGGATCTGCACGGGGCTCTTCTTACGGAGCAGTTCTTGTTCTTTATTCACGTTTTTGTCTATTCTTCGCTTTTCCGCTGCAAAATTACGAAAATTCGAGGGCAGAACAAAGGAAATCATCCATTTTTTTGCCCAACAGCGTCTTTTTACCTTGTTTCTTCCTGCGGACGAACCTATATTTATTGGAAAAAAATAGGTTCCTTTCTTTTTCTTTCAGATATTTTTTGTACTTTTGCAGCGAATATGACACAAGAGGAATTCAAACGCTTGCTCGAAAAGTACGGGCAGCAAATAGAAAGCATCCGCCAGGAAGCACATAAAATCCATGCGGATGTCAACCAGTATTACGACAAGATTCACCCCTACGGAAAACATCTTGATATGGTGGCCGACGAGGTGGTGCACTATGCAGCACCCGTGCTCGCCAGCGAGGAAGACCTGCTGCCGCTGATGTTCGGTACTTTCTTCCACGACACCATCGAGGACGCACGCCTCACCTACAACGACGTGAAAAGCTATGCACTACGATTCATGAACGAACGGCAGGCTTTCATGGCAGCCGAGATTGTCTATGCACTCACCAACGAGAAGGGACGAACCCGAGAGGAGCGCGCTGACGACCGCTATTACGAGGGCATCCGACAGACGCCCTATGCCCCAATAGTAAAACTCTCCGACCGCAAGGCCAATATTACCCACAGCAACAGGGGGAGCAACACGGAGAACAACCACATGAAGGACGTCTATGCCAAAGAGCTGCCCCACTTCCTCGAGGCGATACACTCGCCCAAAGCCGACAGCGACCCGCGCTTTGTACTGCCACAGCAGATGGTCGACGACCTGAAAGGCATCTGAGTGCTCCCTTGAGCAAGCAAAGCAATGCCACTAATACAAGTTTCGCATGTTAGGAAGGAGACAAGAACTCCCTTTCGCAAGCGAGCTTGCGAAATAAATAAAAAACCTGGATCATGAAACTATCTGAACTGAAAACTGGTGAGAAGGCATACATCGTCAAGGTAAACGGACACGGTGGATTCCGCAAACGCATCATCGAGATGGGCTTCATCAGGGGGAAACCCATCGAAGCCTTGCTCAACGCCCCGCTGATGGACCCCGTCCTCTACCGGCTGATGGGCTACGAAGTGAGCCTGCGACGACAGGAGGCCGACATGATTGAAGTGATCAGCGAGAGCAAACCACTCGAGGAGACACCCTTCGTGCTGGACAACGAACCACAGAAACACCAGGACGACTACCTGCAGCATGAGGCACTGCGCGAGCGGCGTACCATACGCGTCGCACTCATCGGAAACCCCAACTGCGGAAAGACCTCCCTCTTCAACTATGCCAGCGGTGCGCATGCCCATGTGGGCAACTACTCGGGGGTCACCGTCGACGCCACCGAGGCACACGCCGATTTCTATGGCTACCACTTTGAACTGACCGACCTGCCCGGCACCTACTCACTCTCCTGCTATTCTCCCGAAGAGCTCTTTGTCAGGAAACATCTGGCAGAGGAACAGCCCGACATCGTCATCAACGTGATTGACGCCAGCAACCTGGAGCGTAACCTCTATCTCACCACACAGCTGGTGGATATGGACCTGCGAATGGTGGTGGCACTCAATATGTACGACGAGTTTGAGCGCCGAGGAGACTATGTTGACCTGAAGGTGCTCAGCCAGCTCTTCGGAACACCGATGGTACCCACCTCCTTCAAAAACGGACAGGGGGTGAAGGAGCTGTTCCGTACCGCCATCAAGGTCTATGAAGGACGAAGCCAGGAGACCAGACACCTGCATATCAACTACGGTCATGAGCTGGAAGACGGCATCAGCCACATTCAGAAGCATATCCGCCAGTATCCCAGCATTAGCGCACGCTACTCCACACGCTACCTGGCCATCAAACTGCTGGAGCACGACACGGCTGCCATCAAGCTGTTGTCATCGGCACTCAGCCAGAAGGACGACAAGTCTGAGCTCAGCGACAGCCTCAACCCCATGCGTACAGAGCTCAACAAGATCCTCGCGGCGCGCGACACTGCTTCGGCGCGCGTACAGCAGGAGACGGGCAACGACTCGGAGACGGCTGTCATGGACGCGAAATACGGATTCATCAACGGTGCACTCCACGAAGCAGACTACAAGACGGGCACCAAGGCAGACACCTACCATACCACCCACCTGATAGACAATGTGCTGTCAAACCGCTACCTCGGATTCCCCATCTTCTTCCTCATGCTCTATGTCATGTTCGAGACAACCTTCACCCTCGGACAGTATCCCATGGACTGGATTGACGCGGGCGTGGCCTGGCTGGGTGAGAAGGTCAGCAACACCATGCCCGACGGACCACTGAAGGCGATGCTGGTCGATGGCGTCATCGGGGGCGTGGGGGCCGTCATCGTCTTCCTGCCACAGATCCTTATCCTCTACTTCTTTATCTCGCTGATGGAAGACTCGGGCTATATGTCGCGCGCTGCTTTCATCATGGACAAGCTGATGCACAAGATGGGACTACACGGAAAATCATTCATACCCCTCATCATGGGATTCGGCTGCAACGTACCGGCGGTAATGGCCACACGCACCATCGAGAGCCGGCGGTCCAGGCTGATCACGATGATGATACTGCCCTTCATGAGCTGCTCGGCACGACTGCCAATCTACATCATGATTGCGGGTACGTTCTTCTCCGTGCAGTACCGCTCGTGGGTCATGATGTCCATCTATGCCTTCGGCATCATCATGGCGGTGATTATCAGTAAGATTTTTGCTACCTTTATTATAAAGGGCGAAGACACACCTTTCGTCATGGAGCTGCCGCCCTACCGCTGGCCTACCGCCAAGGCCATCGGACGACATACCTGGGAGAAAGGAAAGGAGTACCTGAAAAAGATGGGAGGCATCATCCTTGTCGCCTCTGTCATCGTATGGGCACTCGAGTATTTCCCGCACAACGATATGCTCCCCAACCAACAGCAGCAGGAGCAGAGTTATCTCGGACGCCTCGGAAAGGCCATCGAACCGGTATTCACGCCGCAGGGCTTCAACTGGAAACTCGATGTCAGCCTCCTGGCGGGTGTGGGTGCCAAGGAGATTGTGGCCTCTACCATCGGCGTGCTCTATACCGACGACGAGTCGTTCAGCGACGATGAGTCGTTCAGCGACGACACCGCCAAATACACGCGTTTACGACAGCAGATGTTGAGTGAGGGCATCACCCCGCTTGCGGCCTACTGCTATCTCATCTTCATCCTGCTCTACTTCCCGTGTATCGCCACCATTGCCGCTATCAAGAGCGAGACGGGCTCCTGGCGCTGGGCCCTTACCGCTGCAGTCTACACCACCGCCGTAGCATGGGTGGTCTCTGCTGCCATCTACCAGATTGGCCGCCTCTTATGAATTGAAGGCTGCGAGTAAGCGAGTAAAGAACCAAGTTTACTTGAGTTCTTTCAAGCGAGAGCAGACTCGACACGAAGTGTCAACATTGAAAATTGAAAATTGAAAATT
>JAIKWS010000118.1 GCA_024684515.1 Prevotella sp.
AGTCAAGGGCAAAAGCACTATCGTCATCACCGTTATATAGCATTTCCTGAGTCACCCAAGTCACCATGCAGAATTTCCTGTTTATAGGGGTTTCAAGAGAGTCAACCTCTCTGAAATGTTAAAACCGCTGAAGTCAAGAGAATAGTTCTAATTATTTCGTTTTGTATTTCCCCGCAACACCTCACTAAATCTCATGAATCGCCTTTGCGTAAAGGATATTCAGATAGTGAGGTGTTTGCTTATCACCTCACCCAAGACCTCACCCAAGACCTCACTCAAGACCTCCCTCTCCTCCACGCCTTACCTACAGGCAATAGGAAAGATGACAGTTTCGGCTATTTTGCTCGTTGTCTGAAGGCGAATGTATAGAAAATGTCACCTGCAGTTGTGATGATTTCTACGACTCGCTCGGATGAAGGATTATTATCGAAAGAAACGGTCATTCGCTTGCCTTCAACCGACACCCTGAACCATTCCCCAACAAGATGCTTGACATCATTATTCTCGTGCACATGAACCTCATAATTCCCGTCCGCTACAGCGTAAGACAGCCAAGGCGTATAGTTGGTGCATAGGAACGAGACACTTCCGCCTTCAGATGAAATGATATATGCTCCGTTTTCGGAATCGACGGTCTGTTCTGCCTTCCATTTCATCGGATCCCAGTCGCCATCTTTATCATCGCAGCCGCTCAGCCATAAGGCGCCAGCGAGAGCGATGACAGCAATCAATAAGAACGATAGCCTTTTCATACCTATACCTAAAGTAATTTAGTAAACATTTTCTACCCTCCTAAGCGACAAACAGAGCTTCGTCAAGCCCATCAGCAAAGCCGTTTTTTCTATGAAGAACCGAGCGACCCAGGATTGTGCCATATCAGAACTATCACTTATCCTTGTGTCGTAACGCAAGCAATATCGTCAATGACAGGACAAAGATAAGTACAAAATCTGAGGTAATCACTCCTTATGGAAGAATTTTACAATGCGTTAAGATTATCTAACATTTCATTTTGAAGCCGTCATCTCACCAATGAGCCGTCATCTCACCAATGAGCCGTAATCTCACTATGAGCCGTAATCTCACTATGAGTGAGCCGTAATCCCGCTATGAGTGAGCCGTAATCTCACTATGAGTGAGCCGTAATCTCACTATAACGGAACAGTCATCACGACGTGTTGAAGATAGTCATCCGACGGGAGATGGATGATGTCAAAAAGCCATATCCAAGGGTTTTGCGGACTCATCAGACAGATGGAGAAACAGCCTACACCCATGATGAGAGCCAGCAGAAGCTTCAGATAGTCAAGACCGTTGAATCGCATTTTCATCACAGCAAAAGAAAAAAAACAGGTCATAGACGGCTCTTTTCTTCATTACCAGCACCAGTTCCCCTATACCTCGAACGGGTGACGTTGAAGTTGTATGACAGACTGAGGCCGATTTCTTGTGAGTAGACATAACTGTTGGAGACAGTTTTTCCGATGGCACAGTAAGTTGTGTAATCGTTGCGCTCCGTGCGGAAAATGTCATTGGCATAGAGGGCGGCAACGAGGCTGCCTTTCAGGAATGATTTCTGCAAGCGGGCATTGACGGCGAAGTTGCTGTTACGATACATAAATCCCCAGTGGTTGCTGCCCGTATAGTCCATTTGTAGCAAGGCCTTTGCCGTTTCACCAATGACGAACCAGCTCTGCAGGTTGACGGAGAACTCTGGCTTGTTGAGTTTCATAGGCACTCCGTATGCCTCGGCATCGAACTTTTGCTGGTAGTAGTGCAGTCTGAGCGTAGGCTGCCAGAAGCCCAGTTTGGGAGAAGCCGTCAGGGTGGCATACCAGCGTATCTGATGGTCGAAGTTCATGTGCTGGGTGATGGCGATTTCCTTCGCCTCGTTATATACTTGGTTGATATGGGTAAAGAAATCGTTCTCGCGAGTAAACCCTGTCATGAAATTGAACCAGGAGTACGTGGCGCTGAAATCGATGCTCCGGCGGATAGAAGGGCGCAGAAGCGGATTGCCGCTTTCATACAGATAGCGGTTATCGTATTGTATCGAACTTCTCAGCCAGTTGTAGAGGGGACGCGTGATGCGTTTCGAGTAGCTTAGCTGCAAGCCTAACTTCCCCTTCTGCCAGCCTGCCGAAAGGTTTGGAAACAGGTCATTATAGGTCCTGCTGGGCTCTTCCTGGTGCACACCGAATGAACTATAGTCAGTAGAGACGTGTTCATATCGCAGACCGGCATTCAGTCGCCAATGGCCTGACTGCATTTCGTATTCAGCAAAAGCAGCCGTATTGTTCTCCTTTACTTCGTTTTCTGATGGCGGGATGATGCCCTCGTCGGTGGTGTTGGTGCCATAGCTGTTGGTATGCGTGACTTCGGAGCCTGCACTCATCATGCCTTTCCATAAAGGGTAAGTGAACACGAGCTTGCCTGCCAGCAGCCGGCGTTTATCCTGGCTGTGGGTGGTGATCGTGCGGTCTTCTAGCTGTACACTTTGTTCTGACACATGCTGGTCTAGCATGATTTTTCGCCAAACGTAACTGGTATTCAGGTCAATACCAAGTTTGCCAATCTTCCCCACATAATAGGCATTGATGTCGTGCGAGGGTGGATCAGCCTGTCTGACTCCCCGCCATTGATCGACGAATTCTTTTTGCTGTCCGTTTCTGCTGGTGTTTTGTTCTGAATGCAGACTGCCAGCGGCATAGGCAACCATCTGGGTGCCGTAACTCATGCCTACGGAGTTGTCGTTGTTAAGGTCATAACTGAAACCTGTCTTTCCTAAAAAGACCGTAATCCAGTTGTCAATAGGAGCTGTCTGGTGGATATTGATGGTATTATTGTTGATGTTGGTTTCTATATCTCCCGTCAGGTCGGAGCCTTGATGCTCATTCTGAAAACCGATATTAGCAAAAGCCTCGAATCCGTTAATACGATATTTCATCGCCAGGTCCTCATAGGTGTTCCATTTGTTGTTACGATAGGTGTCGCTCATCAGCTGCATGCTGAATCCGTCGCCTTGCTGGCGAATGGTCTTGATGCGGATGACGGCATTGACCTCTGCATTATATTGCGCCCCTGGTGAGGTGATGATATCTACACTTTTGATGTCGGCAGATTTCAGTTGCTTGAGTTCGCTGGCATCGCGTACCTTCTTGTTATTGATGTATATCTCTGGCTCGCCCTTGGCTACGACGCTGAACTTACCATCACGTCCCTGTATGAGCGGCAACATCGAGAGCAGGTCGTCGGCAGTTCCCACATCGTGCAGTATCGAGTGCTCTATTTCTATCGTCAGTCCGCCCGAGGTGGTTCTGTATTGCGGAATCTCACCTCTGACCTCTACGCCCTCCACGATATAGGTATCGGGCTGTAGCATGATGGTGCCTATCTCGCCAACACTAACTCGCTGCACGACGGTCTTGAAGCCGATGCACGAAATCTTAACCGTGACTTGCTGTGCCCTACAGGGAATGACGAAATCGCCATTCTCATTGCTCACGCTGCCGTTGATGAAGACTCCGTCAGTCCCGACGTTGCCTGTATCTTTTAAGTATGTGGAATTTCTTTCTTGGTTTGCGGCAACGCTATACAATGAGATATTGGCGAATGCTACAGGATGATGGCGTTCGTCTACGACGCGTCCGACGACCTTGGTTTCTTCTTTCTGCGTACACTCGACGGTGATGAGACTATCGGTAGAGACAATATTCATCGGATAGAACCCCACGACACAGCGTACCGCTTCTTCCACGGTAGCGCCATCAAAGCTGGCGGTGACGGTGAAATCTTCCAGTTCGTCGTAGATGAAACTGATGCGGCATCTTGCCTGCGAGTTATTGAGGTCTATAAGCACGTCTGAGAGCGATGTGGCTTTGTAGTCTTTCGATAGCTTCTGGCCCTGCACCTCGTTGATGCAGAGGCACATTAATATAAGTTGTAGGTAGAGTCTCATAGGTTTATTCGATAATGATGGAATGGTTCTCAACAGTCAGTTTCACCTTGTCAAAACGGTTTAGTTCGCCGATGACTTTTTCCAGCGACATCTGTGGATTCCAGGGATAATAGAGTCGAAGGGCGGCAGCCTCTTCATTCCTGACCTTGACAGGAAGATGATAGTTCCGTCCCAGTTCTTCGGCGATAGACCGTAGTGGCACGTTCTCAAACACCTTCGGTTCGGTTGTCTTTACGCTATCCTGAGTGTCAGGGCTTGTCGTCGACAGCCGATATCCTGTCTGTGGTGGTTCCTGCGCTTGTTGCTGACTACTGGCTTGCAGGTGATTGGTAACATACTGAAAGGCGGCATAGGCGATTCCTGAGAACATAATGATGCCAACGATAGAAGCTGCTATTTGCATCCATCCCCAGGAGTGTCGCCGTGGTGCAAAATATCTTGCCTCAAACTGTTGCCACTCCTCATCGATGATTTCCGAGGTATCTGCTTCCGGCTGAGCATACATTTGCTCAAGGATCTGGCTAAGATGGTCTTCCGATTTCATATCTTTTGGGTTTTAAAGTATTCTTTCATTTGCCATAACGACTTCGACAAGTGATTGTAAACGCTGACCTCGCTGATGTTGAGCACCTGCGCTATTTCCCTGTATTTGAGCCCACGCTCGTAACGCAGCCGGATGACCTGCTGAGAGAGAGGGGGCAGTTTCTCGTCGATGAAGTGATGCAGGGCCTCATATTGCTCCTGGGCTATCGTCTGTTGATCATCATCCGAGACTGCCATCGATGCCTTAAGCCCCGTGATAGCCGTTGTTTCCTTCTGCCTGTGTATGAGCAGGTTGATGCAACGATGGCGCACATTCGTCATCAAGAAGGCCTGGAGCGTTTCTGCTTTCAGGTCGGCCTTGCTATGTAGCAATTGAGCAAACACATCACTTGCCACATCCTTGCTCAGCGCTTCGTCCCTAAGCATTCGTCTGGCCAGGCAGAACATTCCGTGGTAATGAGTCCTGAAGATTCTTTCGAACGTCTGTTTGTCTGTCATTTGTTGCCTTTTTATCTATTTATACAATCGGGAAGCCCGTTTTCCTAATCAAAATCTCCTTTTTTTCCAAAAATAATTATGAGGTGTCGTCTAGCTACCTACAATCCCAAATGCTGTGCAACTGCAGAGTCGGAATGCCTGATGCCTTCCATGACCTCGTTGATTGTCGCTGCAAAGTTAGCAAAATAGCACATCAAGAAACAAAAAATCGGTAAAAAATCGTCGGATTATCAGAATTTTGCACTACCTTTGCATCGGAATTAGCAAAAACAACTATGACAGTCATTATTCGAGCTTTTCTATTCTCATTACTAACCATCATCAGTATCGGCACAGCCAATGCTGGAAGCCTCGACGATATCCGTCGCACGCTAGAGGAATCGTCAACCAGTCAGGTGCAGGAAAAAGTGTATGTGCATACCGACAACCAATGTTACTTTGTAGGCGACACATTGTGGTATAAGGCCTATGTCGTGCGTGCCGACGACCTGCATCCAACAGACATGAGCCGCCTGCTCTACGTCGAACTGCTCTCGCCCGACGGCATGCTGGTAGAGCGCCAGACGCTGATTGTCAGTCCCACTGGCTACACCTGCGGACAGTTTGCCCTGACCGACTCGCTCTACTCGGGCTATTATGAGTTGAGAGCCTACACCCGCTGGATGCTCAACTTCAACGTGCGTCATCACAGCTATCGCCGCGATGAGACATGGTGGTTCTACAACCGCCAGATGGCTGCCGACTACTTCCGCATCTGGGATGGTCTCTACAGCCGGGTGCTGCCCGTCTACAGCAAACCCGACGAGGCTGGCGACTACGACTCGCGCAGGATGTACCAGCGTCCCAAGACGCGACTGCCGCGGGTGAAGAAAGAAGATCTGCTTGTGAGCTTCTATCCTGAGGGGGGACACCTGATAGAAAATGTGCCCAACCGCGTGGCATTCGAGATTACCGACCAGCACGGACAGGCGGTAAACATCAGCGGGACGATAGCACTTGACAATGACAAGTCGCTCACCATCAATACTGAATATATGGGACGGGGATCATTTATCGTCACACCAACAGGAAAGCGCCTGAAGGCATCGTTCAGATGGAACGACAAGAACTGGACGGAGAGCCTGCCGAAATCAGAAGAACAGGGAGCCACCTTCCGACTGGATGGCGATCAGTTGCACATCAACAGCGTCGGCTTGCCCATCGACAAGGAATATGCCGTCAGCATCCTCTGTCGTGGAGTGCTCAAGTACTTCCAGCAGGTGGACCTGAACCCTTCAGCCACCATATCACTACCACTCGACAAACTGCCCTCGGGTGTGGCCGATGTGACACTGTTCGATAGCGACGGACAGATCCTAGCCGACCGTCTCTTCTTCGTCAATCACCATGAGAACGACGATGCACTCATCACAGCTCCCATCGTGGCCAACAAGACCTATGATCCCTACGAGCGCATCGAGATGCCCATACAACTCGAAGGAGTATCGGAACCTATGAACTTCTCACTGTCCATTCGCGACACCTATACCGATGAGCCCACCTACGACAACGGCAACCTGATGACCGACCTCTTGCTCAGTAGCGAGCTGCGTGGCTTTATCGCCTACCCCGCCCACTATTTCGAGTCAGACGATGCGTTGCACAAGCGTCATCTCGACCTACTGATGATGGTACAGGGATGGCGTAAGTACAACTGGCAGGAACTGGCAGACTCCACTCGCGAGATGCGCTATACCCCCGAGAAGACGATGACTGTCGAGGGATCGGTCTACAAGATGCTGAGTCTCAGCCCTGTAGAGCCCGACGAGGTAAGCTCGTGGCAGGATGGTGTGGGCATGGTGAATACCAAGAGTGCCATTAGCGAAGACATGACAGACCCCTGGGCAGAGACCTCTGAGGGCGACGGTACCCTTGTCTCCAACAGTCAGGACATAGGCAATGACATCTCAACAGATGTCTCCACGATCGAATACGGCAATCTGGCAGATGCCAACACCAGTCTAGGCGTCAACCATAAGGGCATCAGGAACGAAGTGCTCGTAGAGGTGGAGATGAGCCTGGGCGATGTGTTTGTAGGCTCCGTGCAGCGTACGGAGAACGGCCGTTTCATTTTCGAGGTGCCACCTTTCTACGGCTCGAGCTACCTGAACATGAAAGCCTACAAGGAGAACGACTCCATCAAGAAGAACATGTCCTCGCGCAGGGATGCCACCGTGCTCAACGAGGATGCCTTCCCCGACTACTACGTCAAGCGAGACCTCTTCTACCCCATCTACACCCACGACTACACCTACTACGAGAAGCACCAGCCCGAGTATACGGAGGAGATGCTCATCGACACACTGTCGGACCTGTCGATGGAGAATGATGTCCACCAGCTGGGCAACATCAATGTTCAGGGCCGTCGTCGTGGACGTCGTGCCATCGACTGGAAGAAGCCGGCCTTTGTCATCGATGCCTACGACCTCTATAACGACATCACCGATCGTGGCCTCAGCTTTGGCAAGCTCGACATGCGACAGTTCCCCGTTCAGGTGTGCAAATACCTCTTCGGCAACATGAACCGTCCCATCAGTTTCAACGTTGACGGACGTCTGGAGGGACATACCTACTATCGCAACTATTCACCCCTTATTAGTGGTGGCGAGGCCGAAGAGGCAGGTCTGTTCCGTGCCAACCGCACCTCGCAGTATGTCTACAAGAGGCTGAAGCTGAAGCGATTGCAGAACGTGCGTGTGTTCACCGATTTCGAGCCTCGAACAGAAGACTCGCTCATGGTCTATGAGACACATTCGCCAGATGCCACTGTCGACCTGGAACTGATTCCCTACGATGGCGAGCAACCCACCTTCCGCGACCGTCATATCCTGTTCCGTGGCATCAATATGGCCGAGCAGTTCTATCAGCCCGACTATAGCGAGCAGCAGCCGGCAGAGCCCAACGACTACCGTCGTACGCTCTACTGGAACCCCAATGCCGTCTGCGACGAACAGGGACGCTTCACTGCCGTGTTCTACAACAACAGCAAGGAGACACGCATAAGAATGACCGCCGCCGGAATAACCAGCGACGGTCGGTTGATGCACAGCAAATAACAGCTGACTTGTCTATTCTATCACAACCTTACGGGTTGTAACACCTTTTCGCTCGATGGCCACACCACGATAATGACCATCGGGCGAAATTCTTCTGCCCTGTAGGTCATACACCACGATAGCATCCGACTGGCGTTCGCCTGCCACGTCCTGAATGGCATTAGGCCTGCCTGCCACATAGTCGGGCAGGTAGTAGCCAAGATGAGGCGGCTGATTGTAGGCCGTGTTCTGCCAGCAGATACCCATGCGGTAGGTATGGTCGTGCATCAGCGTTGGAATGCTGTATTTGCTGGTGATGTTGGTAGTGTAGATGTGTATCTCGGCTGGGTTGTCGTAGTTCCACATCACGAGTTCCTCTCGCCAGTCGCCCAGCAGGTCAGCCTGCAGACTGGGTGTGGACTTCGTGGTGTTGCAGGTCTGCGGATGGCCATAGCTGCTGCCAAACTCGCGAAGCGTAGTGAAACTCGAACCGCTCCACTTCGTGATCTGTGGTGTTGCTATGCCAGAACTGGAGTCATAGCGACCATCGAAGAGCTCGTCCTGCACGTCGCCATCCCAGTAGATTCGGAAGTTGACGGAGGGGTTCTTACCGATGACCTCCTGCCCCGTCTCCGCACTACGTGGATGACGCTCATCACTCGACCAGAACTCCCATCCTGCCGAGCTGGCATCGATATCGGCAGCCATGCCTCGTCCGTTGTCGATGCCGGCATTGCCACCCTTGTAGATGATCTCACCCGTGCAGGCATCATGGAGATCCCAGGAGTAGGTACCCTTCTCCTCGTGCACCTCGAAGACCTGCAGGCCTGGTCGTGAGGGCATCATGGCTCCCATGTGGATAGCATCACCATGTCCGAAGCCAGTACCATAGAGCAGGCGTCCGTCGTGGTCGAGTGCTGCCGATCCCCAGATGATCTCGTCGCAGCCATCGCCATCGACATCGGCCACACACATATTATGGTTGCCGTTGCCGAACATGGTACCGCTCCCGCTGCCGCTGGTGGGCTGGCATTTGGTATAGGCTTTGCTGGTTCGGCTGTCGTCTTCGTTGTAGGTATAGAGGATATAGCTAGTCTTAGACTTGTGCTGACTGAGCCATTTCTGATGAAGATGCTGACCGTCGAAGCCTACCGCCCAGATGAAGGCATAGCCATAGTATCCCCTACAGAACACGCCACAGGCGGGCTTGTCTGCCCCGTCAAGATAGGCCACGGCACCCAGGAATCGCTCACCACGGTTGCCATAGCTGGCAGCATCGTTCTTGCCCTCGGCCTGTCCCCAGTTGGTAGAGCCGTCTGCTGCTCCGCCATAGGTCATATTGCGATTGGGATTATAGAAGATGGTATGGATGGCCTCGCCCGTCATACCCTTGAAGACGGTGAGCCACTCCTGTCCGCCTACCACACGACCATCGCTGTTGAGATAGACCTTGGTAGCGCTGGCACTCTTGATAGTCTCGTCGGTAGCCACTTCATTCACATACTTTCCTGCCCCATCTATCGAGCCAGGAGCTGTCTTGCACATCATCTCGGCCTGTCCGTCGCCATCAAAGTCGTAGACCATGAACTGTGTGTAGTGGGCTCCTGCCCGGATGTTGCGTCCCAGGTCTATACGCCACAGACGGGTGCCATCCAGTTTATAACAGTCAATATACACGTTGTCCGTGACACCCGACTGCGAGTTGTCCTTCGAGGTACTGGGATCCCATTTCACGAACAGCTCATACTGTCCGTCTCCATCCACATCGCCTACCGACATATCGTTGGGGGTATAGGTGCCCCCCTGAGCACCCTTGGCAGGACGGTCGAGTGTGAGTGTGCAGAACACCTTCTGCCAGGGAGTGACCGCCTCGCTGGTCTCCACTACGTCTCCGTTCACCTTGGTCACAATCTGGTAGCTGGCAGTCTTCGTCCCCGCAACATCCTCGTAATTGGTTTTGGTAACATTCTCCTGGATAGTCGTTCCATCGCGCACGATGTCGAAGGTTGTCGTCTCTACGTTATCCGTGCCCAGCAGTCGCCAGCTCAGGAAAACGCCCGAGCCTGTGGTGCGTGGCAATGCCACCAGCCCTCTGTCCAGCTTCTCCTGCTGACTGGTGGGTGTGTACTGAGCCATCAACGAGCCTACGGCCAGCTGACACCCCATCAATATTAAAAAGATTCTTCTCATGATGTAGTTAGTTGATTATTTGTGTATGATCAAAGCCGATTGTGGTGCTACCGTGACCACAGGTCCGCTGACGGTACCCATTCCCTGTAGGTCGATGCTGCCATTGGCTGCCACTATGGTATAGTTACCCTCGCCTGTTTCCACCTTGACGGCTCTCTTGTTGGCATTGAGCACAACCACGATATCCTGCCATTCGTCATTCGGAGCGGCCGCAATCCTGAAGGCTACCATACAGGGCTGTGAGGGCAGGAAGGTGAGGTGCTTGTTCACCAGTTCTGCCTTGCCCATACGGAAGGCAGGATGCTGCTGTCGCAGGGCTGTCAGTTTCTGATAGTAGTCCATCACTTGCGGATAACGGCTCCTGGCTGTCCAATCGAGCTGGTTGACAGCATCAGGCGACTCGAAGGAGTTGTGCACTCCCTGCTTGGTACGCAGCAGTTCCTCGCCACTGAGCATGAAGGGCACACCCTGCGAGGTGAAGACGGCTGTCTGTGCCAGCAGGTCGAGTCTTATCAGCTCTTCGTCTGTGATGCCTGGGATGCTAGCCCTCAGACGGTCTACGAGGCACATATCGTCGTGACAGCTCACATAGCTCATCATCTGCGTAGGCTCCTGTGCCCATGCCTCATCGCTGTAGTTCACCTTGGCATAATCGATCTGCGGATGGTTGATCATGCCTGCGATGCCTGCCATCAGGCTCATCTCCTCTCCAGGCTTGCCTGCCAGGAAGGCCCCCTTCTTGTCGTCGTTGAACGGTCCTCGCAGGGCATCACGTATCTCGTCGCTAAAGGCAGCAATGCGGGGCATGCGTGCGATATTGGCCTTCACACCCTGCTGTTCCAATGGCAGGGCACACTGTCCTGCACTCCAGCCTTCGCCATAGATGAAGATGGTGGGATCGATCTCGTCGACAGCCTGGCGTATCTGGTTCATGGTCTCGATATCGTGGACACCCATCAGGTCGAAACGGAAGCCGTCGATATGGTATTCGCTGATCCAATGCCTGACGCTGGCAATCATGAAACGACGCATCATCAGCTTCTCTGATGCCGTCTCGTTGCCACAGCCCGATCCGTTGCTACCCACCCGATAGTAGTAGTCGGGGTAGGTACGCTGGAAATTGGAATGGTCGATATCGTAGGTATGGTTATACACCACATCCAGTACGACGTTGATGCCTGCCTGATGCAATGCCTGTACCATCTGCTTGAACTCACGGATACGGCATAGTGGGTCTGCGGGGTCTGTGCTATACGAGCCATCGGGCACGTTGTAGTTCACAGGATCATAGCCCCAGTTGTACTGTGGCTCGTCCAGACGTGTCTCGTCTACCGATCCGAAATCGTAGGAAGGAAGGATATGTACGGCATTGATACCCAGCTGCTGCAGATGCTCGATGGCCCATGGCTCGCTCAGAGCGAGGAACTTGCCCTTGTGCTGTGCATCAGGTCGATTGATGGAGAAGTCGCGATGATGCAGTTCGTAGACCATCCATTCGCCATAGGTGGCAGGATGCGGTCCCTTGTCTGTGGCCCATCCCTCAGGATCGCTGTCGCGCAGGTCTACGACGACACCCTTCTGTCCGTTCACGGTGACGGCCTTGGCAAAGACACCTGGCGATGACTGTCCGTTGACCACCAGCTCGTAGGTCTTTCCCTTCAGGTCGCCCTTCACCACGGCCTTATAGACATAGCCCTCTGTCATCAAGCTGTCGTCGGCAACGGGCTTGCAGGTCATCTCCACACTATCGTTGTCGATGACGACAAAGCACTTGGCATTGTCTGGGGCAAACACCTTGAACACGGTTTCAGATGGCGAGTAGGTCATCTCGTCAAACCAGTAGGGAGCATCCTTGGGAGGATCGCAGGCTATCATCGCTGTGGTCATAGCTGCCATTAGTAGTCGTTTCATGATTTTTTTGATTAGTTCGCTGCAAAGGTACGAAAAAATTAGGATAGCACCAAACTTTTTATTACCTTTGCAGCGATGAGTGTCACAACTATATTATTAGAGTGGTTTCAGAAGCATGGACGAGAGCTGCCCTGGCGGCAGACCCGCGACCCCTATGCCATCTGGCTGTCGGAAATCATCCTCCAGCAGACACGCATCGATCAGGGACTGCCCTACTGGCAGCGTTTCATGCAACAATGGCCCACAGTAGAACAGCTGGCAGCTGCCACAGAAGACGAGGTGCTACGCATGTGGCAGGGACTGGGCTACTACAGTCGTGCCCGCAACCTGCATCATGCGGCACGACAGATTGTGGAGCTAGGAGCTTTTCCCAGCACTTTCGAGACTATCAAGCAGCTGAAAGGTGTTGGCGACTATACAGCTGCAGCCATTGCCTCCATTGCCTTCGATGTGCCTGTTGCCGTCGTCGATGGCAATGTCTATCGCGTGCTAGCCCGTCATTTTGGCATCGACACCCCCATCAACACCAACGAAGGGAAGAAGACGTTCACGGCACTAGCACAGGAACTGTTGCCAACAGCCCAGCCATCGGCATTCAATCAGGCCATGATGGACTTTGGTGCCATCCAGTGTACTCCCAGCAGTCCTCGTTGCGACATCTGTCCCCTGCAAGAGACTTGTGCTGCCCTCCACGAGAACCGTATCGACCAACTGCCCGTGAAACTGAAGACGCTGAAGATTCAGGAACGGCATTTCGCATATATCTACGTCAGATGGCAAGGACTGACAGTTCTACGACGACGTTCTTCTGGCGATATCTGGCAGGGGCTCCACGAACCGCTGCTTATCGAAGGCAGCACAGAGCATGTCGAGGACCGTCTGCGCGAGATATGCCCTTGCAAGTCATCACAACCCGTTATACCCATCCGTAAGGGTGTGAAGCATGTGCTCACCCACCGCATTCTGCATGCCGATTTCTACCTTTGGGAACCAACCGAGAAGCCCACGCTACCTCCAGACTATTTCTGGATTCCAGAAACCCAGCGTGACCAATATGCCGTATCGCGACTGGTGGAAATCATGTACAATGCCCTATAGGAAAGTCCATCCACGATATGGGGAAACTTGCTGGCAGAGACCCCATCAAAATGTAAGAACAGCATAGGAGACAAATGCCTCTTGCCGTAAATAATGTAAACATTTTTGACAGACAGAAAACATTCCCCTCCTTCTGCCTTACACCCTTCCATCGCACTTTGTTCCTCACGTTCCCAACCACAAGCCCTGACGAGAGTCTTTTTGCTCCCTCACTAGGAAAAACTTTTTCCCTCACTAGGAAAAAATATTTTCCTCACTAGGGGAAAAAAATCACCCCATAATAGCCCATATTGCGAATGCTACTCACGACTCCGAAATTTTGCCACATTTTCATGGAACCTTCCTCATCGAGAACATCATCCAACAGCATTCCACAAGTTGAATTTTGTAAAATATTCTCCATATCCATCCCAACAACATCCATCCCATTGGAACATCATCCGAACATACTGCGGGAAAAACAGCAAATGATATATTTTGGCACAAAAATCTTCTTTTTTCCACTTTTATTTTGTACGCAATCAAAATTATTGTATCTTTGCAACAAAAAAAGCCCTGTAAGATTTACAGTTAGACTAATGAAGCTAAAACAGCATACCAAACTCAGCATCATAGTAATTGTGATAGCCGCTGTGCTACTAGAGCTGACCACTGCCGTGCAGTATTTCACCACACGGCAAGGCATCTCCAAGCAGCTAACGGAAAAGGCTCAGCGAGACCTGAACGGAAGCGTGCGCATAGCAAAGATCAAGCAGGAGGTGGAGAATGCTGTGGCCACATCGCTGCCCGACATCAAACGCGAACTGGCGGAAATCGACATCGCATCGCTGGAAGACCTGCTTTTCAAACTCCTGGTCAGCCAGCGGCAGATCGTTGGCGTGTCTATTGGCTTCGTGCCTGGATATGTGCCTGGCAACATCCTAGCCAGGATGGACGATGCCAACAATCACAAAGACCAGCTCGGCATCTATATCTACGAAGAGGAAGAAGACATCTACAACGAGGACTCCACCAACATACAGCTGCAGAAGGAAATCATGGATTTCGACTATACCAAGCGGCTGTGGTACAGCAAGGTAATCAACGGCCACCACGTGACCAAATCGGGCATGGATGGCTACTGGAGCGAACCCTACGAGGGCAACATCAACTATGTGCTGATGTGCAGCTACTCGCGATGCCTGCACGACTCGCTGGGCAATGCCGTTGCCGTGATTGCCGCAGACGTTCCTCTGCGAGAGCTATCGGCTATGGCCACACAACTGATTGAAAACCAGCACCGTTCCATCCTTGGCGTCATCGTCCTTCACATCATTGGCCTGCTGGTATTGGCATTCATCATCCACAGGTCTGTGAAAAGCATCAGACGACTGCAAGCTGCCACCTTAGAGAAGGAGCGAATAGCCAGCGAACTGTCGGTGGCCCACGACATCCAGCAGTCGATGATTCCCAAGACCTTCCCTGGCTATCCCGATCGTGACGACCTGGAGCTCTTTGCATCGCTGACACCTGCTCGCGAGGTGGGTGGCGACTTCTATGACTTCATCCTCAATGGCAACCAACTCTATTTCTGTATTGGCGACGTCAGCGGAAAGGGTGTTCCTGCTGCCTTGCTCATGACGGTCACACGGTCGCTATTCCGAACAGAAGCTGGGAGAGTGGACCCTGGCGTGACGTCAGGACAGGCTGCCACCATCGTTCAGTCGATGAACCAGACCATCTACGATGAACAGTCGAGTGGCTATTTCGCCACAATGTTCGTTGGTGTGCTCAACCTTACCACAGGCCAGCTGGATTACTGTAATGCCGGCCATGAGGCACCCATCATCATCGGCAAGCAAATCGTTGCCCTGCCTGTGATACCCAACCTGCCTGTTGGTGCCCTACCCGACTGGGAGTTCGAAGGGCAGCAGGCAACCATCAATTCTGACGACACCCTATTCCTCTATACCGACGGACTGACAGAGGCAACGGACGAGAAAGGCAGATTCCTGACACGGCAGCGTGTCAGGGAACTGGCACAACAGGCACAGGGACTAGCACCACAGCAAGTGGTGGAACTGATGGAGAAACACGTCAGAGAGCATGTCGGCAAAGCCGAGCAAAACGACGATGTCACTCTCATGGCCCTGAAGTGGCACAACCATCATCTAAACCTGAAAGCAGACCTGGCAGAGCTGCCTCGCATGAAGGACTTCGTACTCAACGCAGCTGCACAGGCAGGACTGAGCAACAAGGAAGCCAAAAGGCTCAGACTGGCTGTAGAAGAGGCGGTGACCAACGTGATACAATATGCATATAACGACCCCAGCAGCAACAATGCACACCCTATGGTGACCATCAGCAGTTATACTGACAGCGATGCCCTCAGTATCACCATCACCGACCAGGGAGCACCCTTCGATCCCACCAAGGCACCAATGGCAGACACCAATATCCCTGCCGACCAGCGACCAGAAGGGGGACTGGGCATACTGCTCATGCATCAGATGAGCGACAACCTGGAATATAGCAGAGAAGCTGACTGTAACATACTGACAATCAAAAAGAACAAATAAACAACCTTGGTAATTATGAAAATCTCGATTACTGAAGAAAAAGGCCGACTGGTAGCCGCACTCTGTGGCGATCTGGACAATACGGCCAGTAGCAAGGCAGAACAAGCCCTAGCACCGCTGTTCGAGCGAGATGACTGCGACATCGTCGTCGAATGCAGCCAACTGGAATACATCAGTTCCAGCGGACTGCGCATCTTGCTCAACATCTACAAGCACACCCGCAAAAATGGGCACCGGGCCATCCTCAGACAGGTGAACGAGGACGTGGAGGAAGTGCTGCGTACAGGAGGATTCCTACAACTCTACGAGCAAGAATAAAAACACAAGCCGCTATGACAGAGGAAGATACACAAAAACTCATCAACGAGAACCAGACGCTAAGGGCTGAAGTAGAACGGCTGAAGGATGAACTCGTAAGACTGATTGGACGCAACCTGGACCTCAGCGAACGCCTGGAGGCTTACACGGAGATGCGTCGACGTGTGGAAGTGGCTCGCGAACTGCTTGATGGCAATGTCAACCGCCAACGAAATGCCGACCTGCAAGACGACAGCCAGCTCATGGCACTCATCGAGCTGCGTGTAGAGCAGCAACGACTGCACCTGAAGCCCGACTTCAAGTCGGAAGAGCTGGCCAAACTGATTGGTGTCAGTCACGAAAGGCTGGTACGTCTGTTCCGCAACCAGACCATCCACCGAACGCCAGATGCCTATATCGACAACCTACGAGTGCTTGCCGCACTACGACTGTTGCGAGAAAAACCCAAATACAACATTGCGGCAGTGGCCGAGGAAGCAGGATTCAGCAACGTCAGGACGTTACAGCGACGAGTGCAGGAGGCCATTGGCATGACGCCTGTGGAGTATCGACACATACTGACTCGCGACTGCTGAATACCTCAGTTCAGAAATGAATACGGCTTTAGACTTATATGAAATACGGCTTTAGACTTATATAAAATGTATAGAACAACAATAACATCACCCACTGATGGCGGTGTATGGCACTAGAGCATATTTAGCATGTCTTTGCGACACAAAACTCGCCTCAGGAAGAAAATTGTCGCAAAAAAGAAGGATAGTCGCAACAATCATCAAAAAAAAACGTGATTTGTTTTGTGCAACACCTTATTATAGCTATATTTGCACTGGAAATCAGTAGACAAGGGTTCTGAAAGACAAATAAAAAGGGCATTTTTGAAAAAAAAAGGTTCATGATACTGAATAGTAAATAAAAAATGTGTAACTTTGCACACAAAACAACCGATTAAGAGCTATAGTCTTCATGTGCCGTTTCCAAGCAGGAATCAAAATAATACATAAAATACAAAACAAAAAACAAAATTAAGATTATGAAAAAGTTTCTCAACTATGCGCTGCTAGCTACTTTTGCCGGCCTTCTCGGCATGAGTACCGTATCATGTAGCGATGACGATGACAACAAGGACAACGACAATGATGCCGCCTCTACTGTCAGCGTTGACAACAATCTGCTGACACATGGGCTCGAAGCTGACATGGAAAGCGGTTCAATGACCGTAGAGATAAAGTCTGACGGCATGTGGACTGCCACTGTGTCGCGTGATGCCAACTGGATCTGCATTGAAGACTGGCAGGTAACCTACAACGGCAACAAGACCCTGACGCTACGCTACGATGCCAATGCTTCAGGTGCCGACCGCACCACCACACTGAACTTGGGCAATAGCGATGGTGAATACCAGAAAGTGACCATTCGCCAGCATAGTGCCGACGACAACGCTGGCAGCGGTGAGCGCTTTGCAGGTATGGGCGTTGGATGTGGCGTTGACTACGACTATGCCCTCAACCTGAAACTTCACGTGAATGATTCGGCAGCCTTCCAACCGCGCAAAGTCAAGAAGTCTGACAACATCTTCAATATCACCCAAATCCAGAAACTGCAGGAAAAAGGCATCGGCAACACTAAACTTGCCGCATCAGCATACGTGGAAAGCCCCATCGCATTCGCAGAACTGAAAGCAATGCTGCTCGACTCATCACTTGTGCAGAACAAGGAGGTATCACTGAGCCTTGAACTTGGTGTGTCATTCGGCATCATCGAATTCTCTGCCCAAGGACAATATAGTGCAAAGAAAGATGAGAACCGCACGTATGTCGACTACTCTATTGTACGCCATGCACCTATGTACAACGTCTATCTATCGCCCGCAGAGCTATCAGCATACGCTGAGCACAACAAGAAACTGGACACCGAATATGAGGACCAGCAATATGCCCGTATTGACGAATTGGTTGCTTCCTATGCCAAACAGAACCAGAAGCGTCGCAGGAAGAACCTGGACGAAGACGGACTCACACCTGAGCAGGCAGAGGAGATTGAAAACATGTACGATAACATAAAGTCGAACTTTGACTATGCCGGCGTATTCTCCGTAAGCTTCTGCGACCTCTACAACGAGCTCTACAATGCCATCACAAAGAAGAACATGCGCAATAAGGAGATTGACAGGGAGAAGGCCGATAGGGCTCTGAATGCCATCGACAACTACTACGGCCCATTCTTCATCTCGGGTGGAGACTTTGGCGGTGCCCTGGTGATGACCATGAAGGTCGACAACCGCTACATGGAAGGTGCAGATACCTTCGCAGGCAACCTGGAAGCTGATGTGTCAGGCATGTTCAACGTCTCTGGTAAATTCAGATATACATCAACAGGTTTCGACGTGATGCACAATAGCCATGTCAACGCACACGTCCTGGGCGGCAATGCCAACGACACCGCCAACAGCCTGTTGCAAATGGCTAACGGAGAAGAGCCCGACGACCGCGAGTTGCTGCAGAAAATCCTTAAGGACTGGGTCAATTCAATGTACTCGCCGAGTGATCACGACAAGATGGACCAGAGTCTGGCCGAGCCCCTCTCTTTCATCATCACACCCGTCTGGCTGCTGTTTAACGAAACAGACATTCAGGAGTATGCCCAGAATTACTTTATGGAGAAATATGCCGACCGCGGTATCTACACCTACATGGGTATTGCCAACGGTAGCATCACTACAGGGGCAACAACTATCCTGAACAAGAATAGTAGCCCCATCCTCAATCCGTAATCGCAAGCTTATGACAAGGTGAGTAGTCACCTCTAGCCATCAATCGGGGATTTTAGTATTCGGAAGGGCATCTACCCACAGGAAAGTATCCCTCTGAATGCTAAAATCTCTTTTTAAGAACAACACTACTGATAGAAGATACCACACGACGATGACACGACAGTTGACGACAACCATCCTCCTGCTGTTTACCACAATCATGACAGGCTACCTGATGACAAGCTGTCATGACGACAGCGACGACGAGCTGCCTGCACCATCTGGACGATGGACGGTTAGCAGGGCTACCCTCGACGACGAGGAGGAATCCAGCATGCAACTGCTGCCTTACCAGGCAAGCTACGAGAGTCTGAAGGTGAACATCGACGGACGTGCCAATGGCGACTCAGCAACCGTCATCGTCAGCTGCGATGCCGACTGGCTGACGCTAAGCAGCGACACGCTGGCTAGCGACGGTATCATCAGCATCAGGACATATGACAACGACAACGACCAGCGACGCACAGCCACGCTGACCTTCACTTCAGCTGACGACCCTACACAATGGGCTACGATGGAAGTGACTCAAGCATCGAAAGCCGATAACGCCACCAACGGAGGCGACGCACTAGCACAACTTTACGTTTGCTACGGCTATGACATCTACAAAGAACTGGAAAGCCCCATGTCAGTGCGTACCATGCAGCCCATACTCGACTATGAGAGGCTAAGGGAGAAGAGTTACGACGGCGTATACCAGACCGTGACCGACTGCCGTATCTCGCGCACGGAAATGAAATATGTGGCTACCAACTCCATATCCGCATACGGGCAAAACCTATCATTGCAACAAACTGGCGATGAAGAGAACCCCATCGACGGTTGCCGGCAGGACTGCGTAAAAGCAGCCGACCTGGTCAACAATGCCAAAGGCAAGCTGGAACAGCAGAACTTCGGACACGGCGCACTGGTGAAAGCCGTAGCAGCAAGAGTGGTAGACAAAGGCGCACTCATCGACCTGCAAAGGAAGGGAGAAATCCCATATGGCAGCGATTTTGCAGAACACTTGCGAAAGATACGCTATAAATATACTGGTGAAAAACGCAAGCAATACATTGAACAGACACTCATCGAATTTGGTACCCACGTCATCATAGAGGTTGACCTGGGCGGTCGCATCGACTACACGTTCACTATGTCGAAAGAAGCATCGTTCAATACCGAGGAGGAGATGAGACAAGAGATAGAATACACACTAGGACGCATAGCCGACAACGAACGCACCACAGGCAACGATAACGTCACGACTGGGAAATCAGGAGCTGGAGCCATTATCGTCAAGGGGGGGACTGACAACGCACGCAGCATCCTGCAGAATGACATAAACGGACTATCGCCATCAGGGCAAATAGATCCCGCACATATCACAAACTGGCTGGCAAGCATCAACAATAGCGGCAATCCGGAAAATGATCCCACGCTGGAGGTCATACACTTTGAACTGATGCCGGTATGGGACATCGTGCCTGACGACCTGAGGCAGGAATTCCTCGATGCCACCATACTCATGGCACAGCGAAGCGACTGCCAGCTACCTGCTAGTTTCCTCGGCACAGACATTTATGAGTTCAAGCCACAAAAAGAACCCATGATCTTCGACTTTAGCAATACCACCGACAAGCAGACATTATGTCGCCTGGTATACTTCGACTATAACCCCAAGTCAAATGCCACCTTCTCAGTAATCGGAGATAGTGGTGACCCCGTGTTGGAGGTATGCTCTGAATACGTCCCCAAAATCCGTACCGACCAGCGAGTCACCGTCGCCTACCCCATTTACGAACAGAAGATCCGCATGAACCAGGGACTATTCCTGGGCGATGGCATACACCAGCCTGCTTACGTCGGATTTTCAGGCAGCAACAGTTACGTGAACCCCATCGACAGTTTTCCTCCAGGGACGTATATTGAAAAGTTCTACTATGTCAACGGCAGCCTGCAACTGAAGAACCCCACCAACCTCACCGAGCTGAAAGGCAGGAACCGCCGCATCGAAGACGACGTGCTGACGCTCTACAGCAGCGACTCGCATGGCGGCGTCACCCACAACCATCCTATCGTGAAGATTGGCTCGCAGTTCTGGATACGACACGACATCGACCACCAGATGTACTTCGCAGAGAGACCATCTGGAAGCAGCCTCGACCAGATTACCGACAACGTGCTCTATACACAGTTCCAATGGGCACCCAACCAGGAGTTTCTAGACTATAACGAATGGACATGGGGCTACAAGCCCAACAATTACTTCGAGGGCAAGCCCAACTCCAGCTGGTTCCTACCAACGCCAGCACAGGTGAAAGAGCTCTACTCCTTCATAGGTTTCAACCCAAAGGCACTCTTCAGAGGACAAGTCAGCGGCTTCAACGCACAATTCAACGGCTACTATGGTTTCAGCGACCTGAAGAACCAAAACCGCTATTTCAAAGACTATGAACGCAAGGTACGCTACAAGAACGATATCAACGTCATCAGTTCAAACAACTCCGACAACTATGAAGACGCATGTATCATGGTCATCAACAGCGACTACAGCATTTCGATGATCGACGATAAAAGCAACCGTAACAACTTCCGATACGAATGGCGACAGAACTACTACCCCGTTCGTGCCGTCAGGGGATGGATGTACAACTATCCCAAATATTCGACTATTATCAAGAATCTTAGATAAATATTATCTAAAATATACATTACATATATAATATATGAAGACGCGCTTTTTCTACCTCCTAATGGCTGTCTCCCTAATGACGTTCACCGCCTGCTCGGACGATGATGACGACGTCAGCACAGACCCTGATTCTGAAGAACAGCAGGGAAGCAGTGAGACTGCAAGTTCCGAAACGAGCAGCGACGAATACAGTGAAGCCGACAAGAATGAGACATCAGCTCCAGAAGGCAACTATAGCGACAATGAGATGCTGCTGCTCAACCAGCAACAGGCCATCGTATCGATCATTACAACCCTCACCGACGAGGAGACCGTAGACCCGCACTTCGACCAGCACAAGTACGAGCCCACCTACGGACAAGTGCTCGACGATAGCAATCCCCTGGTGCGTGCCGTGAGGTGCGACAGCGTGAGCGGAGCCGAACAGCTGTTCCGCGAACTGGTGGGCTGCGACGAACTGATCACCACGACCAGCGACGGTCTGGCCGTCAGCCTGAAGAACATGCCACTGCTGGCAGACAGCGCCAGCCTCACACTAGGCACGCTGACCTTCCATCGCGGCGACGGAGCCAGGGAGACAGGCTATGTCGACGTCAACATTCCCTGCATCCCACGGCTGGCACGCATCGACTACCTCACCACCGCTGCCTTCCCCATGAACGACGGAGCCAACTCACCCTATAAGGTGGGCGACTTGGTGTGGATAGACGAAAATAGCAAATACTGCTCAGGATACTATGTCTGCGTACAGCAGGCCGACGTGGCAGCAGGACTATTGGTGCATCTCTGCGAAGGAGAGGCCAAGGGCAACGAGACCATCAACCTAGATGATGACAACGACGGATGCTGGTATCCCTACAACGAATCAAAGGGCGAGACCACGACATCTGACTGCGTGAGGACATACGTCAACTTCCTACTTACCGAAAAGGAGAAGGTAGCAGACCTGAAACTTTTCCTCGATGGCAAAGCACAAAAGAAAAAACCCGCTCACAGTAATAGGAAGAGGCACGTCTTCCCTGGTGGGTTCGCAACAGATGACAACTATGCCTTCAAAAGCAGTGACGGCCGTAACGCCCGCGTCTTCTATGGTGCCTACTTTGGTAGTTACGAATGGGTCCCTCCCTATCACAATCGCATTGCACAGTATGTGTATGTCCCCAACTACTGCGAGTCACTCGACTATGTCACGCCTTACACCATGACATATGTAAAGGACAGCTGGTGGAATAATCATGTCGACGAGAAGCACAACTACACGATGAACGTAATCCGGTTCTACAAGAAAGTCGACAATGCCACACTGGAGTATAGTCCATCGAAGGATAACCTGGAATTCGAGAATGATGCCCAGTTTGTCACACAGCAGAACCTAGGGTGGGTTTATGGAGAGAACAATCGCCTTTATAGAACAAGAGCCAATGCCTGGGCTGCCGGCACCAGAGCACTAGGCTTTATAGCATACGTAAACGATGGCAGTGACAATGGCAACAAGGCCACCGAAGCGGAATCAGGCTATGGCCATGGTCTCGTGGTATCGTATACGATGGCTAATACCAATTCCAAGGGCACTTATACCAGCGTAAGGTGGGATAATTTCGGTCAGCATATGGTCGATATCGAAGAGGGTACGGAATTCACGCAGTTCGTCAATAGGAACACTGGCGCCAAGGCTGCCCTTAACGACTTCGACGGACTGGCCAAGACCTTCATGCTCAGGATGGCCAAGTCACCGGCAGCCCTGAAACTGAACGATTGGAACACGACAAGGTCACCACTGCGTTCAGAATGGTTCCTGCCCAGTTCCGGACAGTGGGCAGCCATCATGTGCAGCCCCGGTGCAGGCGGTGTACCGAAGCCTAGCGAGAATGGTGGGTTCCCCACCTATCTGGAAAACGGCACGCATGTTGCCTACGACAATATCAACAGAATCATCAAACAGACATTATCTTATGGAAGCTACGTCTGGTTCTATCGGAATCAGAAATACTGGTCAAGTTCCGCATATAGCGAAAAGGTCGGTGTATACCTAAGAGGAGATGGCGAGCAAGGCACCCATCTATCCTACTGGACAAACACATATGGTTTCGTCCGTCCCGTCTTTGCCTTCTAAACAGAATAAGAAAACAGTAACCTCAAAAAAACAATGAAGTTAAAGAGTCTTTCCTACATATTTTGCGTCGTTGCAATGACTTTCAGCAGTTGCACAAATGATAGCGAGATTGACGCCATCATCAATGAGGTTACTGACGAAGCTGCAGAGCCCTTCCAGTGGACACGTGCTGAGGACATGGAGACAAGAGCACAGTTCCGCCGCAACTTCGGTGTGGGCTATTCCTATGATGCCGTACGTGGTACCTATTGCGACTGGGAAGACATTCGCTGCCAGGTCGTGAATCGGGCCACACTATCCGAGCTGCAAGAAACGACAGGCGAGCAACTGATTTTCAATATTGAGTCGCATTCGGTAAGAACGTTAAGTGAATATAACTACTCTATGCGCGACTATGTGGCAGCCGTACACCTTGACACGAGGGAAGAAATTGACTTAGGTCTCTATAACAAGACAAAACGTACACGTCAGGACTTCCTCGAAGACGGCATACAGGAGAAATTCTATTACACACTCGACGAAGAGCTCATCATGGCAGAAAGCTATATCAGTCCTGCCAATATTTTTGCATTCTTCCGACGGGGCAACACCAAGGTTCTCACGACCAGCTTTATCAATGCTATCAAGCATCTGCAAGAAAGTGATATTGACGATATTGCTGCTGTCGACTCTTTTGTAAACGTATGGGGCACACATGTCATCATAAAATCGCTGCTTGGAGGCAAGATCCGTGTAGACCTGATGAACGATATGTGGCGCTTCAACGACAAGGCAAAGGAAGACGAATGGACATCGGAAGAATTTCTAGGAGCTGCAGCCAGCAAAGATGAAAACCGGACAAACAAGGATGACTATAAATGGGTGGAGCACGGACGACTGAACATTACCGCCTATGGTGGTGACCAGTCGACGCTTACCGGACTATTAGGCGAGCATGCCCCCGACGGTACGCGTACATTCAGTACCGAGGGTATCAGCGCCTGGCGACAATCGCTGAAATATAACGTAGGCGACGAAAACAATTCAAATGTGGAAATGGTTGAAATGACCGTGATTCCTATCTGGGATTTCGCAGAAGCCATCAGTCCGTTAGTAGCACGTCGCCTGAAAGCCGTCATCCTGCAAGACGTGGCCTTACAACAATCGCTGCTAGGCAATCGCAACTTCTTCGATACCAAGTTCCCTTTGCGCTACAATACAGCTACCTGCCAGTATCAGCAGTCTACAGGCAAATGGCAAACATACACCCGTACTGACAGCAACAACGAACCCATGATGGTCAGCATAGTCAGCGGTGGGCGCATTACTGCCACGGTGTGTCACGAACAAATCGACAAGCACGATCTCTGGGTGTGCTATCCCATCTACGAGGGCAAAGTGAAAATCGCATGCGGCCTTGGCGTAGACGAGAACAATATCGCCTACAAGGTGTGCTGGCTCAACGGAAAGGCCACCGTCACTCCTACTGGAACAACAGCCGATGACAACCTGTTCTATATCAATGGAGGTGAAGTAAACGTCAAATCGCAGGATTTCCTCAACTATGCCGATGCCTATGCCATACCCTCTATAGAGCTGAGTGGTGGTATCCGTCCTGATGGCAGCTACGATGTGAAGCAATGTGTCAATGTAACCAAAAACCTCGGTGACTTTGAGATTCGCGTCCCTAATACTGCCTCCATGTTCGTGCTTGACTGCTGGAAGAAGGACGAGAGTCAAACAAATAGCGACTACACCATCTACAAACGTACCTCCGACTATATCTATCTTTACAATCCAAGCGAACTAAAATAGAACTTGGTGCCTGACTTCTTGTGTAGATGACAAACGAATTTGTAAAAAGTCAGTTATAGATTTGGTATATTCAGCAAAAAAATGTATCTTTGCATGCAAAAAGTGCATCAAAAACTGCTTTTGCAAACAAAATACAACGATATCACTTATGACTAAAAAGATCCTGTTTCTTATACTACTTACGGCCACCCTGTTCGTTGGCTGCAAAAGTGATGACGACGATGAAATCACGCCCGTAACGGAAATACCCAAAGGGCCTAACATCCAAGCCATGATAGTTTTCGCCCCAGGACAACTAGGTGACAACAGCTATGCAGACTGTGTAATGAAAGGCATCCACGGGTTGGAGGAACTGAGCAAGAGCACCTTTGCAGACTCACTCAACGTAGATTTCATTGCAGAATCAAATTTTGAACTTACCAAGGCATCGCTGAAAGCATGGGCTGCCAACACAAGGAACCCCATCTATGGCAATGAATACAAACGACGCATTCTCATATTTACCGAGTCCTACATGATGGAATGGCTTACCGATATCAAGGACCAACTGCAAGAGAACGACGAGGTACTGGCACTTAAGGTTAACGAAGCCGAACTGATAGCTGTTGAAAGACTGGGGATGACCAACCGTATACACGGACTTAACATCTCTGCTGCCGATGCTGCCAGGAAATACTGCACCTTCATTAACAGCAAGATGGAGGAGAACAGATGGAAACTCGATGAGCTGGGCGATGTGATGCAGGTATGGATGTTCCAACTCTATCCCGACTACCAGATGGCATATCGCGACAGTGTCTACGAGGTATTCTCAGAAGAACTGCTGTCCACAGGCGACATTGACCTTTTCTTTTCTCCAATATCCTCACTGGAGACGGAAGGAAAGATGTCTGCAGTCAATCCTGAAGAGAGTGCTATGCAGGCCTCGTTCGACGCTGCCGAAAGCATGGTGACCTATTCCATGCTAGGTTTCGGTTTCTGCTATGTTGACCTAGGAGCAGCCAACTTGGGCTACGACTATTTCCTGCTAAACCAAGGGCGAGATGACTTCTATACGCTGATGCTCGACGGAAAGCCCAACCTTCTTGGGCGTTTCGTCGTACAACGTTATTTCGACAAGGCCATTGTGGAATGGGTACGGCAATGGCTGCTACAGAGCAAAGGTTCCATGCCTACTATGACCACTCACGGACAATGGGATGGCTATTGTACTAACACAGTTCCAGAAGTATAGAAAAGACAAAGACCAAACAAAGGGAGACAATTATCATGGATAAGTTACAAACAATAATAGCAAGCGTTATCATCCTGGCTTCACTAGCATCGTGTAGCGACAAGGATGACAACGACAGCAACTCAGAAAATGTAGCTATGGTCAAGGTGGACACCATCAATGTCGATGTGATACTGCCTAGCTCTATTCTCGATAACTGGCAGCAAACCATCGACTGGGCACAGGAGAATATTGCCATGGCACAAAAAATGGAGAAGAGACAGGTGACACTTAAACTCCGCTACCACAATGAAGACACTGAAGACCTCGATCGCCTGGCCTACAACCTCATGCATCCAGAGACCTCGGCCGACACTTGTCATGCCATCATTGGCCCCTACTACAGCGATCACGCCACCACCTTCCTCAGCTATGCAGCACAGACACGAACACCGGTGGTAATGCCAACATGCACGAATGGTGAGCTGCAACGCATCAATGCCCGTAACACCTATGCATGGTTCCTCACCGAGAGCGATATCACCCAGTGCGAAATCATGTTCTCAGCCATCAGAACGATGGGCGGAAAGAAAGTGGCACTCGTATATAGCGACGACAGCTATGGAAAGACCTTCTACGACTGGTTTAACTTCCTTGCCACGGAGAACGACCTGACGATTGTTGGCGAACCTACCAGCTATCATAGCGGTGACAATCTCTACGATTTTCTACGCCAGGCTGCCATCGACGCCAATAGTGGCAACACCATGCTGTGCCTGGCACTCTCAAATCCTGAAGATTATGTATTGGTAAGCGATGAGGTAGAGAACTATATGAGTGACCCTGCACCTGGTGCGGAAACTATTTTCAACCTGATGTGTTCTGACAAGGCACTGAGTGAAGAGGTCGTCAACAACGAATACATGCGTTCATTCATTGGCATCAGTCCTGTTGGAGCCATTGCCTATGGTTTTCCACAAGACTATCGTGAACGCTTCGGCAGACTACCATATAACGGCGAGGCTCAGCTTTACGATGCCCTATGCCTCATTGCCTTTGGTGCTGTTCACCAAATTGCCTCGCCACAGGAATGCCTCGTCAACAACAAGCAGGTAGCTTACAAGAGCAAGCCTTATGGCCCTGGACTGACTGATTATATGAGATCGGTAGTAACATCTTTCTCTACTAACGACAGTCTGGTGAGTACCTTATGGAATGCCAATGGACTGGCTACAGTCTTCCATGAGCTGCACAAAGGCAACGACACTAACATCCTGCACGGATCGTCTGGCGACCTGTATTTCGACAATGACAGTCAGACAAAGATTGTCAATTCCAACTATATGGTATGGACTGTAGAAAAGAATTATAATGAAAACAGTACCAATTTGTCGATACTCAACAAGATAGTACCTCTTTGCTACCTCAGCACAGGAGGCGGTTCCAGCACTGTATCCACCAACAACATCTGGGAAAAGGAGAAACGCTGGCAGCAAAAGATGGAAGAAATGGTAGGCAATGTCCATGAACTACCTCACGTGGTAGATTACTGGGCTGTCGTCATCAGCCCCAGCACCACATGGGCCAACTACCGCCATCAGGCTGATGCCTTCGCAATGTATCAGACTCTGCGGCAGCATGGTTATGACGACGACCACATCATCCTCATTGTGGAGGACAACCTCGCAAACGACTCACGTAACAGCAAATTTCCAGGACAGATTTTCGTAGAACGCAGCGATGATGAAAATTTGAGTGACATGCTCGTCAATTTCGATGTTCGGAAAAATGCCAAGGTCGATTATCACTTCTCTGATCTCACGCCCGATGACGTGGGCGAGATCATGTTGGGACATCAGTCCGACCGTTTACCATATGTTATTCACCCAGACTCAACAAGCGATGTATTCTTTTTCTGGAGCGGACATGGTGGCAGCGGCGAAGGACCACTATGGGGCAACGAGGATGCCTATAGCTATTTCGGTGCACAGCGCATTAACGACATCGTCACGCAGATGAACACTACGAATAGCTATCGCCGGATGATGTTTGCCATCGAGACCTGTTTCAGCGGTAAGTGGGGAGAGGCCCTTACTGGACAGCCCGACGTCATCGTACTCACAGCTGCCAACGGGCGAGAGACCTCTAAAGCAGACGTCCACAACAGCGAGCTGGGTGTCTTCCTCTCCAACGCTTTCGCACGTACATTCCGACAATTTGTAAACCAGAAGAATACCATTACCTTGCGTGACCTCTACATCGAGCTGGCTAAGACCACCAATGGCAGTCATGTCAGCATCTACAATGAGAAAGAATATGGCTCTGTCTATACCAATAACATGCAGGAGTATTTTCCTAAATAAACATAATGTATAAGAGTGGCAAATACGACAAAATTGATATCCTTACGGCTTCTTTGTCGCAAAAAATAACCTTTGTCGTCAGTTTTTAGGGAAAAATAAGGATTTATTTTGCACAGACAACAAAAAAAAACGTATCTTTGCAAACAAAATATTAAAATATTGAACTATGAACAAGAACAAAATCTTTAATTGGATACTGATGACCGCCATGACAATGGGACCCAGTATAGGCTTTGTCGCATGTTCCAGCGACGACGATGACGAAAAAAAGGAAGTCACACCAGTTGCTAATGACGACCCTTATGAAAAGAATACTGAAGCAGGTGGTGCATGCTACAATATACTCAGCCAACTGTCGGCAATTGGTGACTCCCTTCCCAACAACTGGAAGAGCCAGCAGTTTGAAGTCTTTGAGGGTAAGGTACTTGACGAGTCTAAACCTTTTGTGCGCACCGTAGCCGTTAGCAGCATGGATGAAGCTGCCAGCTACTACAATTCGCTTACCAATAGGAATATCAATGCATCAACCACCTCAGACAAATGGGAGATGAAAGATATTGGCGATATGACATACACGGCCGTCAACCAGAGCAACTGCTTTGCCACTATAGATGTCAATGTGAAACAGCTGCCCAAACTAATGCAACTGCAGTTGGCTCCTGCCTCTGCCTTTGGCACCAATGCCGCCTTCGACGGTGAGCCTTACTATCGCATGGGCGACGTGATTCTTGACAGGGAAAACACCTACTGGGTATGCGTACGTCAGTGCTACAGTCCTGACGAGAACGAGATCTCACACTGGCTCTCTTTCCAAATCATCACCGCCAATCCTACCAACCTGCAGACGATTACCAAACCCGGCATGAAGACTCAGAAACTGCTCAGCAACCTTGGCAACCAGAAGCCATCTATGCGCTATGGAATGCAGCTGATGGCCGCACTTTCTAGAACCAACGAATATGTCAGCACCCATAGCAATGGCATACTCGCCAACGGAAGAGGCTTAGGCGGACTACAGGTTGGTGCCATGCCCAATAGCGACCTCGTGAAGGTTTCGCAGTATTGGGATCAACTAGGCATCTGGGACAAGATCAAGCCCGTTGACATGAGCGTTGCAAGTTTCAAAGCTTTGTTCAACCAACAGCTGACTCTTGTCTACAACAGGTATTTTATCAAGTCCAATATCGTTGAGCAGCCTACTGCACGTTTCTCTGACCCTGGAAACTTCTACATCGGTGATCCTAGCTATACGAACGCTTCGACAAACATGGCCAACGAATCGCTTGACATGTCAACATATGTCAACACTGCCACGGGGTCTTCCAGTTCTATAGGTAGCACTGCCCTCGTGGTACGCCACCACAATGGCTTCAACTTTACAGGAGCTGTAGCCAAGGAGCTCAGTCCGATACGCCCGATCAACAGTGTACAAACAGTATATCGCTTTGCCGAGCAATAATAATCTTTACCGCCTATGAAGAGAAACATCCTTTGGATGTGGACGACTAGCATATGTCTCAGCCTGATCATGCCATCGTGTAAAGACGGTGACGAGGGTCAGGCTGAGGCCGTTGAAAAAGGTGCCGAGATTCTGATTACGGCCGTCTTCGCACCCAACCAGTTAGGGGATAATGGCTATGCGGACCTCGTCATGGACGGATTGCAGGGCATAAAATGTACTCAACAGGCATACAAGAAAGATACTCTCGACGTCTCCTATATCTCACAATTCGACCGGGAATCGACCATTAACGCCATGGTCGAATGGGCCAAGACCCCTCGCAATCCCTTCACTAATGGTGAATACAAGCGCAGGCTGCTCATCCTCACAGAGAACTACATGCTTGACTGGATCGACTCCGTCATACCCCACTTGCATCCTGTTGACGAGGTATTGGTGATGAAGTGTGCGGAGGAAGACCTCGACATTGCCGACGAAAGGCTCAAACTAGGCAAACGCCTTCATGGCATGAACATTTCCATTGCTGAGCCAATCAGGAAATTCTGTAAGTTCATGAAAGACTATATCAAGTTTTACAATGATACGCATGACGATAAAATTTCCATGCAGCATCTGCTTGTCTTCCGGATTTATCCTGACAGCATCGTCAACTATCGCGACAGCATATCTGAAGTATTGTCCGAACAACTAGGAGGACCATCCAAGTTTTCTACTATGGGATTATCTACCGAAGTCGGTACTGCATCATACTCCGATATCTTCAATACAGACATGTTGAATGCATCATGGTATTTAGGAATGCTGCTTAAGTCAATAAACGGAACAGACAATACAGCCTTCTTCATCGTTGACATGGGTGCTGCCAACGCCGGATTCGACTACTTCCTCCTAGGTATGGACAACGCCAGTCTGATACCGCTGATGCTCGATGCCAAAAACAACATCGGCAATAAACTGTCTATCATTCGCAACTTTAACTTATGCCTGATTAAGTGGGGTTCTAAATGGACATCCAGCCAGCCAGAATCGATGCCTCGCATGGAAATTCACGGCAACTGGGACAACATGTGCATAGATAACATACAATAGAAGACAAGAAACAAGCATGGGCAGAACACACTCATTATTAGCATTCTTGCTGTCGTTGCTACTATTCTCATGCAAGGATAGTGACGACACCGCGCCATCTAAGGTGGCAGAGGAGGTCACCACTATCAATATCGATATCGTTCTGCCTGCCAGTATTCAGAGCCAGTGGCAGAATACCATACAAATGGCAATGGCTAACATCGAGATGGCTCAACAGGTGCTGCCAAACAAGGTAAAGCTCAAACTGCGCTATCATGATGAGGACACTGAAGATCTCGAACAACTGGCATACAGCCTTACACACCCCCAGGAGGGTGAGGACACCTGCCATGCCATCATTGGACCCTATCACTCCGACCATGCCTCCATCTTTCTCAACTATGCTGCTGCCACATGTCTGCCTGTAGTCATGCCAACATGCACCAGCGTGGAACTACAGCGTATTCACACCAAGAGCACATATGCATGGTTCCTAACCGAGAGCGATGTCACCCAATGCGAGATCATGCTCACCGCCGTGAACACCATGAACGTCAAAAATGTGGCACTCATCTATAGCGACAACACCTACGGAAAATCATTCTACGACTATTTTGGATTCTTTGCTACCGAGCACGACATGAAAATCGTAGGAGAAGGGATGACAGCATATCGTGAAGAAGAACCGCTCGACGACTTTTTCCAAGCTATTTTCGACGAGACGGCCAATGAAACAGTTGCTATTCTGCTGGCACTTTCCGACGCCAGAGAGTACATTGACGTATGGAAACAGATGCAGTCATTTATGGACACCGCTTCTGGCCAGGAACTGAACGTGATTACCTGCAGTGCAGACGTGTCATTGTGCGACGAGATAATCTCCTACGAAAAACCGATCTTCAATATCGGATTCTGTCCGGCGGGAGCCATGAATTACGGATTTCCACAGAGCTATGAGATTAAGTTTGGACGATTGCCATATAATGGCGAACCGCAAATCTACGATGCTCTCTCCATCATCGCCTACGGAGCAGCTTTGCGCATGGCAAGCCCCAACGAATGCTATGTCAACAACCAGCTGGTCAAATCTCCCACACTTACGGATTATATGCGAAGCGTAGTCGACGAATCAGGATATGCAAACACCATCTGGGACACTTTCAGCATGGCAGATGCCTTCAGCATGCTTGCAAAGGGACTACAAATCGACCCCTCAGGAGCCACCGGCGACCTCGTCTTCGACTATCAGACACTCACAAAAATCCTACAGACCACCTACATGATGTGGGCTACCATTCCCAACTATGACTCAGAAACAGACAGCATCATGTCGAATCATATAGTACCACTGAGCTATCTGACCATCAGCGACTATGGCAGTTCCAGTTCCGTCAAAGCCGTCGAATTATGGCAGAGAGAAAAAAACATACAGAGCTTCGACCTGTCCGTTTCCGTCGACCATCAGTTGCCCGATGTCAAAGACCACTGGGCTGTCGTCATCAGCCCCAGCACATCATGGAACAACTACCGCCATCAAGCCGATGCCTTCGCCATGTACCAGACACTGCGTAGACACGGCTATGACGACGACCACATCATTCTCATCGTGGAGGATAACCTCGCCAACGACCCGCGAAACAGCAAGTATGCAGGACGCATCTTCGTCGACCTCAACGAGGACTCCTATTATGATGTCTACGAAGATGCCAATGTACGGCTCAATGCTGTCGTCGATTATCATTTCAGCGACCTCACCTTCTCTGACATCGACAGCATCATGCTGGGACGACAATCACAGCGGCTACCTCATGTCATACATCCCGATTCCGCCAGCAATGTGTTCGTCTTCTGGAGCGGACATGGAGGCCGCACCGACGGACCTCTGTGGGGCAATGAGGATGCCGGCATCTATTTCGGCTCAGCTCATATCGACAAGATTGTTACGGAAATGAACAAATCTGACATGTACCGCAGGATGATGTTTGCCATCGAGACTTGTTTCAGCGGCATCTGGGGCGAGACCCTCACTGGGCAGCCCGATGTACTGGTACTCACATCTGCCAATGCCGATGAATCGTCAAAGGCCGATATCTTCAGCAAGGAACTGGGAGTATTCCTCTCCAATGCCTTCGCACGTACTTTCCGCGAGATGATCACATTCAACTACGATATTTCCATCTACGACATTTATATCAATCAGCTGAAGACCACCAACGGCTCGCACGTATCACTCTACAACGAAAAGGAATACGGCTCTGTCTATACCAACAGCATGACGGATTTCTTCCCTCAATAGGCGAAACAGCAACCACCCTTCATGGCGTCATCGCCCTGGCACCTCCATTCTGACTTCACGCTAGCAACATTCTGAAGACATACTTTCCTCGCAAGCCTTGCGAAGATTTTCACATGTCGGAAAAGTTTTGTATCTTTGCATTCTCAAACTATAATTCAGCACTGACAATGGACGACATCTTAGTTGACTTCGGTCCCATAGAGGACAAAATGCAAGGCATCATCAAGGTGATTGGCGTGGGGGGCGGCGGATGCAATGCCGTTCGCAACATGTACTTGGATCACGTGGAAGGGGTTACCTATGCCGTGTGTAATACTGACAGCCAGTCGCTGTCAAGATCGCCCGTACCCATGAAAATCATGCTCGGCAGCTCAGGACTGGGTGCTGGCGCCGACCCTCAGAAAGGTCGGAAAGAGGCAGAAACAAATATCGAGGATATCAAAAAGCTGCTTTCCGATGGCACGAAGATGGTCTTCGTGACCGCTGGTATGGGGGGTGGTACAGGAACGGGGGCAGCACCAGTCATCGCTGGCGTGGCCAAGGAGATGGGCATGCTCACAGTGGGAGTCGTCACTATCCCATTTTTCTTCGAGAAGAAACGCAAGATCATCAAGGCCCTGAAAGGGGTCGACGAACTGCGCAAGAACGTAGATGCCATACTCATCGTAAACAACGAGCGTCTCTGCGACGTCTATGCCAATGCCGATATCTCGGTGAAGGAAGCTTTCCTCAAGGCCGACCATGTGCTGATGGATGCCGTAAAGGGCATCTCCGAGCTCATCACCATGCCTAGCGACGGAGGTATCAAGAGCGACTTCCGCGATGTCGAGACCACTATGAAAAACGGGGGAGGCGCCATCATGGCCATGGGACGAGCCAGTGGCAACAACCGTGTGGAGAAAGCCATCATCGATGCCCTTGACTCTCCCTTACTCTATGGCAACGATATCGGCAAGGCCAAGCGCATACTCTTCAATATCTATGCCAGCGAAGACCATCCCATATTCGTAAGAGAACTACAAGAAATCGACGATTTCTTTGACCAGCTAGACCCAAACATCGACGTCATCTGGGGAACGGCCACTGACGAATCACTGGGCGAAGATGCAAAAGTCACTATTCTCGCCACTGGGCTCGAGGACGAATTCAGGAAAGACCTGCAGGCAAATGCATACCCCAACGACGATGCCATCTACGAAGACCTCATTCCAAAACTCTACAAACCACTGAAAAAGAAAACAATGGTCGAGATGATTGCACAAGAGCCAACCTTCGAGGTAGAACCTGCTGCAGCACCAGAACCTGCTGCCACCATGGAACAACAGCAAACAGAAATGGCTGACACCATGGAACAACAGCAAACAGAAATGACGGCAGAGGAAGAACAGCCCGAGACGGAAGAAGAGCATACAGCAAACAATGATGAAGAGCACCTAGAGACAGAGGAACACATAACCAACGCACAGCAGTCGCTTCAGCCTGACAACCCCAGCAAGGAAGCACCCACCATGAGGAAATTGAGAAACTGGCTGATACAGAAAATGAAAGACGCAGTTGCCGATGAATGACCAACAGCTATCACCTGAGGACATGGCACTACAGGTGAGACGTCTCATCTGCCAGCTACAGGCAATGGGCCGCAACGACCTGTTGCTCAAGGCTATTGGCGTGAGTACGATTGAAAAGCTGCAACTCGAAGCCGCTAAGGGAAGGCTGCAACCACTACGTATCACCAGCGACTGCCGCATGTTCGTAGGACAACGCGAGGTGGAACTGCAACCTGTTCACAAAGCTGTATATCTGCTCTTCCTGGCGCATCCTGAGGGCATCGAGTTCAAACGCCTTGCCAACTACGAGCAGGAACTGACCGACTACTATATGAAGACAGCACGCATGTTCGACAAGCAGAAGATCAAGGAGGGTGTCAGCCATCTCATTGATCCGCTCGACAATGCCATCAACGAGAAATGTTCACGAATCAAGAAAGTGTTCAGCGAGATGATGGACGAATACTCCGCCAGCTACTATATCATCAGCGGACACGTGCAGAAACGCATCGAAGGCAGCAACCACATCTGGTACGAGCGACTGAAGGTCATCACCCTACCCCGGAATCTGATAGTATACGAAGATTAAAATAGCCAGAACCTATTCTCTATCATCCACCTCTGGGAGTACGCCTGATATATGTCCATCGGCGCGAGAACTCCGAGTGTGACCTGACCTTCGGGTTATAGTCTGTCTCCACATTCCTCATGCAAATCGGGCAGGCCTATTCGCTCATCTGCGAGTTCATGCGTTGCCGTTTGAAGCAGTTTGCAGACGGAAGTCCTATCTCCTTTTCTCCCCCTCACGACACTTTGCCAATTCCTCCCAAGTCAATGCCATCCTAGTGATCTCGGCTGTCTTCTCCTCAATTTCTTTTTCAACAGCCATTAGCTCCGACTAGAGAGCGACTAACATCGAACGATGTCCGCTATTTGTCCGCTACTTGTCCGCTACTTGTCCGCTACTTGTCCGCTACTTGTCCGCTATATACCGAACAAATAGCGGACAAGTACCGGACAAGTACCGGACAAATAGCGGACATCGTTCGAGACAAGTAGCTTACTGAGACCTGCTAAAGGGCTGCTAAGAACGAAATAAATAGATAGAAACATAGAAAAGATGCAGCAAGATAAGAAACAGAGAAAAATCCCATCAACGGAAAGACTCTACAAATTATTCAGTTCATCACGCTGGTCCCTAACGAGCGAAACGCTAATTACAGGTTTGTTATATAGGAGGTTAGACAAATGCACTCATGCCAAGCATCCTTCATCATGCGATATAATCTGTAGAGGAAAAGAAGAGGGATAATCTTCTATTTTCTATTAGTAACCAATAAGATTGCAGCAATTTAGTAGAGCTAGACTACAAAAATATACTTTTTATTCAAGATTATAGGTGCCGTATAAGTCTGGATTTACGATTTTGTGCTGATGATACTGGAATTTATATCGATTTTCTGTGTGTGTGTTGGATATATTTCTTCTCCTTGTTTAGAATGTATATTATAGGCACTATACATGATGGCAATACCTATCTCAAGTACGCCAAAGGAACTTGTACAGACTCTAGGTGTATAGGGTCTATCAGGAGAGGTTCTTTATTCATTGAGATATCGGCAAAATAGGCTCTTGTACGTCAAAAAAAAGGCAAAAATGTATAGGGGCTAAAATGGACGATTCTTTACTGGAAATATTCGTGACACATGACAAACATGACAAATGATAGCATCATTTTGGGAACATAGGCAGCACAAAGGCTATCTGACTACGAATACAAATCCACCGCGGGGCTGACACGTCATCGTGCTGGGGATGGCGTTTGGCGTGTAGATGTGCCAAGGCTGACTGGCGGTATCGGTATAGACAGTCACCTTACGGCTCTTGACGAACGACAGGTCGAGACTGATGGTCTGCACGTCGTTGGTTCCATTAATGCCTGCCACATACCAGGTGGTGCCACTGCGACGGGCCAATACGACTTGCTCACCAGGATAGCCACTGACAAGACGTGTCTCGTCCCAGACGGTAGGCAGCTGGCTCAGGAAGGTCTGTACGTCTGCAGGCTGCGAGAGAAAGCTCTCAGGACTGTCGGCAAGGTGTTGTAGCCCGCTCTCGAAGAGCACCGTCAGCGCCAGCTCGTGACCGTTGGTGGTGATATGAGGGTATTGCGAATCGCTGAAGGCACACGGGGTGTAGTCCATCGGCCCGATGACATTGCGTGTGAAGGGCAGAGTGGCATTGTGGGCTGCAGCCCTGTTGGTGAACACATTATTGTTGTTGTACCATTCGGCACCTAGTACTCCTTCGGTAGAGAGCAGATGTGGGTAGGTACGCTGCCATCCACGGGGCACGGTGGCACCATGGAAATTGATGAGCAGATGGTGGCGTGCTGCACTCTCGAGCAGGTCGATGCAGTAGTCCATGTTCATCTGGTTGTCGCCTGAAAAGAAGTCAATCTTCACTCCTGCCACACCAATCTGCTGACACCATGCAAACTCCTTCTCTCGATCCTCAGCCTTGTTGAGGCGGAACTTGGGTGTGGGGGCTCCATCAATCCATCCCACAGAGGAGTTATACCATATCATGGGCTTGATGCCTTTGCTGAGAGCATATTCAACGGCGTCCTCGACGGTTTTCCCGTTCTTCATCTGGTCCCATTCTGCATCGATGAGCACGTAGGGCAGCTGCAGTTTCACAGCCATATCGACATAGCGGCAGATGATATCGTAGTCGTTGCTGCCATGGTTGTTGGCCCAGTAGATCCACGACACCACTCCTGGCTCTATCCACGAGGTATCGTCGAGCCGGCAAGGCTCTGCCACATCGGTCACCAGTGTCGACTGCACAACATCTGCCAGGCTGCCTATGATGGCTATGCGCCATGGCGAGTGCCATTGCCCTGTCCTGGCATCGCATGCTGCCGGTGTCACCCTGAACAACTCTTGCTCGTTGAAGAGGCAGGAGGCACTCTGTCCACGCTCGATGTTGGACTCGGAGATCAGCACAAAGACGCCATCGGCAGGCTCGATAAGTGCTGGATAGCCCCATCGGCAGGCATAGCCATGCTCGTTCCTGGCATAGTATGGCAGTCGTGGAGCCACGTTGGCCGTGGTGGACAGGGGAAAATACTCTTCGTAGGAGTCTGTCCAGTTCTGCATCCATCGTCTTGTTCCCTCGGGTATTCGCCATGTGGTAAGTTCGCTTGGCATTGTGTCGGCAGCCAGTCCTGTCAGCTCGTAGCGGAAGGCAATGCCATCGTTGTAGAGCCGCAGCACCATCGTGACGTCTTTCCCTATGGCAGCCGTGTATTCGTTGGCCTCATTGTGGCATCGCAGGCGTTTTCCTGAGAGCATGGTATAATCGTCGACAATCTTCCGGCTGAACACGAGCGGGTTGGGGTTTGCTGTCACATGGTAGCCTAGCACGGGGATGTCGAGAACCTGCTGTCTGTTGAAGCTGACAGCCATGCCCCTGTCTTTCTGCTCGACAGACAGCTTTCCGTCAGGTGATACTACTTGCTGTGCCCTTACCGTCATCATGCTGACAGCGAGGAGAAAAAGAACGATACTCCTATACATATTCTATAATAAAGATGGTTGATACTTGAATCTGCGTATTGGCTTGTCCTACTGGTCGTAGAGATAGAACATGCGTTCCATCATCTGCCATTTCTGGTCGGAAGTGCTGCCCGGCCGGCATGCCTGGAAGGTAGCCACGAAGTCTTCCCACTCGGTCTGTCGTGGCAGCGTGGCCAGGCGGCTCATAGCTTCGTCCCAGTCGAAGTCGAGGGGTGTCTCCACAATCATGAACAGACGGTTGCCGAGGATGTAGATCTCCATTTCGAGAATGCCCACCTGACGTATGCCCTCGCGAATCTCAGGCCACGACTCCTCGAGGCTGTGACAACGTCGGTATCTTGCAATCAGCTCTGGGTCGTCCTTGAGGTCTAGCGTCTGGCAATAGCGTTTCACGGGACCTTTGTATTCCCGTACTTGGTATCCTTCTGTCATACGATTATCTGGTAAAGTCAACTAATATTCTGAATATCTTCCCTGGCTCTTCGTCCCATAGCTGCATGGCGGCTGGGGCCTCCTCGGGAGTCACGACACGGCTGATGAGACGGTCGACGGGGCATGTGCCTTTCTCCAGATAGTGGATGACGGCCCTGAAGTCTGATGGCTGTGCATTGCGCGAGCCACGTATGTCGAGTTCCTTCTGTACGAAGAACTTTGTCTGGAACGATATCTCCGTCTTGGCATAGCCGATGCAGATGACTCGCCCCGTGAAAGCCACCTCGTCGACTGCCATCTGATAGGTAGGCGTACTGCCAACAGCCTCGATGACCACATCGGGTCCAAATCCAGAGGTCATCTCCAGCAGACTAGCATGCACATCATCAGTCAGAGTATTGATGGTGTAGCCGGCACCCATCTGGCGGGCCAATGCCAGCTTTTCGTCGTCAATGTCTGCAGCGATGACAGTGGCCCCTCGTTGGGCAGCACGTACCACGGCACCCATGCCCACCATGCCACATCCAATGATCAGGACGACATCGATATCAGTAACCAGTGCTCTGCTGACGGCATGGAAGCCCACACTCATCGGCTCTATCAACGCACAGGTGCGTGGGGTGAGCAGTCCGGCAGGAATCACTTTCTCCCAGGGCATTGCGATATACTGGCACATGGCACCCCATCGCTGTACACCCAGCGTCTCATTGTGCTGACAGGCGTTCACCCTGCCATTGCGACAAGAGGCACACTTACCGCAGTTGGTATAGGGATTGACGGTGACGGTCATGCCAGCTTTCAGACCTTCTGGCACATCCTTGCCAATGCTGACAATCTCTGCTCCCACCTCATGTCCAGGCACCACAGGCATCTTGACCATGGGATTGCCACCACGGTAGGTGCTGAGGTCGCTGCCACAGAAACCGACGTAGTGCATCCGCAAGAGGACGTCGCCATCGCCCATCGTGGGATCAGGCATCTCGATGACCTTCATCTCAGAAGGTTTGCTAATCTGTATTGCTTTCATATTCTTATCAATGTATTTCTGTTATGAATTCTTCCATCTTACAAACATCTGGTCGCCAATAATCTGCTGTACGTCCAATACCAACTGCTCGTCGATGGGCTCATTGGCATAGCCTATGTTTCTCAATACATTGTCGGGGTTGGTAGTACTGAACAGTGTGGTGGCAATGCGTGGGTTGTAGCTTGTAGAGAACTGGATGGCTAGCTTCTCGATGGGATATTCTCTCTCCTGACAATAGGCGGCAGCCCTGGCACATGCCTCTCGCAGGCTCTTCTGTGCAGGATGCCAGTCGGGTGCCCCTCGTTGCGAGAGCAACCCCATGGACAGTGGTGAGGCATTGATCACACCCACGTTGTGATTTTCGAAGAATCCAAGATAGTCGGCCAGCAATGTATCGTTGAGTGAGTAGTGGCAGAAGTTGAGGATGCTCTCTACGACACCTTCGTCAGCATGCTCAACCACCCATTTCAAGTTCTCGGGTTGCAGGTCGGTGATGCCCACATGTCCTACGATGCCCTTCTGCCGTAGCTCTACGAGGGCTGGCAAGGTCTCGTCGACAATCTTCTGCAAACCGCCCTCGCGACTGGCCTGGAACTCGATGTCGTGAACGTTGATCAGGTCGATGTAGTCTACATTGAGCCGTTGCATGCTCTCGAAGACACTGGCGGTGACACGTTGTGCGGAATAGTCCCAGGTGTTCTTGCCATCCTTGCCATAGCGCCCCACCTTAGTGGAGAGGTAGTATTTGTCGCGTGTAATCTCCTTGAGTGCCTTTCCCAGCACGATTTCTGCCTTCAGATGGCCATAGTAGGGTGAGACGTCAATGAAATTGATGCCGTTGTCGACAGCAGTATGCACAGCCCTGATGCCATCTTCCTCACGCAGGCTGTGGAACACTCCACCCAGAGACGATGCGCCAAAGGCGAGGTTCGACACCCGCATCCCTGTCTTTCCGATTTCGTTGTATATCATAAACTGCAATTTTTTTGTGATGCCGTTGCCAATATTCATGGTCGGCTCTGCAAAATTACAACATTTTAGCTGTATTACAAAACGATGCGAGTATTTTTCCCCCGATTTGGAACAAAAGACCAATAGATTGGTAACATTTGTTCAAGAAAGAGGGATGTCGATAGATTGGTAACTTTTGCCCAAGAAAACACATGGCCAGCAGATTGGCAGCATCTGTTCAGGAAAAAGCGAAGCCGATACACATTGCTGTATACCGGCCTCGTATTGAATAGAATGAGAAGATCACTCGATAACCACGAGTGCGTCATCTTCCATGACGCTTTCGCCAATCTTCACGCAGACAGCACTCACCTTGCCAGCCTTCTCAGCCTGTAGGTTGTTGGCCATCTTCATGGCTTCGAGCACGACAACGGTATCGCCAGCGTTTACCTCGTCACCAACCTGAACTAGAATGTCGGTGATGACACCAGGCAGTGGAGCCTTCACGGCATTGTTCTTGTTGACGGCAGCCTTGTCGGCAGCAGGCTCATCACTGGCAGCAGGGGCTGTAGCAGCCGGTTTGCCAAGCACAGGCTTCTTCTTCTCGGGTTCGACGGCTTTCTCCATCTCCACCTTGTATTCTTCACCATTGACAGTCACTGTTACCAGATTGTCGTCAATATCTCCAATGCATACTTCGTATTTTGTACCATTGATGGTATACTTGTACTCTTTCATGTTTTCAGAATTTAAGGGTGCGCTGTCATGGTCTGAGCATATCCGTTCCACTGTGTGGGATGCTCGGCAATGGTGATGATGCCAGGCTCTACGTCGTGTACGTTATTACCCAGATGCTCGTGCAATGCAAGAGCGATGGCAGCATAAACTTCGTTTGTTTTCATAGTCTGTTACATTGGGATGTTACCATGTTTCTTGGCGGGCAGGGCATCGCGCTTGGTTGCTAGCTGTGCCAGTCCGCGGCAGATGCGGAAGCGGGTGTTGCGAGGCTCGATGACATCATCGATATAGCCATACTTGGCAGCCTGATAAGGATTGGCGAAGAGCTCGTTGTACTCTTCCTCCTTCTCAGCGATGAATGCCTTGACATCCTCACCAGCCTCTTTCTTGGCCTTGGCTTCCTTAGCATAGAGCACGGCAGCAGCACCAGAGGCTCCCATGACGGCAATCTCGGCTGATGGCCATGCATAGTTGAGGTCGGTATGCAACTGCTTTGAGCCCATCACGATGTGCGAGCCACCATAGGACTTGCGCAGAGTGACGGTAATCTTGGGTACGGTAGCCTCGCCATAGGCATAGAGCAACTGTGCTCCGTGCAGGATGACGGCATTGTACTCCTGACCTGTGCCGGGCAGGAATCCGGGCACGTCGACCAGCGAGACGATGGGGATATTGAAAGCATCGCAGAAACGTACGAAACGGGCACCCTTGCGAGAGGCATTCACGTCGAGCACACCAGCATAGCATGAGGGCTGATTGGCCACGATGCCCACGGACTGTCCGTTAAAGCGTGCGAAGCCCACGATGATATTCTTGGCGAACTTTGGCTGCACCTCGAAGAACTCACCATTGTCGACAACGGCACCGATGACCTTGTACATATCGTAGGCCTCGTTGGGGTTCTCAGGGATAATCTCGTTGAGGGAGTCCTCCATACGATTGATGGGATCATTGCATTTGCGACGTGGAGCCACCTCCATATTGTTGGATGGGATATAGCTCAGCAGGGTCTTCAGCATCTGCACACCCTCTTCCTCGGTCTTAGCAGTAAAATGAGTCACACCCGACTTGGTAGCGTGGACACTGGCACCACCGAGATGCTCCTGGTCGATATCCTCGCCAGTAACGGTCTTCACCACCTTTGGTCCAGTCAGGAACATATAGCTGGTATTCTCCATCATCAGGGTGAAGTCGGTCAGTGCGGGGCTGTAAACTGCACCACCGGCACAGGGACCGAAGATACCACTGATCTGTGGAATGACTCCCGATGCCAGGATGTTACGCTCGAAGATCTCAGCATAGCCAGCCAGTGCGTTGATACCCTCCTGGATACGTGCGCCACCCGAGTCGTTGATGCCAATGACAGGTGCCCCCATCTTCATGGCCATATCCATCACCTTACAGATCTTCTGACTCATTGTCTCAGACAGAGAGCCAGCATGTACGGTGAAGTCTTGCGCGAAGACGAATACCAGGCGGCCGTCTATGGTACCGCTACCTGCAACAACGCCATCGCCAGGGAACTGTTTCTTCTCCATGCCGAAGTTGTGGCAGCGGTGCTCTTTGAACATATCATATTCCTCGAACGATCCCTCGTCGAGGAGCATGTCAATACGCTCACGTGCTGTGTACTTTCCGCGGTCGTGCTGTTTCTGTATGGCTTTCTCGCCACCGCCCAGACGGGCTTTCTCGCGGTTCTCAATCAGTTTCTTAATCTTATCAAGTTGCTTGCTCATCTTGTATATTATACGATTAACAATTAGTATAGTTCATGAATTGGGTTACTCAGGATGCTCGCAGAGCTCCGTCAGGATGCCACAAGTAGATTTGGGATGCAGAAATGCAATGTTCAGGCCTTCAGCACCTTTGCGAGGTGCCTGGTCGATGAGGCGTATGCCCTTCTCGCTGACCTCGGCCAGTGCCTCTGCCACACCATCTTCAACGCAGAAAGCCACGTGATGGACACCCTTATTGCCTTTGTCAAGCCACTTCTGGATGGTGCTCTCAGGACTCGTGGGCTCCAGCAGCTCCAGCTTTACTTCACCGCAACGTAAGAAGGCAGTCTTCACCTTCTGGTCTTCTACTACTTCTGTTGCGTAACACTCCAGGCCCAATACGTTCGTGAAGAACGGCAGGCTCTCTTCAATGCTCTGGACAGCGATGCCCAGGTGCTCAATGTGTGAAATTTTCATATTATTACAAATTAGCTAATTATAAATAATGTGCAAAGGTAGCAATTTCTTCGCATATTATCAAAAATCAGCTGAACTTTTAGTATTTCTTATACAAAAAGTATTGTTTGGCAGCTGCTATCCTGAGTAATCCCTGCTTACTTGCATGCTGAGGCCTTCTGACTTTGAGAGGCAGGAGAGCGACTAGAACTCAACGACAACTCGTCCGTTGATCTGTCTGCCTGTCAGATAATTGGGTACTGCCCATTGGCGATTGGTCACATCGGTCACCCAGTAATAGCTGTTCACATTGGAGATGCCAAACAGATTCAGACAGTCGAGGCCCAGCCATATTCGCTTGATGGCGGAATGCTCTCTCAGCTGCGTGGGATGCCCGTATGCCAGATAGCTCATGCCAATATCGGCACGCTTGTAGGCGGGAGCACGGAAGTGCTGGGCCTCTATTCCTCTGTGGGGAGCTCCAAAGGGCAGTCCGTCGGCATAGGCCAGGCGTAGGGTCATCTTCCAGCGGTCTGTACCTGGGAAATAGTCAGTGAAATGCAGGTTGAGGGCATAACGCTGATCCGTGGGCAAGGGCACCCATTGTCCTTGGTATTTCTGCTGCGTGCGCATCAGCGAGAAACTGAGCCAGGAATCTGTACCTGGCACAAACTCACCGTATAGTTTCATGTCGAGGCCAAGAGCATAGCCACTACAGAGGTTCTCACCATAATAGGTGACCTTCACATTCTGCACATTGTAGGGAATGAGATTTGAGAGAGCCTTGTAATAGGCTTCGGCGGTGAACTTGAATGGCCGTTCACCCAGCATCTTGAAACGATAGTCCATCGCGGCAAGGAACTGTACGGATCGCTGGCTCTTGATGTTGCTGTTCAGAGTAACTGCTGTGGTGCCACTTGCTGTCAGCGTGGTGTCGCGAAGTTCTTTGTAGAAGGGTGCCTGATAGTAGAGACCGGTGGCTACTCGATAGGTGATATCGGGGTTGGATGCTGGTACAATGGCCAGCGAGATACGAGGTGACAGCAATGTCTCGCGATTCCACGACCAGTGTGCAAAGCGGAGGCCATAGGTCAGGGTGAAGAAGGTGGAAGCATGCTCATCAGCATCGCCCTCCGATGTTTCCGGCACGGGTGAGGAGTGCCAGCGATAGACGTCCTGAACGTAGCCTTCCATACGTTGCGACCGCATGTTCTGTTTCGATGCCAGTGTGTAGATAAGGTCCAGGCGCTGGGCCGTGTGGGGGATGGAATAGCCACTAGAGTCGCGCATCTCATACTCACGGCTTTGTTCCTTGATGTGTTCCCATTTATAGGTCAAGCCAGCTTCAATATCGTGCTGACGCAGACGACGGGCTAGCATCAGCTTCACACTTTGTACGTTGGCAGTGAGGTAGTTGCGAGCGTGTTCAGCATAGGTGCCGACACCCAGTTGTTCTGCACTCTGGGCATCGCTCAGCCAGTATTGTCCCTGTATGTCGTAGCGTTCCTGTTCTTTGGTGTGGAAAGCACTCCATAACAGTTTTATCTGTGTAGAGTCACCTAGATGGCTGGTCAGCGAGACCGTTCCGAACAATGTACGGAAGATGTCCTTCTCCTGTCCGTCGAAATAGACACGGAAAGACTTCACGTCTTGCATAGTGCCAAACGATGTCTCGCGATCCTTGGGCTTGAAATTGTAGTGGTTTTCCGAGATGTTGCCTAGCATCTCAAGTGTCCATCGCCTGTTGGGTTGCCAGGTGATGAAGGTCTGATAGTCTAGTTGGTTGGGACGATACTCGCCAGTGGTCTCCAGCGATCCCAGCAGATAGCGATTGGTCTTGTAGCGCAGGCCATGACTCATGGAGAAGGCACTGCCCTGTTTCCCGCTCACAGCAGGGGTACTGGTCCCCACGAATACCGATCCTCCGAGCAGACTGCCAGTAGCAGTGGCTTCGAATCGCTTGGGACGTTTATAGGTGATATCGAGGGCACTCGACATCTTGTCGCCATATTTGGCAGAGAAGCCACCACTTGAGAAACCCACACGTTCTACCATGTCGGGGTTGATGACACTCAGTCCCTCTTGCTGTCCACTGCGTATGAGTAGTGGACGATAGACCTCCACATTATTTATATATACAGAGTTCTCGTCGAATGAGCCACCTCTGACGTTGTACTGACTCGACAACTCGTTGTGGGTGCTGACGCCGGCTTGTTGTTGTATAAGCTCTTCCACGGCATTCCCCGTGACGGATGCAGCACCTTTTGACAAGTCGGTCAGCTGGAGTTGTTCCATCTGGTCGGTCTGACGTTTCTTCTCGGTGATGACTACCTCCCCCAGTTCTTCTGATGCCCTCATTACGATGCGCAAGGTCTGTGTGCCTTGTGGCTTGTGCAATGTGCGGCTACGGGTTTTATAGCCTACCATAGAGAAACGGACCACCACAGAGTCGGCAACTTGGAGTGTCATCCGATATTCGCCATTCAGGTTGGTCATCGTCATCTTCCCCTGCTCCACACAGCTCACAGTGGCTAGCTCCAGGCCCTTGCCCTCGTCGTCTGTCACGAGGCCTTTCAACGTAAAAGTGTGCTGGCCCATGCTGCAGAGCGAGAAGGCAAACAGGAGTAGAAATATGATATTGGCACGCCTCGGTGTGCCAGAGTGACATGCGTATTCCATCAGAATAATAACGCAGGAAATGGCTGTTTATTATATACTAATCGCGGTAAATCCAGGAAAGCAGGGAGTTAATCCATTTGATGGAACAACGGAACCAACGGTAGGTGCTGACGGGCTTGCCGCCAAACCGGAGGATAAAATCACGGAATTTGTTCTTGCGGAAGGGCAAACCGACATCCATGAAGAAAATATGCTCAAAACCTCGGCTATGGGCATCTTTGATAGCATGCCAGATAGTCAGCTCACGAGGATGTACCAGTGCAAAGGTCTTCCTGCGATAGGCTGCATACCAGAGATAAGCCTGCCGATGACTGTAGATGACAGCAGAGCAGCCTATGATGTGACCCTTGTAGCGGGTGAGGAACAGCCGGCCGTTGTCTGGCTGCTCACGTAGCTGGTGGAAGAATTCATCTGCAGGGATGTAGCGCTTGGGCTTCAGCCAGTTGTGATGACGCAACAGTTTGATGAATTCCACCATATCCTGATCACTGGCCACCTCGTTTGTCACCACTCCCCGCTCATAGGCATTGTCGATGCGTTGCTGCATCTGTGGGGTGATACGTTCCTCAGGTGTGCGGGAGTGCAGCGAATTGTGGATGCTCATCCAGCGGACAGGGAAGTAGCGGTTGTCTCGCAATTGCTTGTATCCAAACATCTTGGCGCTGAGATGGCTCACCTCTACATAGAGCATGCGCTGACCTAGACGTGATGTTAGCGCTTGCAGCATCTGTCCGAAGGTGTCGCCCTTGGCTTCATCGCGATAGACTCCCTCGCCCATGATACGGCAGTGCATATAATAATAAGGTGGAAACCATGAGGTGCGATAACGTACCACTGCCATCATCTGTGCAACGATGGTTCCCTCGGCATCTTCGAGGGCTACCATATATGGACGATGGCGAGGAGTCTGCTGGCAGAGGGTATAGAATCGGGAGCTGTGAAAGAAATGGTCTTCCATCAGTCCCTGTGGCAGCGTATTGCCCGAGGTGTAGATCTTTGTACTATATGCAGGCATTCAGGGCTTGGTCATTGGCAAATAGCGGTGCAAAGTTACTAATTATTGCTGAGAAAAGAAAGCTAATTCATAATTATTTTGTACCTTTGCACAGAATTTATCAGTCTAGCAGATTATGACAAACTTCAAGGATTTGGTGCAGTTGCGACGTTCGCATAGGAAATTCACCGGCGAGGAGATAGATGCCGATGATGTGAAAATGATTTTAAGGGCAGCCCTCATGGCTCCTACCAGCAAGAGCACACGAGCCTGGCAGTTCGTGGTGGTGGATGACAAGACGGATCTGGAAAAACTGTCTGACGCCAAGGATATGGGTGGACAGTTCGTCAGGGATGCTCCGTTGGCTATCGTCGTCCTGGGTGATCCGCTACAGGATGACTGCTGGGTCGAAGATGGCGCTATTGCTGCCGTCTCCATGCAATATCAGGCTGAGGAACTGGGACTGGGCTCATGCTGGGTGCAGATGCGTGGACGAGGACTGAACGACGGCACTACTGCCGATACGGTGGTGAGGGGGATCCTCGACATTCCCGACAATTATCATGTGGTGTGTGTCATCGCCATTGGTCACAAAGCCGACGAACGGAAGCCGCAGAACGAGGATCGGCTGAAATGGGAGAATGTTCATCTCAATAAGTTCTGACACTTATGGATATCGTCTTCGTAGGAGCGGGAAGACTGGCCACTCAGTTTGCCAAGGCTTTAAGGAACGAGGGGCATTGCGTACTGGCTGTGTATAGTCGCACCATGGCTTCGGCTCAGGCACTTACAGCCATCGTGGGTGGCATGGCCACAGATCGTATCGAGGCACTGCCGGCAAGGGCAGATGCTTTCATCGTGGCTGTGAAAGATGCTGTCCTGCCAGCACTGATACCTCTGTTGACTAGTGGACGTCTGTCATGTCCTATGTTCCATACGGCGGGTTCTATGCCGATGTCTGTTTTTGGGTCGTTACCTTATCATGGCGTCATCTACCCCATGCAGACTTTCTCTAAAGATCGGGATGTGGATTTCAGGCGGATACCGGTATTCATCGAGGCTAGCAACAGTCTGGCGATGGCTGCTGCCCGCACCATAGCTACCTCTGTCAGCGACAGGGTGACAGAACTGGATGGCCAGCGACGTCGCTACCTCCATCTGGCTGCGGTGTTTGCCTGCAATTTTGCCAACCATTGCTATGCACTGGCTGCAGATGTGCTACGACAGCATGGACTCTCGTTCGAAGATATGCTGCCACTGATTGACGAGACGGCACAGAAGGTGCATGAGCTTTCTCCCTATGATGCACAGACGGGGCCTGCCGTACGCTATGACGAAAACGTCATCAATGCACATCTTGCACTACTGGCCGACAACCCACGGTTGCAGGAGGTATATACACTGATGAGTCGCAGCATTCATCAGGAGAAAGCATCATCTGTTTGTGATATCAATAGTTAGGGCAATTATGATCAACTACGATTTAAAGAAAATACGGGCTATCATCTTCGATGTAGACGGAGTCCTCTCGGCAGAGACCATTCCGATGTCGTCGGATGGACTGCCCATGCGCACTGTAAACATCAAGGATGGCTATGCCTTGCAGCTGGCCGTGAAGCTCGGATTGCGGATGGCCATCATCACTGGTGCCAACGTGCCATCTGTGCGGGTACGCTATGAGGGTCTTGGACTGACAGATATCTATATTGGCTGTTCGGTAAAGATCAAGACGTACGAGGAGTTTCTGCAAAAGTATGAACTGACTGATGAAGAGGTCATGTATATGGGGGATGACATCCCCGATTTGGAGGTGATGCGTCGTGTGGGCTGCCCTGTATGCCCCAGGGATGCCTGCCCTGAGGTGAAGGAGGCCAGCATCTATATCAGTCAACGGCTAGGCGGAATGGGGTGTGTGCGTGATGTGGTTGAGCAGACATTGCGTGCTCAGGGACTATGGCAGATGAATGCTACGGCTTTTGGGTGGTAATACCGCATGATGGCTATATTCCTTTATATTAATGCTGGAAAAATATGCTTGAGAACCTGAAGAAATATCATATCATACTGGCCAGCAACTCACCTCGCAGACGTGAGCTGCTGAGTGGTCTAGGCCTCGAGTTCGAGGTCAAGGTGCTGCCGGATATTGCCGAGTCCTATCCTGCCAGCCTGCCTGTTGGTGAGATTGCTGAATATATTGCCCGGGAAAAGGCAGAAGCCTATCGTACGCTGATGAAGCACGATGATCTGGTTATCACTGCCGACACGATTGTCATTGTCGATGGCGAGGTGCTGGGCAAGCCTCACGATGCTGACGATGCGCGACGTATGCTTTGCAAACTCAGTGGCAAGACCCATCAAGTGACCACGGGTGTCTGTCTGACCACTCTGTCGCAACAGAGGCATTTCTCTGTGACCACCGATGTCACCTTCCGGCAGCTTAGCATGGAGGAGATAGACCATTACATCGACTGCTATCATCCTTTCGACAAAGCTGGTGCCTATGGCATTCAGGAATGGATAGGCTATGTGGGTGTCACCTCCTTGAATGGCAGTTATTTCAATGTAATGGGGCTGCCGGTGCAGCGAATTTATGTTGAAATGGTTGCTTTTTAGGCTGTTTTTTCCTTTTTTAAACACTTTTATGCAAAAAAATGTTTCCAAGATTTGGTGATTTCGACAAAAAGAACTAACTTTGCACCTGAAAAGTAATTTTAATCTATATTTATCATTTTCCAAAGTTTTTATCTTTGAGGGAACCTGTTCGAGAGAATCGGTTCCCCATTTTTTTCTGGCTGCATCTCAGTCACAATCCAATCATAACTCAAGGGTAAAATGCAATTGGCGAGGCTTGCGGATGTATCGCAAGCGATATTTTGTTAAAAGTACTTAAACTTTCGGTTAAATCGCTTGCGATATAAAATATTCTTCTTACCTTTGCATCGTGAACGATATAATCGGCATCCCTACTGGGGTTGCAAGAATACAAAATCAAATTTTAACAAAATAGAAAGATGACCAAGATTTATGACTTCAAATCTCTCACAAGCAGAGGTAAGGAACTGGATTTTGCACAGTTCCAGGGCAAAGTGCTGTTGATTGTGAATACAGCCAGCAAGTGCGGTTTCACCCCTCAGTTTGCCGGACTGGAGGAATTGAACCAGAAATACAAGGACAAGGGGCTGGTGATCATTGGATTCCCATGCAACCAGTTCAAGGAACAGGATCCGGGATCTGACAGCGAGATTGAGGAGTTCTGCCAACTCAACTATGGGGTGACCTTCCAGATCATGAAGAAGATTGATGTGAACGGACAAGCTGCCGATCCTATCTTTGAGTATCTAAAGACTCAGGCACCCACCGAAGAGTATCATGGCATGAAAGCCAAGGGAGCAGCCATGCTGTTCAAGACTATCAGCAAGAGTGTGGAGAAAGACAGCGATATCAAATGGAACTTCACCAAGTTTCTCATCTCCAAGGATGGCAGCAAGATCTGTCGCTATGCTCCTACTACCGAGCCCAGGGATTTTGAGAAAGATATAGAGGGCATGTTGGAACAATAAAAAACAGGTGAATATATGCACGACGAATTGAGACTGGACAATCAGGTCTGCTTCAGGCTCTATACGGCCTCAAGACTCATCATCCAGGCCTATACGCCATTCCTGAGCAAACTGGGCATCACCTATCCGCAGTATTTGGTACTGATGGTGCTCTGGGAGCAAGATCAGCTGCCCGTCAACGATATTGCACATCGGCTGCATCTGGAGACCAACACCGTTACACCGTTGCTACAGCGAATGGAGAAACAGGGAATCGTCGTCCGACAGCGGGGAGAGACTGACAAGCGACAGCAGATCGTGTCGCTGACGGACAAAGGACGTACGATGGAGGAAGAGGCAGTACGCATCATCCCAGAAGGAATGGGAAAAAGACTGGCTCCGTGTCCGCTCAAGCTGGACGACTATACCACTCTAAATCAGGACCTTGACAATATCATCAACACGTTGAAATAAACATTTTAATAATCTTTTAAAACAAAAATCATTATGGACAAACAGAATTCTTTGAAGGCATTGCAGTTCTTTGCAACAGGTTTAGCAGAAGGTGCCTATGTGCACAAACTGCAGGGACAGATATTCAATGCGCTGGGCTTCAGCAAGCTGGGCGAGAAGTACATCAACCATTTCAGCGAAGAGATGGGCTGGGTGGAGAAGTTCGTAGAACGGATCCTGGACCTGGGAGGTGACATCAAGTTTGAAGGCATGAAAGAGCGTGAACTGATCAAGAACCCCATCGACTACATCAAAGCTGACCTCGCCATTCAGGAAGCTGGCGTGGAAATGCTCTACAAATGTATGGAGACCTTGACTGCCGACCCTACCACCTACGACATCATGAAAGCCTATCTTGCTGACGAGGAGGAAGATCTCTACTGGAGTCAGGGAGCACTGGACATGATAGAATGTATTGGCGTACAGAACTGGCTGGCAAAGCAGCTGTAACCCTTTTCCCGACAAAAGGACAATTTGACTTTAACCATATAAAACAAGTTATTATGAAAGAACAAGTATTACAAGCCATGCGTGAGGCTGGCAAGCCTGTATCGGCAGGAGAGGTGACCAAGGTACTGGGAGCTGACAGGAAAGAAGTGGACAAGGCTTTTGCCGAATTGAAAAAGGAGGGGGCCATTGTTTCGCCTGTACGCTGCAAGTGGGAACCAGCTGCAAAATAGCAATCATATTTCGATAGCACGTCAGCACATGGGGAACAAAACAGTTTTGTACCGACCCTTGTGACGGGCTAGAAAATGGGAAACGAGTTCGGTATTCGATTGTGGAATACTGCTATTAAGAGAGAGATTGTTCAAGGCAATCTCTCTTTTTCTGACCCATATCAGCGAGAGTTGACCTTTGCCTTGAGGCTAGCGAGTCTGTACTCCAACAGGAGCTAGCCATGAGTGAGATTACGGCTCGCATTTCTTTATAAATTGAGGTGACTGCTCGTCTTGGCAGATGCTGATAGTTGACACGAAGGCAGCACGGATGGCGGGGGTGTCGTCATACGTTTTGCAGTCTTTTTTTATACCAACAGCAGGCGTAGTTTTGGTTGCCAACATTCTTCCTTTTTGAAACGAAGATGTCCAGCACGTCCTGCTTCTAGGGCAGACGACCCATAGCGAGTGATTTTGTAAAAGGTTTTTGTAAAGTGAAGAAACCATCAAATGCAGGATAAATGCTTTTATTAGAATGATAGACTTCACTTGCAAATACTGTTTTCACTCCTCCTTTTGTATCCTTTTTTCCTATTTTCAAAAAAAATTCTTAAGTTATTTTTGCCCAACACCTCATACAATCTTCGGAAAAGCCCATAAACACAGGGATTTCACATGGGGTGGGTGTTGCTCAAACACCTCGTAAACACCTCGTAAACACCTCATAAACACCTCATAGTCTCCTCATAGCGAAATAGCATGTGGTTGATGAAAATCTTTTACATGACAAAGAAGGGTATAGAATGCCCATTTTCTCCCTAGTTAGGAAAATATTTTTCTCTCGCCTAGTAGATTGTTTTTTCTAACGTAGTAACAAATTCAGGAAAATTTTGGATGCAAAAATATTTTACAACTAACAAAACTACCCTGATATTGTAAAACAAAATAGTTTACATTTTCAAATCTCCTAACGAAGGCTTGTTTCGGATGGAAAACTGCAAAAATGCAAAATTCAGCTCAAAAAGGACGATTTTTATGAGGTATTGTATGAGGTGTTTACGAGGTGTTTGGGCAACACCCACCCCATGTGAAACCCTCTGTACAAGGGCATTTGCGGGGATTTGTATGGGATGTTGCTAAAAAATGAGTGAAAATTTTTTCGTTTTTTCAGACAGTCAAGTAATAAAACTAAACAAATTCGAAGACCTGCGTGTTGAGACACCTGTTTACGCTGGCTATTCCCCAGGCGAGCAGTAACAGGAGGATCACTAACAGGGTTATTCCGACCCTTTCACAATACTTCTGAATTCGTTTGGCTGTTGCTAATTTCATACGTGTTTTTAAGTTTAACCCATTTTCCCTTTCAGATATGCCTTGGTACGCTCGTCTGAGGGCTACGAGAACATCTTTGGGGTATTGTCGCATTCCACCAGTTTCCCCAGATACATGAACATGGATCGTGCAGAGATGCGTTCAGCACCTTTTTCAGGTTAGAAACAAAATAATTTGGAAAAAAATGCGGAATTGCTATGTATTGTCCTATCTTTTTTGTAATTTTGCCTGCATGAAACAGCTGCTCTTATCCATCATCTGTGCTGTCACCGCTATTTCTACGGCACAAAGTAAGGTTATCTACGTTGCCCCCGATGGCAACGACAGTTCCAATGGATCCATTTCAGCCCCACTGGGCACACTGCCCGCAGCCTATAAGAAGGTAGTTGCTGGCGATACGGTCTATTTCCGTGGCGGCACCTATTATATCACCGACAGCCAGGTGATGGGCTACAAGGAGCCCTATGCCTGCGTATTCCTGTTGGAGAAGGCAGGAACGGCAAAGAAACGCACCTGCTTCATGGGCTATCCTGGCGAGCGGCCCGTCTTCGACTTCTCTGCCCTGCAACTGGATGGCCAGCACCGCTTTGCAGCATTCTATCTGGGTGCCGACTATCTTCATCTGCGCAACTTCGACATTGTAGGAGTACCCGTACGAGTAACGGGACACACACAGTCGGAGTGTATCTCTGCACGACAGGGGTCCTACTGTATCGTTGAGAATATCGCCATGCACGATGGTATGGCCATTGGCTACTATCAGACTGCAGGGTCGAACAACCTTGTCCTGAACTGCGATGCCTACAACAACTATGACGACTACTCGGAAGGAGCCTATGGCGGCAATGTAGACGGATTTGGGTGCCACGTCACCAAGGAGAGATTCACTGGCAATGTCTTCCGCGGATGCAGGGCATGGCGAAATAGCGATGATGGCTTCGACCTCATCAACTGCTTCGCACCTGTGGAGATAGACCACTGCTTTGCCTTCTTCAACGGCTATCGTCCCACATCCAGCCCATACAACACCTCGACATTCGAAAGTGCCGGCGACGGCAACGGACTCAAGGCCGGGGGCTATGGCATGTCTGCATCAACCACCAAATTCCCCAATCCGTGCCCACAGCATTTCGTGCACCATTGCGTGGCATATCGCAACAAGTCAAACGGCATCTATTCCAATCATCACCTAGGAGGCAACCGCTGGGAGAACAATTCATCGGGACAGAACCAACGATATAATTATAGCATGGTGAACCGTAAGAGCCAGAGCGAAGTCGTCGATGTAGACGGCTACGACCATATACTTACCAACAACGTATCATGGCACACCAGCGGAAAACATCTCACTCAGTGCGACCAAACGACCTCGACCCTTACCAACAACACGTTTGGCCCGACAACCATTGCTGTCAACAGCAGCAGCTTCGTTAGCGTCACGGCTACTAACCTCTTTGCTCCACGCGATGCAGAAGGCAATCTGCCTGACATCAATTTCATGGTAGCAAAACAGGGGTCGCCCATTGCCGATGGCGAGATGGGCTGGGCATGGCAGCATGCTGAGACGTCCATCACAACGCCAGTGACAACAGCTGATGCCCCACAGGTCTATGATATCAGCGGTAGCCAAGTCAAGACTCCCATCCCTGGACACATCTATATTATCAACGGCAAAAAACAACTGATACGATAGAAGTCACTACCATTTCTATTCATCCTACAGAATCACACCGTAGACCAACGGACTGTCCTACACGTCTGATGGGGGATATTTGGCATATTTCTTGTTTTTCCCATACTTTATTTGTAACTTTGCAGCTGCAAAAAAGACACATTATTATATTATGGCAAAGAGAGAATGGAAAGAGATTAGGAAGTTCGAAGAGATCCTCTTCGACGAGTACAACGGCATAGCCAGGATCACCATCAACCGTCCCCACTATCGTAACGCCTTTACTCCCCGTACGACAATGGAGCTGAGCCAGGCTTTCGCACTCTGTCGCGAGATGCAGCAGATACGGGTGGTCATCCTGACGGGTGCCATGTCGGAGGTTCCCGATGGCATGCGTCCCGACGAGGTGAAGCATGCCTTCTGCAGCGGTGGCGACATGCATGTGAAGGGTCGTGGCGGATATGTTGACGACGAGGGAGTGCCCCGTCTTAGCGTGCTCGACGTGCAGATGCAGATCCGTCGTCTGCCCAAGCCCGTCATAGCGATGGTCAACGGCTATGCCATCGGTGGTGGTCATGTGCTGCACCTGGTCTGCGACCTGACGATAGCCTCGGAGAATGCCATCTTCGGACAGACAGGTCCCAAGGTGGGCTCGTTTGATGCCGGCTTCGGCAGCAGCTACCTGGCACGCATCGTAGGTCAGAAGAAGGCTCGCGAGATATGGTTCCTCTGCAGGCAGTACACCGCCAGCGAAGCCGAGGCGATGGGCATGGTGAACAAGGTGGTGCCCCTCGACGAACTGGAAGACGAATGCGTGAGCTGGGCAGAAACCATGATGGAGCGATCGCCGATGGCCCTTAGGATGATCAAGGCAGGCCTGAATGCTGAGCTGGACGGACAGGCAGGCATCCAGCAACTGGCTGGCGATGCCACCATGCTCTACTATTTCCTCGACGAGGCACAGGAAGGGGGCAAGGCTTTCCTCGAGAAGCGGAAACCCAACTTCGACCAATATCCCAAGATTCCCTGAAAACGACTGACAGATGATGACTATCGACATAGAGCCTCGCACACTGCATTTCAAACAGCCAGCAGGCACATCGCGTGGCATCTACACCACCAGGAAATGCTGGCTGCTGCACATCAGCGACGGACGACAGACGGCAACAGGCGAATGTGCTCCGCTGCCCAGCCTCAGCTGTGACGACCTGCCCAACTACGAGGAGGTGCTGCGCCACTGCTGCAACCAACTGCAACAGACAGGCGAGATCGACTATGAAGCCATGCGCCCCTACCCCAGCATGCTCTTCGGCATGGAGACGGCACTATTAGCCCTCAGCCACGGACAACGGCTGTTCGATACACCGTTCAGCCGTGCAGAACAAGGCATACCCATCAACGGACTGGTGTGGATGGGAAGCTACGACGAGATGTCACAACGCATCGAGGAGAAGCTGCAGCAGGGCTTCCGGTGTATCAAGCTGAAGATCGGTGCCATCGCCTTCGAGGAGGAAATGGACCTGCTACGTCGCATCCGTCAGCGATTCTCGCACCGAGAGCTGGAGCTGCGTGTCGATGCCAACGGGGCCTTCACCTTTGCCAATGGCGATGCCCTCTACAGGCTGGAACTGCTGTCGCAATATGCCTTGCACTCTATCGAGCAACCCATCAAGGCCGGACAATGGGCCAACATGGCGGAGCTCTGCCGTGAGGCACCACTGCCCATTGCCCTCGACGAAGAACTGATTGGTGTGAACGATGCCGAACAGAAACGGCAGCTGCTGCACATCATCAAACCGGCATATATCGTGCTGAAGCCATCTCTGCATGGCGGCATGGCAGGATGCAGGGAATGGATAGACCTGGCTGGCGATGAGGGCATCGGCTCGTGGATGACCTCGGCACTGGAGAGCAATATCGGCCTGAACGCCATTGCACAACTGTGCAGCGACATCTACGGTCCCAACATCAGCATGCCACAGGGACTGGGCACTGGACAGCTCTTTACCGACAATATCGACATGCAACTGGAAATCAGAGGCGACAAGCTCTGGATAAAAGAATCGTAGTGAGCAGAAAATGACAACCGTAGATGAGTTCCTGACAGAATGGTACAACGACAGCAGCACCCTGATGGTACACACCAGCGGGTCGACAGGCAAGCCCAAGCCACTACTCGTGGAGAAGCAACGCATGGAAGCCTCGGCCAGGATGACCTGCCAGTTCCTGGGGCTGAAGGCGGGCGACAGTGCCCTGCTCTGCCTGCCACTAGACTATATAGCTGGCAAGATGATGATGGTGAGAGCCCTGACGTGGCAGCTGAGGCTCGTCAGCGTCAAGGCTGACGGGCATCCTTTGGCCACCATCCGTGAGCATATCGACTTTGCTGCCATGGTACCGCTGCAGGTGTGGAACTCGCTACAGGTGCCTGCAGAACGCGAACGGCTGATGGACATCCACCAGCTCATCATCGGCGGTGGTGCCATCGACGAGTCTCTGGAGAGCCAGCTGCGCACCTTTCCCCATGCCGTGTGGAGCACCTATGGCATGACAGAAACACTCTCGCACATCGCCTTGCGAAGGCTCAGTGGTGAAGAGGCCTCCAGCTGGTACACACCCTTCGAAGGTGTGCATCTGTCACTCGACGACGAGGGATGCCTGACCATTGATGCCCCACATGTATGCCCATGCCCACTAGTCACCAACGACATCGCCGAGCTACAGGCCAACGGAAGCTTCCGCATCCTAGGCCGACGCGACAATGTGGTGTGCTCAGGAGGCATCAAAATACAAATAGAAGAGGTGGAACGGCTGTTGCTGCCCCACCTCAGGAATCCATTCTGTATTTCCCGTAGGAAAGACGCCCGCCTGGGCGAAGCACTGGTACTGCTGACAGAAGCTGCCGACACCATGCCTATAGAGGACGTATGCGAACAGGTGCTCCCCCGCTACTGGCATCCCCGCTACTACGTCTGTGTAGATCACATTCCGATGACCGCCACAGGAAAGATCAGTCGCAAGGAAGCCGAAGGGCTGGCAGTAGCTAGTTCACCACATTGACAGGCTCTCCCTTCATGAAGGCCGCCACATTGTCGGTGGCAATCTTCATCAGTCGCTCGCGGGCCTCGAACGTTGCCCATGCGATATGGGGAGTGAGATAGGCATGCTCGCACCGCAGCAGGGGATTGTCGGCCTGCGGTGGTTCCTGTGCCATGACATCGGCACCATAGGCCTGCAGCTGTCCACTGGTCAGGGCATCGGCCACAGCCTGTTCATCGACCAGTGGACCACGTCCTGTGTTGATCAGGATGGCACCAGACTTCATCGCCGATAGTGCCTTAGCGTCAATCAGATGATGAGTATCTGCCGTCAGTGGGCAGTGAAGCGAAAGCACGTCGCTGACGGCAAGCAGACCCTCGAAGGTGGTCTTCTGGATACCTGCAGGCAGATCGCTGGAGTTCTTGCTGGTCATGGCAAAGACATCCATTCCGAAGTCACGACCCAGCGTTGCCACCTTCATGCCGATACTTCCCAGTCCGACGATACCTAGCGTCTTGCCACTCAGCTCGATGAGTGGTGTGTCCCAATAGACGAAGTCGGGATTGCTGCTCCAGCGGCCCTGTCTGTTCTGCAGGGCATAGTGACCCACACGGTGGGTGATGTTGAGGATATGTGCAAAGGTCAGCTGTGCCACACTGTCCGTGCTGTATGCCGGAATATTGGTCACGGCGATGCCCTGAGCCCGTGCTGCCTTGATATCCACCACGTTATAGCCCGTTGCCAGCACACCGATATATTTCAGCTTCGGCAACTGGCCGATGATCTCGGCGGTGAGAACCACTTTGTTGGTAAGCAGCATATCGGCATCACCAGCCCGCTGCAGCAGTTCGCCTGGAGCGGTGCGATCGTAGACCGTGAGCAGTCCGAGTTTCTGCATGGGTTCCCACGACAGGTCGCCAGGATTGGCAGCATAGCCATCGAGAACCACGATTTTCATTTTACTTCTTTCCATATACATTCAGTTAGTTTTTTTCTTCAAAGCGATGTCCCCAGCAGTTCATCATCCGCTCATAGAGCTTCTGCTCTGCCGGTGACAGCTGTGCATGCCAGAACCGATGTGTGGCAAGTGCATCGGGCAGATACTGCTGTGGTGTGAAGTGTCCGGGGAAATCATGAGGATACTTATAGCCATCGCTATATCCCAGTTCCTTCATCAGCTTGGTTGGCGCATTGCGGAGGTGGAGAGGCACAGGCAGATTGCCCGTCTTCCGTACCGTGTCCAGGGCAGCATCGATGGCCAGGTAGGCAGAGTTGCTCTTGGCCGATGTTGCCAGATAGACACAGGCCTCAGCCAGGGCGATACGTGCCTCGGGCCATCCAATCTTCATCACCGTGTCGAAGGCAGCATTGGCCAGCAGCAGGGCATTGGGATTGGCAAGTCCGATATCTTCAGAGGCTGAAATGACCATTCTGCGGGCTATGAACTGCGGGTCTTCACCACCTTCTATCATGCGGGCCATCCAGTAGAGGGCAGCATCAGGGTCGCTGCCTCGGATGCTCTTGATAAAGGCCGAGATGATGTCATAGTGCATCTCCCCATCTTTGTCGTAGGCCAGGGGATTCTGCTGCAGCCGTGCCTCCACCAGCTCGTCCGTGATGATGACAGCACCACTGGGAGTCGACTCCACCACCAGCTCGAGGATGTTGAGCAACTTACGGGCATCGCCACCGCTATATCGCAAGAGGGCACCCGTCTGCTGGAGGTCTATCTGCCGCTCTTTCAGAATAAGATCGGTGGTGATGGCTCTTTGCAACAGCTGCAGCAGGTCGTCTTTCTCGAGCGATTTCAGCACGTAGAGCTGACAGCGGGAGAGCAGGGGACGGATGACCTCGAACGAGGGATTCTCGGTAGTGGCACCAATCAGTGTGACGACACCCCGTTCTACGGCTCCCAGCAGGGAGTCTTGCTGCGATTTGGAGAATCGGTGTATCTCGTCGATAAACAAGATGGGCGAGGCCTGGTTGAAGAAACGGGATTTCTGGGCTTTCTCTATCACGTCACGTACATCCTTCACACCACTGGTGACGGCCGACAGCGTGTAGAAAGGCGTTTCCAGCTTGTGGGCAATAATCTGTGCCAGCGTGGTCTTTCCTACTCCTGGCGGTCCCCAGAGGATGAACGACGATATGTGCTCCGACTCAATCATCTGCCGCAGCACAGCACCCGGACCTACAAGGTGTTTCTGCCCGATATAGTCGTCAAGCGTACGGGGGCGAAGTCTTTCTGCTAATGGTTCTGACATAATTCAATCGGCAAAGTTAATGTATTTTATGCAATCGACAAAAAATAATTGGGAAAAAACTTGTAAATAACAAATAAAGTGCTTATTTTTGCACCATAAATACAATAGATATACACTTTTATGGATCAAACAACTGAAAAGAAAGCACTTACGCTGAAAACGCTGACCAAGAGCAGTGTATGGGACATACAGGAAAATGATATCTTCCGTCTTTGCGAGGGAGCAGAGAAAGACCCGGAGGTGAAGGATAATCTGCGGCACTATGTCGACATTATCCGATCGGCCTTTATGATCGAGGCCATAAACGGTGATTCGAATCTCGAGAAGAAGAAGTACGAAAAGCAAGGCTACAAAGTAGGACAGGTGAAGATGGACGAAAGCCAGAAGGTGACATGGGCAGTGAAGAAACGACCCATCGTTCGCGTCACTGACCTGACCTACGAGAACATACGCCATATATCGGCAGCTAAGCTTGTGGAGGTCCTCGACCGCAACTTCGGCGGTGGCTGGGACTCGCTGTCACAAAGCATCAAGGACATCATCGAAAGCGGATTCGACATCTCGACCACCACACTGCCCAAGGACAGGCTGCACAAGAAGGGTGGACTCTACGAGAAGAAAGTGGCAGATGGCTATGACGTGCTAGAGGTATCCAAAGGCTCGTGGGTGGAAGCCATCTTTGCCAAGATTAAGCCCGAGGCAGAGAAGCCACGCATGAAATTCAACAGTAGGAATGAGAATGACAGCGACGAGGATGAAGACGTTGACATTGAGGACAACTTCAACAAGCCTGACGAAGACGATGTCATGATCGACGAGCCCGGTGACGACGAGATCAACGAGGACAACTATTCCACCATGATGGACCTCGGCAATGGCGATCCCGACGAGGAAGCAGAGGGACTGGCCGACTACGAGGAGGAATAAGAACATCTACTATACATATCTTATATATATAGGGCTGAGTAGCGAGGGTAAAAAGTGCTACTCAGCCTTAGATTTATGTTCGTCTGCCAAGGGACATATGTTCATCGGGCTACGAACATATGTTCATCGGGCTACGAACATATGTTCATCGGGCTACGAACATATGTTCATCGGGCTACGAACATATGTTCAATGGGCTACGAACATATGTTCAATGAGCCGCTTGTCCAGCAAATGACAGCTAATGTCCTTGGTTAGGGGGATTTTCTGTAAGGCGAGGTGTAGTTGACCACCTGCGGAAGTGTGAAGATGTCCTTGAGCTGCTCCAGCGTGTTATAGCGATCGTCAGTAAAGCCCGTCCACACCATAAACCATGCGAACTTGTTCATGGCCTTGAGCTGCTCTGGCGTAGGCAGGCTACCCAGTTCACCCAGGGCAATCAGCTTGCCACCTCCCAGTGCGACGAGCTCGTCGTGATGCGACTGTCGCCAGTCACGATGGTAGACATCCGTTGCGAGCACGTCGACATAGTCATTGCCAGGATAGTAGAGATGATAGGCCATGGCTGTATCGCCAGGTGTATTGCGAGGTGCATTGGCATTCCATACCCACAGCAGGTTGTCGAGGTGGTGATAGTTCACCATACGGTCGTAGAGCATCTTCCACAGAACCGCGAATCCCTGTTCGCCACGACGGTCTCCCCACCAGAACCACTCACCGTTCATCTCATGATAGGGACGCCAGAGCACGGGGATATTCCTTTCCTGCAGGACCTTGAGGAACTGTGAGATGGAGTCTACCTGCTCCGTCCACATGCGTTTCATCTCTGTAGGCTCACTGCTGGTGAGTTCCTTCCACTGTTGTTCAGAAAATGGTCCCTGCGTCTGGTTCTTGAAATCCACATAGCGTGTGCGGTCGAAAGGACGGTTGACATGCCACATGATGGTGACTATATGTCCACGACGATATTCACGTGTGGCCATCTCCACCACTTGACGGGCATCCCACGCCAGATCGCCACCCCATATCATGGGTATCTGTCCTGATGCCTCCTCGATACGGTCGAAGTCGCGCATATAGGCAGGCATCTGCAACTGATTATGATGCAAGCCGGAGATGATCTTGCCATCGTCCACCGACTGATAGAGTCTGGCCAGCAATGCCCGTGCCTCGGGGGTTGCATTAGGATTGACGGGAGCGAATGGCTTTGGCTGCTGGGATTCTTCGGCAATGATGGTTGACGGCACTAAGAACAGCATGAGTGCCATCAGGAGGAGAGTCGATTTAGTCTTCATGTCGATGATGTTTTAAACTGAGATTGCAAAGATACGAAAATATCCCGAAACCAGTGCAGAAATTCCCCCAAAATCGTAGAAAAGGAAAAAGAAAGCTTCTGAGCGACACGTAAATGCGGAAAAAAGTGTAACTTTGCAGCCCAATCAAAAGCATACCACAAGTGGCACTACGTATGACAAACGAGAAGAAGATACTGTTCTTTCATGGCTTCTATGCCAGCGGCCAATGTATTCCTGCCATTGCCCTCAGGGCTGCATTTGCGGAAGAAGCCGTGGTGCTGACTCCCGACCTACCCATACACCCCCACGAAGCACTTGAGACGGGCAGGGAGATTATCGCCACGGAACGACCCGATCTGCTGATTGGCAACAGTTGCGGAGCTTTCTATGCACAGATGCTGGCTCCCGTCACGGGCACCCCTGCCTTGCTGGGCAATCCGCACTTCGAGATGACATCATTTCTGAAGTCGCGTATTGGCACGCATGAATACAAGTCACCACGAAAAGACGGCAGACAGCTTTTTACCATCGACGAATCCCTGATTGCTGAGTTCGCAGCACTGGAGGCAAGGCAGTTTGAACACTGCGACAACCACTTCAAGGATCTCGTCTGGGGACTCTTCGGCGAGCAGGACACGCTGGCCCACTATGAACCGCTATTCCTGAAACACTATAGTCATTCTTTCCACTTTCCTGGCAACCACACCCCTACTGCAGAAGAGGTCCGTAACTGGTATGTGCCACTGGCAAAAAGAATGCTAGAGGGACAATTCCAACCAGGGGAAAGGACTTGAAAAAAAAAGCTGGAGGGACAATTCCAATCAGGGTAAAGGACTTGAAAAAAAGCTGGAGGGACAATTCCAACCAAGGGAATGGACTTGAAAAAAAGCTGGAGGGACAATTCCAACCAGGGTAAAGGACTTGAAAAAAAGCTGGAGGGAGGATTCCAATCAGGGGAAAGGATTTGAAAAAAAGCTAGAGGGAGAATTCCAGCTACGGGAAATGGTTTGAAAAGAATGCAAGAAGGGGCTTCCACAGGAAAGGGCTGACGCAACAGACGTGCATCAGCCTGAGACCTTTTTGAAGTCTTCTATACCGTCATTTTGCTTCTCTGGCATAGACACGAGCCACGATGGCACCACTGATGTTATGCCAGACGCTGAACACAGCACCAGGGATGGTAGCCATGGGATAGGCAGCGAAATGAAGGGTTGCGAGACTGCTGGCTAATCCCGAATTCTGCATGCCCACCTCGATAGAGATAGCCTTTCGCTTGGCTGACGGTAGCCGTAGCAGGCGGCCAATGACATTGCCAATGGCGAGTCCACAAAGATTGTGGAGGATGACCACCACAACAATGAGCAGTCCACCCGTAAGGAGTTTGTGGGCACTGGCAGCAATGACAATCATGACGATGGCAGCAATGGCGAGCGACGAGAGTGCCGGCAGATAGACCGTGGCCTTCTCCGTCTGTCGTGGCCAGAAATGTTTCACCACCAGTCCTACGACGATAGGCAGGATGACCACCCAGAGGATGCTCAGGAACATGGCCCCCACATTGACATCTACCGTCTTCCCTGCCAATAGCCATACCAGCAGAGGTGTCATGACTGGTGCCAGCAATGTGGAGACACCTGTCATGCCCACAGACAGTGCCAGGTCGCCACGTGACAGATAGGTGATGACATTCGAGGCCGTGCCACCGGGACAGCATCCTACCAGCACCACACCAACGGTGAGAGCCTCGTCGAGACTAAACACTCGTGCCAGCACCCACGCCAGCAGTGGCATGACCGTAAACTGTGCCACACATCCCACGACGACCTCGCGAGGACGGCTGAACACCACACGGAAATCGTCTGGACGAAGGGTCAGTCCCATACCAAACATGATGACACCCAGCAACGGATTGATAACCGTTGGACGCACATGACTCAATGTATCGGGAAACAACAGTGCCAGGACTGCTGCAACCAGCACCAGCACCCCCATATAATCAGAGATATACTTACAGAGTGTCTTCATAAGGATTGTCATTTTTGTGAGGTGATAAATATTTTGCCGGCATTCCCTTCCCTTCTGTCGTGAGGATGACATAGGCACGATGGTACTCAAGGCACCTAGATGCACCTGGCTACTGGCCCCGCCAGGACTGGCTCTGCCCTTCTGTCCGGGCAAGGTGCCTAGTATCTGGTCGTCTCATTGATAATAATAGTACCAGTATGTGCCCCTGAAATCTTCTTCAGAACGTACACGTCGCTCGGTCTTCGTTGAATAGAGGGTATCATAGCGCAGGAAGTCATGGAAGCGAATAGTAAGTAGGGAGTCTCTGTCGAAGTTCATTGACGAGAGCCCCATGAGGGAGTCGTTGCGATGTGCAGAAAGATGACGATAGAGCACCAATGCCTCGCGGTAGTGGCGGGGCAGTGAATCGTTGATGGCATAGTAACGGGGCAGCCTCAGGACAAAGGAATCAAGACTGCGATCGATGAGAAATCCCGCCAGCCGATAGTCGCGATAGAGGGGTGTTGCCAGCGAGTCGTGCTCGAGCGAATCCAGATACTGCCCTACAAACAGTGTACGGGCATAGGTTGTCTCGTTCAGATAGTCTTTCTGCCGCAAGTCATTCTTTTGCACGACAGCCCGCAGAGCAGAATCGCTCCTGATGACGATGGTGTCGGGACGAACGCCAAAGGAGTCCCACAAGATGGTGTCGGGCATCAGCTGAAGCGCTGCCTTGCTGCCTTTCATCGGTAACATATCAAGACTGCTGCCGACAACGGGATATTCAAAGAGCCGTTCTCCCAGCTGTCCTTTCTGAGCCAGTGCGAAGATGCGCAACATAGCCAGGCTCTCGTCAGTCTCCAGCGATCGTTTGCCCACACTAAGTGCCCCATCCACATTGCCCTCGATGATAGCCGTCTCGGCACGAGCCTTGAAATGGTCTACGGCATTGGTATTGCTTGCCAGGGCTACACCCAGCATCATGACTGCCATCTGCAGCACGTTGACCCATACACGACGAGAGAGCAGACCGGGCTCAGTACGATCATCATGAGTCAGCGTGGAAATCTTCCGAGCCAGAAAGGCCACCACCCCCCATACGACCAATGCGGCAAGCATGATCCAGGGACATGCCCCACAGTGGAAGGGATAGCTGACACGTGAGATAAAGGCCAGCAGCAGGAAGGAAGGGAAATAGGTCAGTGCATGTACTCCCCGCGACAGTCGTGTCAGCCCAAAGACCAGCAACTGTATGAGCATCAGTACAGCCGTACAGATAATGGCTCCCACACTGCGGTCGTAGTGTGTCTTGCCCTGGCTCAACCCATGCTGAGCCACTGCCAGCACGTCGGCCTGGAACCAGAAGAGCCAGGCAAACGTGAAGAGCAGGAACAGGATGGCACATACCACCCTGATAAGGATAGACGGCTGGCTACGACGCATGCATCAATTCTTCTTCAGTACCACAGCCGACCGGGCAGGGATGTAGAGTTTCAGCCACTCCTTACGATCTTTCACATAGAGCGGATCGTAGTTGGTAAAGTGCGTCAAGGTGTCGTCGGCAAAGCCAAAGCCGCCAAAGTCCTTGGAGTCGGTATTGAGCACCACTTCATAGGAGCCTGTAGGTACGAGGAAGCCGTAGTCGGTATAGGACTGGGTAGGCGAGAAGTTGAATACGAAGAGCAGGTCGCCACGCATGAATGCCAGCACCTGGTCGCCATCGTTGTGCCAGATCTCCACCACCGGTTTGTTCTGGAAGTTACGCACCGACTTGATGGTATGCAGCATGGCCTTGTCGAAGTCGCCCAACCAGTGATAGCACAAATCCTTGTTGTCGACGAGGTTCCACTGCCTTCGTGCATACTTATAGCTCCACCCATTGCCTTCACGTGGGAAGTCAATCCACTCTGGATGTCCGAACTCATTGCCCATGAAGTTGAGATAGCCACCATTGATGGCAGCTGCCGTGACCAGACGTATCATCTTGTGCAGGGCAATGCCACGCTCAGCCACCCCGTTGATGTCCTTCTTGGCGAAGTGCCAGTACATATCGGCATCGATGAGTCGGAAGATGATGGTCTTATCGCCCACGAGTGCCTGGTCGTGGCTCTCGCAGTAGGAGATGGTCTTCTCGTCAGGACGACGGTTCTTCACCTCCCAGAATATCGAGCTTGGCTTCCAGTTCTCATCGCTCACCTCCTTGATCGTCTTGATCCAGTAGTCGGGAATGTTCATGGCCATGCGATAGTCGAAGCCAAAGCCACCATCCTCGAACTTGGCAGCCAGTCCTGGCATGCCGCTCACCTCTTCGGCAATGGTGATAGCCTCGGGATTGACCTCATGGATGAGCTTGTTGGCCAGGGTGAGATAGCAAATGGCATTGTCGTCCTCATGGCCATTGAAATAGTCACCATATCCTCCGAAGGCCTCACCCAGCCCGTGGCTATAATAGAGCATCGAGGTGACTCCGTCGAAGCGGAATCCATCGAAATGGAACTCCTCGAGCCAGTATTTGCAGTTGGAAAGCAGGAAGTGGATGACATCGTCCTTGCCATAGTCGAAGCACAGCGAGTCCCAGGCGGGATGCTCATGGCGTTCGCCAGGATAGAAGAACTGATTGGGGTCGCCACAGAGGTTGCCCAGTCCTTCCACCTCGTTCTTCACGGCATGCGAGTGTACAATATCCATAATCACGGCAATACCCAGCCGGTGGGCTTCGTCGATGAGAGCCTTGAGTTCCTCTGGCGTACCAAAGCGACTGCTAGGAGCGAAGAACGACGACACGTGATAGCCGAAGGAGCCATAGTAGGGATGCTCCTGGATAGCCATCACCTGTATGCAGTTATAGCCGTCCTTAGCCACTCGTGGCAGCACATTGTCCTTGAATTCCGTATAGGTGCCTACTTTCTCGGCATCCTCGCCCATACCCACATGGCACTCGTAGATGAGCAGTGGGTTCTTCTTGGGTTTGAAACCTGCCTTCTTCCACACGTAGGGAACAGCAGGATTCCAGACCTGTGCAGAGAAGATCTTGGTCTGGTCGTCCTGAACGACACGACGGCACCATGCGGGAATGCGCTCACCCTCACCACCGTTCCATTTCACCTTCATCTTATAGAGCTGTCCATGCTTCAGGTCTTTCTCCTTCAGCTTCAGCTCCCAGTTGCCAGTGCCCTCGATACGCTTGCAACGATACTTCTCGTCTTCCTTCCAGTCGCTGAAGTCACCAATGAGATAGATGTCGGTAGCATTTGGTGCCCACTCGCGGAACACCCATCCCCTGGTCAGCTTGTGCAGTCCGAAAAACAGATGTCCGGTAGCAAAGTCACTCAGTGTCTTCTTGCCTTTCTGGGTCAACTGCTGTAGTTTCCACAGAGCATGGTCATGACGTCCACGGATGGCATCCTCGTAGGGCTCGAGCCAGCCATCGTTCTGTACCAGCCCGATATGTTTAGGAGCCTCAAGGGCTTGCTGTGCTGCCTTGGGTTTCTTCGTTGTCTTAGTCGCTACTTTCTTTTCGCCAACTTTCTTTGCCATAGTATTTTTATTATGCTTTTACTTTGAATATTGCTTTCTTAATCTCAGGAGCCATCGAGATGCATGGTGCATGTCCGTCTTGTGGGAAGAAGATGGCAAACATGCCAGGCTGGCAGTCTACGAAGCTTTCTGCCATGATGTCGCCATACTTGGTGATGTCCTTCTCGGCATTGTACTCCTCTTCCGGCAGTCGGCACAAGGGGGTATAGCCAAAGGTCTCTGGCCCGTCGAGGGGGATCTGTATATCGATCATCTTCCGGTGAGTCTCCAGCACGGCAGCATCAGGAGTGCGTCCCTTGGCCATGGTGATATTCACAAAAAGGTCACCGCCCTTTATCTGATACTTACCAGCCTCGAGCTTGTTCAGATCGTTCTTCTTCAGAAAATCCACTACGTCTTTGAAGTAGGGATTCAAGGCCTCGTAACTAGCGAGGTTGTCTAATGTGTCGATAATCATAGTTAGTTGATTTATTGATTTTAAAAACTAGCGATCCACTTTGCGTATGCCATTGACATATGTGCCCTGTGCCGTGATACTGCCATTGCGGTCTTTCTCCACGAACTTCCCGTCACGTTTGCCATTGGCATAATTACCCTCGAATCGCTGTCCGTCCTTGTTTTCCTCTATGGCAGCACCATGTCGCAGCCCATTCACAAAGTTGGCCTTGAACTTCGAGCCATCTGCCATGTGCCCTATACACTCCCCATTGGGCTGTCCGTCCTTGAACATTCCCTCCACGGTGTCGCCCTGCTTGGTCATCAGCTTGCCCTTGCCATTGGGTTTGTCGTTTTTCCACTGCCCCTGGTACTGTGTGCCATTAGCCCACACCACGGTGCCCTGTCCACTCTTGTCACCATTCTGGAATTGTCCTGTATACTTGTCGCCATTGGCATATTTGATGATGCCCATGCCTGTGCGTGCTCCTTTCAGATAGTCGCCTTCGTAGATATCGCCATTCTGGAAGCGGTAGATGCCGCGTCCGTGCTGCAGGTCTTCCTTCCATTGACCTACGTAGAGATCACCACTGGCATACCGATAGGTACCCTTGCCCGATCGCTTGTTTGCCAGCCATTCACCTTCATAGGTAGAGCCGTCGCCCCAGCTGAAGAAGCCCTGTCCGTCTTTCTGGTCTTCCTTCCACTCCCCGTCGTAGTAGGCTCCACTGGCAAAGGTGTACTTGCCCTTGCCCTGACGCTTGTCAGCATGCCAGTTGCCGTCGTATACATCTCCATTATAATAGTGCATCACGCCATGCCCCTGCTGATAGTCGGCATACCACAGCCCCTCATAGCGATTGTTGTTCATAAACCAGTAGGTGCCCTGTCCGTGCTGATGGTCATCCAGCCACTGGCCCTCATAGCGCTCGCCATCAGCGAAGACATAGGTACCCGTACCCTGTCGCTTGCCTTTCACATAGTCGCCCTCATACCAGTTGCCGTTTTTCCAGGTGGTCTTACCCTTTCCGTTGGGTTTCCCCTGAGTCATTTCGCCATTATACTCGCCACCGTCACGAGTAGTACAAGACCCTAGCGTGATGCTCTGAGCATGAATGCCCAGCGGGAGCATCGTCAGTAATATAGTAAGAAATATTTGTCGGATATTCATGCGTATTCAAATTTTAACCACCAAAAGTACAAAAAAAAACGCAGGCCAACAAAGAATTTAAGATTTTACATAGAAGAATTAAGAATTTTTCGTAACTTTGCACGTAAATTGTACATAAGACATGAAGTATATCGCCATTATTCCTGCTCGCTACGCATCCACCCGTTTCCCTGGCAAGCCATTGGCCATGCTGGGGGGGAAGCCCGTTATCCTAAGGGTTTATGAACAAGTGAACACTGTCCTCTCCCACCCCACTGCAGACACCGGTCTGATTGAGGAGAAGAACGTATGGGTAGCCACCGACGACCAGCGTATCTTTGATACCGTACAAAAATTTGGCGGACAGGCTGTTATGACGCGTTCAGACCACAAAAGTGGCACAGACCGCATTCAGGAAGCCGTGGAGCATATTGGCACCACAGCCGACGTTGTCATTAACGTTCAGGGTGATGAGCCCTTTGTCCAACAGTCACAGATAGAGACAATCATCCATCTCTTCGACGATGAGGATACGCAGATTGGCACCATTGGCAAGCCTTTCGAGACAATGGAGCAGGTCGACAATGCCAACTCACCCAAGATCGTATGCGACATGAGGGGCTACGCATTATACTTCAGCCGCTCCGTCATCCCCTTCATACGTGGAGCCGAACATCCATCGTGGCTACAGCACTTCCCTTTCCTGAAGCACCTGGGCCTCTATGCCTATCGTCGCGAGGTTCTAGAGCAAATAACGAAGCTGCCTCAGAGTCCTCTGGAAAAGGCTGAGAGCCTGGAGCAACTGCGATGGTTGCAGTATGGCTATCGCATCAAGGTGGGACTTACGGATGTGGAAACCGTTGGCATTGACACACCTGAGGACCTGGAACGAGCAGAACTGTTGCTGAAAGCAATGATATAGCAAAACGAGCAGAACAGTTGCTGAAAGCAATGATATAGCAGATGGTCCAGGACAAGCAGAATACCGCCCGAGCTGTTCGGACGGTATTCTATTTTGATGATAGCCTGCTGAACTTACGCCAGTAGCCCTATCATATAATCAAGGATGATTTAGTTTCTACGCATCTCTTCCAGCAATTGGCGCTGGCGATTGCTCAGGGTCGTCGGCAACGTCACCTGATAGGTCAGGATGAGGTCTGTGCCTCCCTGTCCCTTGCCTCGTAGGCGTACCTTCGTTCCTGGCTGTGTGCCCGCCTTCACCTTCAGTCGCAGCTTCTGCCCATCTGTCAGGCCTACCACCACTTCGCCACCCAACAGAGCGGTATACATATCTATATTTATAGTGGCCTGCGTCTCTTGAGGCTGTGCCCGCTCCTGGCGAAAGCCACCAAATCCACCAGAGTGTCCGAACAAATCCTCAAAGAACGAGCTGAAGCCGCCACCTCCACCCCGTTGGAAACTGCTGAAGTCAAAGCCCTCGAAAGGCGAGCCGCCACCAGTACGCGGGCCGGCACCGCCAAACTGCTCTGCCTCACGCCATTGCTCACCATACTGATCGTATTTCCTACGCTTCTCGGCATCGCCAATCACGTCATAGGCCTCGTTCAGGGCCTGGAACTTGGCTTTTGCCTTTGGGTCGTCGGGATGCAGGTCGGGATGAAACTGCTTGGCCCGTTTCAGATAGGCCTTCTTAACATCCTTCTGCGCTATGTCTTTCGAGACACCAAGAATCTTGTAATAATCAATAAATGCCATTTCTTTACCTCCTTTTTACCAATTCACCAGCAATTTTCATGCCGAAATGGCGCTCATGGCATTTTTTTGGCAAGAAAATAGCTATTGACCCATGACGATTCCACCTGTGTATGCCAACAGGCCACAGCAAGCTTCTGCCAGTCCTCCAGCTTCTTTCCCGCCACGACCTGTTCTAGTGCACTCAGGAAAAGCCTTTATTTCGTCAGTTTCACACTTTCACGACGTCCATTATAGTTCCATGAGATAATGTAAAGACCTGGTGGAAGGGCTGACATCATAAAGCCGTCAGAAGCACGGAAGGTGGCTGCCAGTCGGCCGGCGCGGTCGTAGATGGAGACACGGAAGGAGAGGGCTTGCAAGTCGTCGGCACCAAAGTGCAGACGTTCCTGATGGGGATCGTATGCCAGGGCGAAATCCTGTGCCAGGCTGTTCATGCCATCTTCAACTATCGTCTCCGACTTCTTGATGCGCCATAGTCTGTTGGACGACGAGGCATTGCGTCCATCACTGGTATAGCTGATGATCCTTGTACCGTCGGCAGCGCTGCCACCATTGAGGTTTGCAGCATGATAGCTCCACCGGCTGATGATATTGTACATCCCATCCACCTGCCTGACAAAGTCCCACAGCTGATGTACGTCTGTCGAGTCGGCCTCTGCCAGCATGATGCTCCCACCGGTATTCGTCGTGGCAGTACTTCCTGCCGGTGAGCTGTCGCTAAGAGCCTGTCCTGTAGCGCGATTGACGATGAAGAGATAGCCATTGCTCAGATTGGTAATCTGCCATTGCTGGCTCTCGCTATTGTCGTCCCTCCCTCGTGCACACAGCTCGTCTGTCTGCATATCCACATCGAAACATGTACCTGTCTTGCCATTGGCAATGACATAGTAGCTATTGGCATCGGCTATGAAATCGGGAACGTTCACTTCGTCGCCAGGCACCGGGTCATTCGTCTGCAAGGCATCAAAGGTCTCGGAAAGGAAATCCAGATGGCGGCTGATGAAGGTGCGCACGTCATCCACATAGCGATCGTAGCTGCTATGCAGTATTCGTTCTCGCAGTGCCCTGACGTTGATGCCCCATCGCTCATAGTTCAACTGCTGCGAGGCGTCCAGCAATGTGACAAGACTGTCAATCTTCTCATTGAGATAGTCCTCTAGTCCGTTGCTGACCAGTTCTTTGTAGCGACGATTCACGAGACGTGCAAACCAGGGGTCGTTCCACATCTGATGGAACCACTTCCGGCAGCCATTCCTATTGCCCCCATAGCCATAGTCTTTCATCAGCTGTCGCTCTGTGTTGCTCGTACCTCCGCGGTCCGTGCGGTTATCGTTGTTGTAGGCGATGTCGTAGTCCCACAGCGGTCCCCAGTAGAGGCGGCTGTCATCCCTGTCCTTATAGAAATAGGTACTGAAGAAACCATCGACATTGGCGCAGATCTCCGTGCAGAGATACCAGTTGACTAGCGACACCGAGTCTACCAGCTGCCGATAGCCCGTCAGTGGGTCTCTGAAATTATCTGCGAACAGACGTTGTTCGAAGTCGTCAACGACCCCTCTGATATAGCTGTATTGTTCCGGGGCTATCTCGTCCTCGTCAGGATAGTGTATTCTCACTGGTGCTCCTATCACCCTCGAGTAGAAGCCGGTTGGTGAGCCGTAGGGACCCTGTGCCTGGGTGGTAAAATCGGCAAAGCCATCAGCCTCTAGCAGATAGCCGCCGGTGATGTTACTCGCTGACGTCAGGTGGCTGTCTTGCTCTGCGACGTCCACCCTGTACTTCCTCACATCTACCTGGTCTGAGAGTTGATAGTTGCCGATATACTCCCCGTTCAGTGTCAGGTCTACGAACTTGGCAGCAGGATTGAAGGGCAGTCCCGTCCACTCTCCCATCAGGCTGGTGAGCGCATTGCGCCACAGGGTCTTGTCGGCATGATTGGCCAGCAGCGTCCATTTCTTCGTATTGGCACGTCCCTTGCCCAGCAGCTTTACCTTGCTCTGGAACTTGAGCTTATAGGGTTTCTTGGCCAGGTTGGCGGTAGAGTTGCCACGCACCCGCGTCTGAAGCGAATCATAGTAGGTGACGTTGTCCTGCTCGTCCACATACCACATGCGAGCCAGTATCATGATATTCTTGCTCGTGATGGGTTGCCCGGAGAAGGTCTCGAGATAGACATGTGGCAGATTGGTCACTCTCACGTGCTCCGTATCTGTCTGTGCACCTGCCGCCAGTACAGCCTGCAGCAGTAGCAATGCTGTTAGGATACCGTTTCTCATTCTACGTCAATCTTTACATAGTCGGGACGCTGGTCGGATGCCATGCTGATTATTTCCACATCACGGAAGCTGACATGGCGGGCATGTCGCACGAAGAAGCCCTTGGCGGGCAGCACACCCCACATCGTTGCCTCGGGATAGTCTTTTTCCTTCTCGTCGGCAGGCACCGCCACGGCATCGCATCCTCCCTGCTGGCGGATGGTGATATCACTGAGCCAGACTTCTTCGACAGGATGACCAGGCAGACCGGTGATGCTGCAGCCCGTGCGGCCTGCGTTATTCACGGTGATATTATTGAGGTGTATGCCTTTTATGCTCCCTATCTTCTCTACGGGGATGCCCTCGGCATAGCCGCGAGCCCTGTTGCCCAGACGGATGAAGATTGGCGACTCTGTGCCCTCTACCACGATGTTGCTCACGTGGACGTTCTCCATCGTGCCGCCATCGGTAATCTCTAGCGAGATGGCTGATGTGCCACGTTTCGATGGGTCGCCAAAGAACTGGCTCGACTGGTCGGCCGATGGCTTGACCACACAGTTGCTGATGTTGATATTGCAGAAGCCGCCATTGGTTTCTGTTCCCAGCTTGATGGCATTACAGTGGCTGCTGACGATGCAGTTGCTGATGACGATGTTCTCGCAACGCCGTGGCGACGTGCTCTTCAGGGTGATGCCATCGTCATCGCTGTCGGCAATCATGTCGCTCACCACCACATCGTGACAGCCATCCAGGTCCAAGGCATCGTTGTTGTAGTTGTTGCGGTTGAACACCGTGATGCCATGTATGTGCAGGCGGTCGCAGGCCAGATAGTGCTGCATCCAGCAGCCTGAGTTGCGCATGGTGATGCCACTGATGGTGATATCCCGACTCTGTATGAATCGCAGCAGATGGGGGCGTGTGATGCCCTCATCGTTCCACGACAGCTTCTCGAAGGCCGCCCCCCGCCCGTCGATGGTTCCCTCTCCGCTGATGCTGACATCACAGATGCTGTCGGCATAGATCAGCTGTACGGTGGGGGTTTGTGTGCGTAGCGACAGATAGCTCGATGTCATCTTGCGATAGTCGCCCAGCTTCGTGCTGCCATACAGCGTGGCACCCTGCTCCAGGTGCAGGTCCACATGGCTACGCAGTTGCAATGTGCCGATGGTATAGTCACCTGCCGGCACCACCACCCTGCCGCCTCCGTCAGCATGGCACGCATCGATAGCCTGCTGGATGGCCTCTGTACTAAGCACGGTGGTGTCGCTTACGGCACCGTAGCTCTTGATGTTATACTCGGCAGCTGTCACCATCGTGGTGGCTGCCATCATCGCCAGTGTCAGGATTGTCTTTTTCATCGGTTGAATATAATCTGACGGTCACGTTTTGCTGCTGCCTTCACCCATTTCTCTGGTACGAATTTCCAGTTGTGGCCTGCACGGGGCGTTACTTTGCCCATACGTTCTATCTCCTGCATCAGATAGTAGCGCAGGTCTTTGTCACTCTGATAGATGATGCGACTCTGGATCTCGTCCTTTGGGATGCCGGCACCTTTCACGATCAGGTCACCGCCACCATTGGCACGATAGCTGTTCATCACTACTTTATAGACTTTGTTCTCATCGAAGGGCTCGCCGTTCGACATGCCCAGGATGCGCACTTTCTCACCTTCCGGCTTGGTGACGTCCACCTCGTAGTCGATGCCCATGGCCGAGTCGAAGTTGAAGGTGTAGTTGGTGAAGCCCATCCGCTGCTGGTCGTTGCGGCTGTTGGCATTCAGCTTCAGCAGATGGTCGCTGGCGCTGCTCATCGTGTTGGTCCACAGATCGTAGCTCATCTCCAGGTGTCCGCGCAGCTCACGGCCTGTCATCGTCATCACAGTGAGCAGATTCTCAAAGCGATAGAGCTTGAACATGTCTGCCACGGTGATAGGTCCCTTATTGATCTTCTCATCGAACGACAGGGGGGCATTCAGCGAGATATCGGCACCCGTAATCTGCAACTGCAGCTGATGGATGAAGTCCGTGAAGGCAGAGTTGCCGAAATAGCTGTCGCGAGTGCTGGCCTCGGTGACGAACGTTCCTATCTGCCTACCCACATAGGCCTTCACCTTGTCGATATCGGTCTGGAAATGGCTCACCATCTGCTGGTCTATCTCCTCGTTTCTCACATCTATCAACTCACCCTTCACCTGCTTGCCCACCAGCTTGTCACCATCATAGGTCAGCGTGATGGTTGCCTCTGCCAGGTTCTTGACGTAGCACGAGGGGTCGATACATAGCACATCACGCCCCGAGGGGCTCTTCAGCGTCTGGTTGTGCAACTGATGATCGTGCCCGAAGAAGATGGCATCAAAACCGTCTACCTCCCTGGCCACGCGCTCTGTGGCGTTTTCCTCCAGGCCGTTCTCCATGACGATGCCACCGCTCAGCCCACTATGGAAGAGTCCGAGTATCAGGTCGGGATGCTCCACTTGCTGCACGTATTTCACCCATCTGCGAGCACACCCTACCATCTCCTGAAACTCCAGCCCTTGCCACAGCTGTTCGCCCAGCCAGCATGAGATGGTGGGGGTGATCATACCTATGATGGCTATCCTCACCTTCGTGCGTGCAGCATGTGGATCGTCACCTGCTATCTCCCGTTCTATCAGGGCATAGGGATGAACATAGGGCAGGTTATTGCCTGTATCCACAATATTGGCACCCAACATGGGACAGCGCACCTCGCGGATCCACTTGTCGTAGACCTTATGACCTGTCTCTATGTCATGATTACCCACGGTCTCGGCATCGTAGCCCATGTAGTTGATCACACGGGCTGCCAGGTTCGCATCGTCGGGCATGACGTAGTTCGACCAGTAGACACAGGGCTGTCCCTGCAGGATGTCGCCATTGTCAATCAGCAACAGCCTGTTGCCGTATTGCGCACGCAGACGATTGATATAGGTATTCGCACGCGACAGAGTGCCCTGCAACCCACGACCTTCAATGAAGTCGTAGGGGAAAAAGTGTCCATGCACATCGCTCGTTTCGACAACTTTCAGTTCTATGGTCCTTTGCTGGCTCATCGTCGCTATAGGAGTCAGCCATGCTAAGGTAAGCACCGCCGTTAATAGCTTTTTCATAGGATTTTTTCAAAATATGCCGCAAAGATACGAAAAAACGAGAGAAATGCAAAAGGAAAACGAGTTTTTCTTTTCATTTCCGAGTGTCAGTATCTTCGGCGAAAGCCAGAGATACGAAAAAACGAGAGAAATGCAAAAGGAAAACGAGTTTTTCTTTTCATTTCCGAGTGACAGGATCTTCGGCGAAGCCAGAGATACGAAAAAAGCTTGTAAAGAACAACGGATTTTGGAGAATTAACGCAATTCGGCCTAAAATAAAGGTAAAACGGGGATTTAGAGCCCCTTGATAAGGGGCGGCTATAATGCGGGGATATGCATATTGGGAGGATTGGTGAAGGAGTTAGGTTTCTTATTCGTAACCCTAAAATGGTCTCGCGAATGGGTTTAATCTCCTTAATTGATAACGCAAATCAGGGCAGAACACAGCACCTATCACCGTCCGTTGGTACCCTCCCCGACATTCTCATCTCATGAATTTCTTCGAGTTCACGTTGTTTTTCTTCCATGCGCTTTTTCTTTTCATCCAGATACTCACGGAAAGCAGCGCGCACTTCCTCACGAGTCCTTTTTTTTCTTTGTTGTTTCCATATCGATTTAATTATAATTGGTTTGACGCCGCAAAGATACGAACTTATTTCGAGACTTCCAATTTTTAATCGGTAAATCTTGATTGCAAAAAGAATCGCTACCAGCAATGATAGCGATTCTTTTTAGCTTGAGGACTCATGTCACAATGTATCCTGCCCCCGATGTGTCATGAATTACTTGACAACCACTTTCTTCTTGTTCTGGATATAGATGCCGGAGGCCTTCGGGGCTTTGACGCGACGGCCTTGCAGGTCGATGAAGTCGTTGGCTGACGGATTGTCGATGAGGACATTGTTGATGCCCGTTCCGCTGGTCGTTACTTCAATCTCTGCCTTGATGTCCTTCGGCTCATTCCAGCCTACGTTATCGGTTGCGATTACGCAGAGTCCGTACTTTGTACCAGGTTCGCAGGTGAAAGTGGCCTGATTGCCTTGGGTGACAGTTGCCACTTGCTCTGCCTCGCCGCCGTTCTTGAAGGCGAAGATGTGGTAGGTGCCGATGCCAGAGGTGGCATCCGAACCGCTCAGGGTCACAACGAGTTTACCATCTTTCTCCTCCACCTTTGTAATCGACGACGACGGATAGTCGGTGTCGAAGGTATTCACGTAGGTATTGGTGACGATGGGCTTGTTGTAGTCGAAGACGAT